>CANDBG010000073.1 GCA_947382875.1 uncultured Oscillibacter sp. | reverse complement strand
CCACCCAAAACTGGGCGTATCAAGCAGGCACCACGGGTTTCATCGATGTGCCCTTTGGAGGATTTTTAGGCCCTCCTTCGGAAACGGCAGATCTGACTAGAATACTGCGTCGCTGTTTTAGCTCTTGTATAGTATAGCACAGACTTGATAAATATACAATATATACCGTATACAAATTTTCGGAGTGTGAAAACAGCGATGTTTCACACTCCGGTCAATTTTCCTTCAGCGCCCGGACCTCCGGTGGGGTTAAGTACCGCCACTGTCCGCTCCGAAGACGGCCCAGGGACAGCGTGTGCTCTCCCACCCGGCGCAGCCGCCGTACCTCCAGGCTGCAGGCCGCGCACATCCGCCGGACCTGGCGGTTTTTTCCCTCGTGGATGGTGACGGAGAGTTTACAAAGGCCGTCCTCCTGGCCCAGAAAACGGACTTGCGCAGGATGTATGGGTTCGCCGTCCAGGTTTGTGACCTGCCGGAGACGCTCTGCGGCGGTATCCGTTTCCCCCTGTACCCAGACGTGGTAGATTTTCGGCGTCTCGTAACGGGGATGCAGCAGGCGTTGAGTGAGTTCGCCGTCGTTGGTCAGCAGCAGGAGACCTTCGGAGTCCAGGTCCAGACGCCCGACGGGGTAAACCCTTGCGCCGCAGTCTTTTACCAGGTCCGCGACCGTTTTTCGTCCTTTTTCGTCGGAGAGCGTGGTCACGCAGCCCCGAGGCTTGTTCAGCAGGATATATACCGGTTTTTCCTTTGGCGCAAGAGGTTTGCCGTCCAGACGGATGTCATCCCGTTCCGGGTCGGCCCGCTGGCCCAAGCTGGCCGTTTCGCCGTTTACCGTTACGCGCCCGGCTGTGATGTACGTCTCCGCCGTCCGGCGGGAACAGATTCCCGCCGCAGACAACAGCTTTTGCAAGCGTTCTTCCATTAAGGCCCCCTTCTTTTGTCAGGGGCCGGGAAAATCCCGGCCCGTCTGCCTTCCAAAGCATATGGCGGAGGTCTGTGCCCTCTACCGCCTCTTTGTCCGTTTCAATACGCTCAACGCGGACTCCACTTTCGGCAGAACCGTTTCGCCGCACAGCAGGTTTACCTGTCCGACTTCGTTGCCGTTGAGACGAAACACCATACGTCCGACCCGCGTCCCGGCGGCCAGAGGGGCGACCAGCGGTTCATCCAATCGGATTTCCGATTCCAGCTGTTCCCCCGCCGCCAGCGGCCACGCAAAGCTGTTCGCCGCCACCAGACGAACCGTCCCGTTGATTCCGCCCAGTACGGGGACCTCCCCCGCCGTGCGGCCTAAAATCGCGGGACGCGCCGCCGGGTATGTCGAAAAGCCGTACTCAAAAAGACTTTGATGGTCCGCCCAGTCGTTGCCGTCCTGAAGCGTTACCGCTACCAGACGTTGACCGTTCCGTTCCACACAGCTTACCAGTGTCCGGCCAGCTGCGCGGGTGTAGCCGGTTTTCAGACCGATACAGCCGTCCATGTAGCTCAATAACTTATTATGATTGGTCATCGTCCGTCCGCCGGTGGTTACGGTTCGGGTGGATACAATCCGCACCAGCGTCTCGTTCCGCACCGCCGCGCACGCCAGACGCGCCATGTCCCGGGCCGTGGAATAGTGCTGTTCATGGTCCAAGCCGTTTGGGTTTGCAAAGGACGAATTCTTCATCCCGATTTCCTGAGCGGTCTCGTTCATCAGACGGGCGAAGTTCGCCGGACTGCCGCTGATATGTTCCGCAATGGCTACGGCTGCGTCGTTGCCTGAGCAGAGCATCAGGCCATACAGCATCGTTTCCAGCGTCTGCTGCTCCCCTTCCTTCAGGTACATGGAGGAGCCTTCCGTATGCGCCGCTTCCCGTGACACTGTTACCACATCCGACAGGTTTCCCTCCCGGATCGCTACCAGCGCCGTCAGGATTTTCGTCGTGCTGGCAATCCGCATCCGGGCGTCGGCGTTTTGCTCATACAACACCCGCCCGCTTTCCACGTCCATCAAAATTGCGGACGTTGCGGACGTTCCAACCGCCTCCGCCCGGCTCGGCAGCAGACACAGCGTCAGAAGCCATGCCGCCGCGAGCCGCTGAATTCCTCTCGACAAGCATCATCACCTCAATTTGTCAGCAATGACGCTAGTATACCCACTTTAGAGCGTTTCCGTTCCTTTTTTCCTGTCAAAAAATTTTTCGGCTTTGTCCATGAGGTCCGGAGCCATCTCGACAATCCGGTCCAGCGTGGACACCGGCGGCGCCGCTACCGGCAAAACGCGGGTGATGCCGTCCTTGATTACCAGGAAAGCAACCGGGTCGATTTTTACCCCCGCGCCTCCGCCTCCGCCGAACTGGTGCGGCTGGACTTTGCCGTAATCGCTGCCACCGCTTCCAAAGCCAAAGCTGACCTTGGAAATGGGGATCAGCGTCACGCCGTCGGGCGTGGTGATGGGCTGGCCGACAATCGTGTTGGTGTCTACCATTTCACGAATTTTGTCCATGGTTGTACGCATTAAGCTGCTGACGGTGTTCTGATTGTCCATTGTGTTTTCCATGCTGTTCGTCCTTTCCTGCGATTGTATATGGTGTGTGTTGAGTTGGCGTTACGCCGGTTTTGCCGTGTTTGCCTCCGGGTTTTGCTTTGCGGACGCCCGCGCGGTTTGCTTCGTCCGCTGCTTCCAGACCTTCCGAATCTTCAAAAACCACCGCAGCGCCGGGAACCCGATTCCAAGCCCTGCGCCCAGCAGTGTGCCAATACGGATACAAATTCCGACTTCCCCTTCTGCCGCCGGGACACAGGCTTCAAAGTCTATGCCGGTATGTAGGGACGGTTCCCGAATGTCCAGCAGCTTTTCCAGGACGGGCATTCCCGTCCAGATGACGGTCTGCAAATAGCCGTACTGCGCCGCGGATGACGCCGGGTCCAGTTGTCCGCCAAGGGTCAGCGACAGCCGCAGCGGGTCGATGCGGATGCCTCTCCGTGTACGGTTTAAGGCCCGCTTTAACGGCGGCCAGAGCGTGCGGATGGCGTCCTGAATGTCCACAAATTTTACCGGCGGACGGGATTTTTGGGATTTTTCCGCTTCCGGCGTTTCCGCTGATTTTTTGGATTTCTTTTCTTTTTTCGGTCTTTTCTCCTTTTTTGGCTTCTCTTTTTGCGGAAGAACATGCAATGTCAGCAGACCGATTTTTACGTCCAGCTTGATTGCCGCGCCGTCGTAGGCGGCGTAAATGCCGACCCGCGTCAGGCACAGCCAGAGCAGCAGAGCAAGAACCAACACAATCCCCAGCACGATTTTCAGCCACAGCAATGCCCTCGCCTCCTTTGGCGGCCTGTTCTTTGTTCTTTACGAAGGAAACACTCTTTGATTTGCCGCCCGGTTTTCCAGCGGAAGGGAAACCGGTGTGTTGTCCGTCTGCCCTTCCATTCCGGACAGACGCGCCTGGACTTCTTCGTTTAATTCCGGAAGCTCCGGCAGGTCGTCCAGACTGGTGAGGTGAAATGACCGCAAAAACTGTTTTGTCGTCCGGTACAGCCGGGGACGTCCCGGCGCTTGCAGCTTCCCGCATTCTTCAATCAGCTTCCGCTGAACCAGCAGGTTCACCGTATACGCACTGTCTACCCCTCGTATCTGGTCCACAAAAGCGCGGGTTGTGGGCTGGTAATATGCAATGATAGTCAGCGCTTCCAACGCGGGCTGGCTTAACTTGGCGGGCTTGCGAATCTCAAACGCTTTCCGTACCGCCTCCGCGCAGTCCGGCGCGGAACAGAGCTGCCAGGTATCCTCCGCGTGAAGAAGACGGATGCCCCGCCGTTCATAGGCGTAATAATCTCCCAGAGCTTGCAGCGCCTTTTCCGCCGCCGTGCGGTCCAATCCCAGCGCGACGCAGATGCGCTCCACCTGCACCGGCTCGCCGGACGCGAACAATATGGCTTCCACAGCGGCTTCCAGTTCCTTTTGCACCATGTGTGTCCTCTTTTCCAATTCAGTAAGTTCCGGTTACAGGAGTGTCGGCTTCGCCGTCGCCCTGCTCGATTTCATAATCCGTTTCCGTTCCGGCTAACCGCAGCATATGTGATCGACACAGCTCCAGCACCGCTAAAAACGTCGCTACAATTTCGCTGCGGCTCCGGTTCCCGTAGAATAACTGCCGGAAACGGGTAACGCCGTGTTTCGCAAGCCGTTGGAGAATCTCCTTTGCCTTGTTCTCCACCGGGTACGGCTCGTGCTGTGCGATCTCCTGAAAGGCCGTTTTCGGAGGCGGAAGGGTTCGTTCCAAACGGCTTTGCAGCTCGGCTGCCGCCAGGGCGAGGTCCCCTGCCTCGTGGTCGTAGTCCCAGCGTTTGCTGCGGTCCATGGGTTCCGGTGCGCGGGTCACGATGTTCCGGCCAAATTCTTCCAGGGGCTGCAATTGTTCTGCCGCCGCCTTTACGACGGAATAATACTCGCTGCGGCGGCGTTCCTCCAGGGACTGGATCAGGGCCTCCATTTCACTCTTGGCTTCCTCGTCTTCAATGGATAGGAGCATTCGGGTTTTGATGTACACCAAATGAGATGCCATGGTCACAAATTCACTGGCGACCTCCAGGTCCATCTTCTGACGCTGCTCCAACCATTCCAGATACTGTCCGCAGATCAGGGAGATGGAAATGTCCTGAATCTCCATCCGGTTTTTGCTCAGAAGAAAGAGAATCAGGTCCAGAGGGCCTTCAAAGTCCTGCAATTCCTCGGACCGGTCATGCACAACCTTTTCCAGTTTGAATACGGGATTTTCCAAAAAAGCCTCCCCCTGCCGCCGGGCGCCTCCGGCAGACCGCTCAAAAAATCAGATAGAACATCCACTCATAGACTGTATAAATCAGATCGCCGATCAGACTGCTGGTCAGGCCGAAGTAAGACAGCGCCAGAAGCAGAAGCATTCCATAACGCTCATATCGCATGATTTGAAAATAGGTTCGGTCCGGCAGAAAACCACCCGCCACCTTCGCGCCGTCCAGGGGCGGGATGGGCAGCAGATTGAACAGTCCCAGTCCGATGGACAGCGGCGCAAGGCTGTACAGCAGAAACTCAAACAGCAGATTCCAGACAAAGCCGTAGGGGGCGTATAAGTAAATGATTTTCCCCAGCAGCAGCGCCAGCAACGCCAGAAGAAAGTTCGACACCGGTCCCGCCAGCGCGGTAAGGGCCATCCCTTGCTTCGGCTTGCGGAAATAACGAGGATCTACCGGCACGGGCTTCGCCCAGCCAAAGCCCGCCAGAAGCATCATCGCAAGTCCCAGCCAGTCAATGTGACGCAGCGGGTTGAAGCTCAGACGGTGCATGGATTTTGCCGTCGGATCCCCCAGGGCGCAGGCTGCGAGGCCGTGACAGGTTTCGTGAACCGTCAGACAGAGCAACACCGCCGTGATGCGAAACAGCATCGCCTGCATGGAACCGAAGTCCAATGCACGGAACAGGTTTTGTAAGTAGTGAAAAAACATGGAGCCTCTCCCAGAACAAAAGAGCGTTTTCAGGAGCATTATACCAGCTTCTGTTGTCAAATACAAGGAAAATCCCGAAAATAAATACTGCGCTTCTTGTCTCCCTGCGCGATTTTCTGTCGTTTTTGCCGTTTTTCTGCGCCGCTGCTTTGTGATTTCCGTCCAATATCCGGCGTATTTCCTGCGTCAAATTCTGAAAAAAGCACAAAAGCCATTCCGCCATACAACTTTTTTTGGAAGTTTTCGGGAAACGCCGGAAAAGCGATTGACGCGCCTTGTCCTATGTGATAAACTATTGACAATGCGTCAAATGGCAGAATATCAATTGGATCGTCTACCCCTAAATCAATGTTCGGGAAAGAAGGAAGCATATGTACAAGATCGTGAGAAAAGAGGCGCTCCGGCCTACGGTTACGCTGTATGAAATCGAAGCGCCCCTCATCGCCAAAAAAGCCCAGCCGGGTCAGTTCATCATCCTCCGGGTGGATGAAAAGGGCGAGCGCATTCCTATCACCATCAACGCTTACGACCCCGAGAAAGGCACCGTTACCATCATCGTCCAGACAGTGGGCGCAACTACGGAAAAGCTCACCCACTTGAACGAAGGCGACTGCCTTCAGGACTTCGTTGGGCCTCTGGGCAAAGCCACCGAGACCGAGGGCAAGAAGAAAGTGTGTGTCGTCGGCGGCGGCGTGGGCTGCGCCATTGCCTATCCGGTACTGAAAAAGTTCCATGACGACGGTGCGGAAGTTCATGCCGTGGTCGGCTTCAAAAATAAGGACCTTGTGATTCTTGAGGACGATTTCAAAAAGTCCAGCGACAAGCTCATTGTCTGCACCGACGACGGTTCCTATGGTCAGAAGGGCCTTGTTACCGATGCCCTCAAGCAGCTCATTGATGCGGGCAACCAGTATGACGAAGTGTTCGCCATCGGGCCCATGATTATGATGAAATTCGTCTCCAAAACCACTGAGCCTTACGGTATCCCCACCACCGTCTCCATGAGTCCGATCATGATTGACGGCACCGGCATGTGCGGCGGCTGCCGTTTGAGCGTCGGCGGCGAGATGAAGTTCGCCTGTGTGGACGGCCCCGACTTCGACGGCCATAAGGTCGACTGGGATCTGGCCGTGAAGCGGAACCAGATGTATATGGAATTCGAAAAGCATAAACATGAAGAAACCTGCAACCTGTTCAAAAAGGAGGCCGAATAACCATGGCCAATATGTCTTTACAGAAAAACCCCATGCCCTCCCAGGACCCGAACGTCCGAAACAAAAACTTTGAGGAGGTGGCCCTGGGCTACACCGAGGAACAGGCGCTGGACGAGGCGCAGCGGTGCCTGAACTGCAAAAACCGGGCCTGCATGCAGGGCTGCCCCGTCATGGTACATATTCCCGAGTTTATCGCTGAGGTTGCCAAGGGCGACTTTGAAGCCGCTTATCAGATCATCTCCAATACTTCCGCCCTCCCCGCCGTCTGCGGACGGGTCTGCCCTCAGGAAACCCAGTGCGAAATGTACTGCGTCCGGGGCAAAAAGGGCGATCCCGTGGGCATTGGCCGTCTGGAACGGTTCGTGGCCGACTGGCACAACGCCCACACCCAGGCCAAGCCCGAAAAACCCGCTTCTAACGGACACCGTGTCGCTGTGGTTGGCTCCGGTCCTGCGGGCCTGACCTGCGCGGGCGACCTGGCCCGGAAGGGTTACGACGTGACCGTGTTTGAGGCGCTGCATCTGGCGGGCGGCGTGCTGGTGTACGGCATTCCCGAATTCCGTCTGCCCAAGGCCATCGTGCAAAAGGAAGTCGACGGCCTTAAGGCAATGGGCGTCACCATTGCTACCGACACCGTGATTGGCCGCACCATCTCCATTGACGAGCTGATGGAGGAACAGGGCTTTGAAGCCGTGTTTATCGGTTCCGGCGCGGGCCTGCCGATGTTCATGGACATTCCCGGCGTGAACTATCGCGGCGTATACTCTGCAAACGAGTTCCTGACCCGGATCAATCTGATGAAAGCCTACCTGCCGGACTCCGATACCCCGATTCAGCACCCGAAGAAGGTTGCCGTCGTGGGCGGCGGCAACGTAGCAATGGACGCCGCCCGCTGTGCCAAGCGTCTTGGCGCGGAGGTCTACATTGTTTATCGCCGCGGCATGGAGGAGCTGCCCGCCCGTCGTGAGGAAGTCGAGCACGCCGAGGAAGAAGGCATCATTTTTAAGACGCTGTGCAACCCGGTGGAGATTTTTGCGGACGAAAATGACGACGTGAACAAAATCCGCTGCATTCAGATGGAACTGGGTGAGCCGGATGCATCCGGCCGCCGCCGTCCGATTGAAAAACCGGGCAGCGAGTTTGAGATTGACGTGGACTGCGTGATTATGTCCCTGGGCACCAGCCCGAACCCGCTCATTAAGTCCACGACCAAGGGACTGGAAATCAACAAAAAGGGCGGTATTGTTGTGAACGAAGACGGACTCACCTCCCGTGACAAGGTTTACGCCGGCGGCGACGCCGTGACCGGCGCGGCAACCGTGATTCTCGCCATGGGCGCGGGCAAGACCGCTGCAAAGGCCATCGACGAGGCGTTAAGCAAGTAATTTCGATAAAAAACGGGGGATTTCCTTTTTGGGAAATCCTCCGTTTTTTATGCATCTTCCTCTTTTTGATGGGCCGCTTCAAACCGCGCCTTTCCCCACCAGTTGGGAATCAGCTCTTTGAGCGTGACCGTTTCCCGTGTCTCGTAATCCAGCAGAATTTCTGTATCCTCGTTGTGTTCGTCGAACTGACAGAGAAATTCCCGGCAGGCGCCGCAGGGTATGCTGGCGCTGCCTTTGCGGGGCGGTTCGTCGCGGAAGACAATCAGCCGCTTGATGTGGGTTTGTCCGCTTTGCAGGTACATATTCAGCGCCGCTGTCCGTTCTGCACACAAATCCATCACGCCGCAGCAGCTTTCGATACAAAAGCCCGTGTAGATTTCTCCGTTTTCCGCTTCCAGTGCGCAAACGACATGGTGCAGAAAAAAGAACGGCGTTTCCTCGGGGTGATACTGCTCTTTGGCTTTTTCGTATAACTTGTCCCAAATATCCATAGATTTCTCCGGAAAACCTGCCTTACAGCAGGTTTTCGTCGATGTACGCGCAAACGTCCGCCCAGTCCTCAAAGACGGGGGCCTCGCCGGTGTCCGCTTCGATTTCCCCGTCGTACTCCCGGTACTCCCGAACGCACGCGCCGTCCCGGATGTGAATGAATTCCGCTTCAATGGTATCTTCGCTGTATGAGCCGTACAGCAGCTCGTTTTCTCCGGCAAGCGCTTTCCACTCCTCTGTGGACCAGCCGAAAAAAACGGATTCTGATAAATCCTCGAACGCGGTGCGGCCCTTGTCCGTGGACAGATAAACGCTCCCGGAATGGTACGATTCCTCAATTTCGTCGTATTCCCATGGAATATCGTTTTCCAGTTTCTGGTCGTACCATTCCTGCGGGTTTTTCAGCTTTGCTTCCAGAATCATAACGCTTGGCATTGTGTGGCTCCCCTTTCGTCAGTCTTCGGTCTCGCGAATGAATATCAAAACGCCGTTTCCTTCCTTGCAGAATCGCCAGCCTTCCGCCCCGAGACGGTTCCATTCTGTCTCCTCGTCTCTTATTTTTTTGTTGAAATCAAGTCCGAGCTTCACCTCTGACTTTATAAATTTGTATTCGTATTTTTTCATTGTCAACGACCTCCGCTTACAAGTCAACGACCGTTACCTCGTGACCTGTGTGGGGAAGGAGCTTATGGAGAACATCCGCCGTTTTCAGCTTCAGGCTGCTGGTGCAGATGCAGGGGTGACAGCTGAAATATTCCGCTTCGCAGACCTCCCGCTCCATCAGCAGACGAACCCGGTGGTCCTGATCGTTCATCAGCCCCAGGACGGTGGCGGAACCAGGGGTGCAGTGCAGCAGCTCCCAAAGCGCCTCCTCCGGCGCAAAGGACAGACGCGCCGATCCGATTTGATGTGACAAATCCTTTGTATGGAAGGGCTTGTCCGGACCCATTGCCAGGAGATAAAACTGCGTTTTCTGCCGGTTGCAGAGAAACAGATTTTTACAGATCGGCACCCCTAACACCGTACTGACCGCCGCGCATTTTTCCATATTGTCAGCGGGTTCGCTGGACACGCGGTCAAACTCGATTCCCAGACGTTCCAGCAGATCAAAGGCCGCCGCCTCCTGGGGCGGCAGCTCTCCTTCCGGACGCGAATTGTGGTACAATGCGGATATTTCCATGGGAATTTACTCCTTTTGCAGCAGTTTTTCTCCGGCGCGGTAAATGTCGCCTGCGCCGACGGTCAGAATCAGGTCGCCGGGCTGCGCCAGCTCCCGAAGCCGGTTCGCAACTTTATCCAGGGTGGAGCAATACGCAGACCCCGGCACCTTCGCGCACAGGTCCGCGGCGGAAATGCCTTCCGTGTTCTGCTCACGGGCGGCATAGATTTCAGCCAGAATCGCCACGTCGGCTAATTTCAGTTCCTCGACAAAACGGTCGAATAACTTCGCGGTACGCGAATAGGTATGGGGCTGGAAAGCGATAATCAGACGCTTGTAACGGAGGCTTTTCGCGGTGGTCAGAAGGGCGTGGAGTTCATCGGGATGATGGGCGTAATCGTCGTAGATTTCCGCGCCGTTGTAGGCCCCCTTGCGCTCAAAGCGCCGTCCTGCGCCGGAAAACGAACCAAGGCCCTCCTCTACCGCTTTCCCCGGCAGACCCAGAACATAAGCTGCGGAAGCCGCCGCCAGGGCGTTCAGAATATTGTGTTTTCCGTAGACCTGAAGGGTCACATGAGCGTAAGGATCGCCGTGAATCTGAATGTCAAAAACGGGCCGGCCATTTTCCTCATGGATGTTTACGGCAGTACACTCCGCTTTGGACTCCAGACCGAAGGTAAAGGCATCCAAGCCATAGGCAATATCCCGCGCGCCGTCGTTGTCTGCGTTGACAACGACGCTGCCGTTTGAAGGAACCAGTTCCGCAAAACGGCGGAAGGATTGCTTAATGTCGTTGAGGTCCTTGAAAAAATCCAGGTGATCTGCCTCAACGTTCAAAATAACCGCTACGGTTGGGAAGAAGCTCAGAAAACTGTTGCAGTATTCACAGGATTCCATAATAATGGTGTCGCCCTTCCCTACGCGGTAGCCGGAATGCAGCAGCGGCAAAACGCCGCCGATCATGACCGTGGGGTCGGCATTGGCCGCCATGAAAATGTGCGTACACATAGATGTGGTCGTCGTTTTGCCGTGGGTTCCGGCGATGCACAGCGCATTCGGATACTGCCGCATCAGCGCCCCCCACGCCTGGGCGCGCTCATAGACCGGTATGCCGCGGGCAATGGCTCCGGCAATCTCCGGGTTGTTGTCGTGGACGGCGGCAGTACGGACGACAAAATCGCAGTCCCCCAGATTCTCCGCGTTGTGCCCGATGGAAACCGTAATGCCCAGAGAGCGAAGATGCTCCACCGAGGCGCTCTCCGAGGCGTCGGACCCCTGCACGGTCAGGCCCATCGTCCGCAGGACTTCCGCCAGCGGACACATGGAGACGCCTCCAATGCCAACCAGGTGGGCGCGTTTGCTGGAGATAAGGTATTTGTCAATCGAAACGGCGTTGTTCAGCATGGAAAAACTTCCTTTCCAAAAAAGGATGATAAAAAACATTGTAACCTTGCGGATATTTTATTATAATACAGGAAAACCGGAATTGCAACGGCGAAAGGAGGCAAAGTCAGAATGAACATACCAAAAGGCGTACAAAATGTGCTGAAGACCCTGGAGACCGCAGGTTATGAGGCTTGGTGCGTGGGGGGCTGCGTGCGGGACAGCCTGTTGGGCCGCGTCCCGGAGGACTGGGATATCACGACCAGCGCCCTCCCAAACGAGGTCATGGCGGCCTTTGACGGCCGCGCCCTTCCCACGGGCTTGAAGCACGGAACCGTCACTGTCAAAACGGAGGATGGACCTGTAGAGATTACCACCTACCGCGTCGATGGAGCGTACCTGGACCACCGCAGACCGGAATCCGTTACGTTTACCCGCTCCATTGACGAGGACCTTGCACGACGGGATTTTACCGTCAACGCGATGGCTGTAAATCTTCGGAGGGAGATTCGAGACCCCTTCGGCGGACAGGAGGATTTGAAATACACAACCCTGCGCTGCGTGGGAGACCCGGACCGGCGGTTCCAGGAGGACGCGCTCCGTATTCTGCGGGGGATGCGCTTTTCCGCCGTACTGGGGCTGGACGAGGACAACGAAACCGAACACTCCATGGACCGAAACCGGGAACTGCTGCGGGAGATTGCGCCGGAACGGATTCAGGCGGAGCTGATAAAACTCCTCTGCGGACCGTACGCGAAGGAGGCGCTGGACGAACATCCTCATGTAATCGGTGTTTTCTGGCCGGAAGTCCTGCCGATGCTCCACTTCGATCAACGAAATATTCATCACTGCTACGATGTCTGGGAACACAGCACCGTCGCCGTGGCCAATACGCCCCGGATTCCTGCGCTGCGCTGCGCCGCGTTCCTGCACGACATTGGTAAGCCCTCCTCCTTTACCCTGGACGAAAACGGCGTGGGTCACTTTTACGGACACGCCAATGTCAGCTGCCGCCTGACGGACGCCATGCTTCAGCGTCTGAAATTTCCCACGGCTCTCCGGGAACAAATTCTCCGGCTGGTGGAGTGGCACGACCGGCTCATTCATCCCACGCCAAAGGGGCTTCGGCGGGCGCTGCGGGTTCTGGGTGAAACGGACCTGCGTCTGTTGCTGGACCTGAAACGAGCCGACAATCTGGCTCAGGCTTCGGCGTTTCGCGGACGTCAGGAGGAAATCCGTCGTGCCGGGCAGATCCTTGACCGGCTGCTGGAAGAAGATGCCTGTTTTTCCTTGAAAAACCTCGCCGTCCGGGGCGGCGATCTGCTGGCGCTGGGACTGTCCGGCCCTGCCGTGGGCGCAATGCTGAACCGTCTGCTTGATCAAGTTGTAGACGGGGAGCTTCCAAACGAACCGGATGCTCTGCTGAAATTTGCCGGAGACAACCTTCCGCAGAGCTGAAACAATGGCATTTCTTTTATTCTGTCTGGAAAGGAACTGATTCTATGTCCGGCAAAAACCGTTTTTCTGTAAGACGCTGCGTGATGATGATTGCTGGTATCGTATTCATCGGAATCTGCGTTGGTTTGTACCGCCTCTCTGCGTTTGGTACGGACCCGTATTCCTGTATGAATCTTGGCATCAGCAGCTTTTTACATATTTCCTTCGGCAACTGGCAGCTCATTATGAACGCCGTCCTTTTGCTCGCGATGGTTTTCCTGGCCCGGGAACTGATTGGCCTGGGCACCTTCGTCAACATGGTCTGCGTGGGCTATCTGGC
>CANDBG010000072.1 GCA_947382875.1 uncultured Oscillibacter sp. | reverse complement strand
TACTGTTCACCTTTCTTTTTGGATATGTCTACACAGTACCTACTATTAGCCAAAACAGAACACATTATCTACCATATCTTTTTACAAAAAGAAAGTCGGGTGAAATGTTGTAACCCTATTGAAAAATGGCGTGAAAAGTAGTAAAATAGTTTTTGACCGCAAGTCATTAACAAATGTACAAAGGAGGTAAACGGAAAATTGGCACGACCTGTAAAAAAATCCCCGGAACAATGGAAAAAGGAAATTCTAAATGCTGCACAAACTCTATTTATTTCAAAAGGATATGAGGAAACTTCTATTTCCGATATTATGAACTTGGCAGGTGGGGCAAAAGGAATGTTTTACCGTTGTTTTCAAAGCAAAGAAGAAGTTATGCACGCATTAGGAAATCAGCTTTTTTTTGAAAACAATCCATTTGAAGCTGTAAAAAAGCGTAATGACCTAAATGCTTTACAAAAAATCAAATCTTTGCTTGTGCTTAACCAATCAGACACAAAGCGTAATGACTTAAATGTACAAGCAATTCCTGTTCTGAAAGACCCTCACATTTTAGCAGCAGCAGTTGAAGAAAACAGGCGCATACGAACACCTTTATGGTTAGAGTTATTAGAGGAGGGTCAAAAGGACGGTTCTATTAAAACTGAATATGCAAAAGAATTATCTGAACTTTTACCGCTTATAAACTTTTGGCTTATGCCGTCGGTATTTCCTGCAACAGAGGAAGAATTGCAGCATAAATACCATTTTGTATTGGAAGTATTATCATATATGGGCCTACCGCTTTTAGATGAGCAGATACTATCCTTTACAGAAAAATTCATCACTGATATTTCAGAAAAAGGAGGAAATTCATTATGACACAGAAGCTATTTACAAGAAACTTTATACTTTTAATTTTGGGTGCTTTTGAAACACCTACGGTACAAGCGTGTATTCCCACCATGTTAGAGGGTGAGAATATAATGAAAGGTAATGCAGTTGTAAATCAAGTGGCTTCCTTGTCTTACCTTATTGCCCCAATGTTGGGCGGTGTATTATATGCTGCGTTTGGCTTAAAACCTGTCATGTACGCAAGTGTTGGCTGCTTTTTCATTACCGCGTTGTTTGAATGTTTTATACAGTTGAATTATCAGCGTTCACAGAGTAAAGGGAGCGTTCTTTCAGTAGTCAAACAAAATTTTATATCAAGTATGCAGTATATTTCAAAAGAACAAACAAGTATTTCAAAAATGTTCCTTTTGACTGCGTTTTCAAGATTTTTTGTAATGGGTATTACCATAGTCGGACTACCCTATATAGTGCGTACTATACTTGGATTAAATGCACAATACTACGGTGCTGCGGAAAGCACGTTAGCGTAGGAAGTATAGCCGCTGGACTTCTCACAGAGAAATTGAAAATATATAAATTAGCTTTTATACTTGCTTCACTTGGTATTTTTATCATTCCTGCCGGGATTGCTTTTCTTCTTCCTGTCAATTCTACTATAAAATACATTATTAACATTATATCGTTTTGCGGTATGCAAATTGCAATCAGCATTTTTTCAATTTTTGCTGTTTCTCTCATAAAAAGCTGAACAAAAATCAGCGCAATCCGCCTCCGGATTTTAGTTCCAGGTGAATTTGCTCCGCCATGGTTTCGGGAATCCATACCGCCACAGAGCCGGCATTGACCGGGAAATCCACGGTGCCGTTTTCCGGAATCCGAATACGTTCCTGTCGGCCTTCCAGCAGGTCCACAAAGATTTTTCCAGACATCCCTGCGCTGACACACATTCGTTTGCTGCTGCTGGAACCATCCGTGAGAACCACTGCCATGGCACAGTTCTCGCCTGACCGTACCCAGCCAATCGTATCCGGATCATTCAAGTAGTCTGTCTGGCCGCCGCAGGCACAGTATTTCCGGGCCAGGAGCAGCTTTGGCAGCGCCTCTGCCGGCGCAATGTGGTCATGCGGAATTCCGTACAGGTCTCCGTAAAATACGCAGGGCGTTCCCTCCTGCCGCAGCAAAATGCAGGCGTAAGCCATGGGCTTGCACCAGCGGTCAACCCAGGATTGAAGGGCCTGTCCTGGCTGAGTGTCGTGGTTGTCCACAAACGTGATCGCCTGGGCCGGACGGTTTCCCGTCAAAGTTCCCTGAAACAGCTCCCGCAGGTCCATACCGCCATTGGCTGTGGAGAGATGATGGAACTTGAAATGAAGCGGTACGTCAAACAGGCGCATCACCTGCCCGCACTGATCCAGATAGTATGTAAGCGTATCCGCATCCCGGTGCCAGTACTCCCCGATGGCCGGAAGAGGTTTCCCGGATTCCTGACGAAGCGTTTGAAGCCAGTGTGTAAAATAAGAGGCGCGGATATGCTTTACCGCGTCCAGACGAAAGCCGTCCGCCCCGGTGGTTTCCAGATACCACTTCCCCCACCGGTCCAGCTCCTCCACAACCTTGGGAGCGCTCATATCCAGGTCCGCACCCATCAGGTAGTCGTAGTTCCCGTTTTCGCGGTCAACCTGGTCATCCCAGTCCTTGCCCTCGAACTGGTAGACCGCCGAGACGTCTGCCCTGTCATCCCAGTCCACGCCGTCAAAACAGGTCCAATCCCATTGAAAATCGGAATATTTCCCTCCGCGGCCCGGGAAGGTGAATTTTGTCCAGGCCGTAATAGGGATTGCGGCGGAGATATCCTGATTCCGGTCATGACCGGCGGACTGTCGGGCCAGGATCTCTTCACAGGCGTCCGCCCCCATGCGGTGGTTGAGCACAATATCCGCGTAGACCTTCATACCGTTCGCCTGCAAAGCCCGAATAGCCGACAGATATTCCTCCCGGCGGCCGTATTTGGTGGGAACGCTTCCTTTCTGGTCAAATTCCCCCAGGTCGTACAAATCATAGACGCCATAGCCTACGTCCGCCTGTCCCTGATGGCCTTTATAGGCTGGAGGAAGCCATATGCCGGTAAAGCCCAGGGCGGCCAGATGGGAGGCGTCCGCTTCAGCCCGGCGCCAATGTTCGCCGTCGTTTGGCAGATACCATTCAAAATATTGAAGAAGGGTTTCTTTTTGTTCCATAGTCTGTCCTTTCTCTCTGTTTTATGATTTGGCTGTCCACATTGTAACGCTGACGGAACGGTTTTGCAACGCTTTTCTTTCCGAACTTTTTGACGATGCTGCAAAAAGAGACCTGACATTTCCTTGTATGCTGGTAACTTGATTCAAGTCAAAATGAAAAAACCGGAGCGGGTGGTTCCATTGGAAGCCCACCTGCTCCGGTTTGGTATGTTTATTGGTTATTCAAATAGTGCAGATACCGCGTCAGAATTGCCGCCGTCTGAGCACGGGTAGCATTTCCGCCGGGAACAACGGAACCGTCCGCATAACCGCCGAGAATGCTGTTCTCCTCGGCCCACAGCATGGCCTCACGGGCGTAGCCGCTGACCTTCCCTGCATCGCTGAAATGCAGCTCCTGGTTCGTGGCGGCGGGGGCGCCCGCATAACGGTACAGCATCGTTACAAGCTGCTCCCGTGTCAGCAGGCTTTCCGGATTTCGTCCGTCGCTGATTCCCTGGGATATCGCCCACGTCATCCCCGTTTGATAGGCGGAGCCTTCGGCGGTCTCCACGCCGTCCAGGCGGGCCAGCACCGTCATCAGCATCGCGCGGCTCATGGACATGTCCGGGGCAAAGGCGGTGGACGTTTTGCCGGCAAAAAGCTCCCGCGCTGTAACGAAATCAATGGCATCTCTTGCCCAATGGCTTTGGGCGTCATAGAACGTCTTTTCATTCTCCCGAAACTGTACCACAGCCCCGTTGGGAACACTAAGCGTCATCTGCCCGCCATCAAGGGCGGCGGTCTTCACCAGAGTTTCCGAGCCGTCCCCGTTCACCAGATAAGCCACTGTGGTGTTGACATTCCCCTGAACGGGAATCTCCACCCGGGTCGGCTTTGCGCTTCCGGTGTGGATGGTAACGGAGGCGTCGGCCCCGGGCAGCGCCGGGAGCGGCAGCGCTATAGGAACGCCATTTTTCTGACTCTCCTGAACGGCGTCGGAGGGAAGCTGGACATTAGCTTTGGCGCTGTTTCGGTCTCCCTGTACGGAAGCGGTAAGACCGTCCGCCCGTTTCACGTTGGTCTCCCAGGAGCCGTCAGGCCGCTCCACGTTTTTGACCGTAGAGCCATCCTTCGCCGTTTCGGTAGAGCTGACGGTACCATCCTTTTTCGTTTCCACAACCAGCTTGGAGCCGTCAGGCCGCCGGGTGGTCTCCGTTACGGTTCCGGTGGACGGATTGGTATTGGTAGAGGTAGTGGAGCCGTCCGGGTTTTTCACCGTGGTACTGTTGGAGGAGCCGGAAGACGAGCTCTCGGAGGAGCTTCCGGAGTTTCCGCCGGACCCGCCGCCCGTGGCGGGGAGGGTCTCCCGTTCCATCTCATAGCCGCAGACGGTGCAGGAGCGATGCCGTTCGCCGCTCTGGCTCGAGGCGGCGGGGCGGTCTACAACCCAGTTTCCGGCGGTGTGGACGGCGTATCCGTCCTTCAGAGAGTCGCTGGTGAGGGGACAGCCGGAGGCGGTGCAGTTATGCCAATGGTGGGTTTTGTCTGAGGTCCAGGACGCGGCCCAGGTGTGGGTATGACTGGGGGGCGCGGTACCGTCGTTCTGCTTCCAGATCGCCAGCAGGGTGACGTCGTTGCCGGGCATGACGAAGCTGGTTTCCGCCTGGCTCGGGCTGGCCAGGGTCACGCCCGTGGAGTTCCAGGAGGAGAAGGTAAGCCCGTTCTTGCTGCCCGCGCGAATGACAACCGCAGCGCCCTCCGCGTAGGAGCCTCCGCCGCTGCCGCCAGCGCCCAGGTTGTTGACCGTCACCTGATACATCTTCTCCGGCGGTTCAGGATCAGGGTTGGGTTCAGGGCCGGGCTCGGGGTCAGGATCGGGCTCTGGCTCGGGATTGGGTTCAGGAGCAGTGATTTTGATGGTATAGGTGGTGGTTTTTCCCTCGTAAGTAATGGTGAGAGTCTGGCTTTCCGCCGCCTGGGAGGAATCGAAGCCGCTGATCATGTTTTCCGTGACCTCGACCTCCTGCTCCGTCTGGTTGGAATAGGCAGCCTTGATTGTCAGGCCCGTTACGTCCAAAGGATCGTTCACCTGGTACGTGATCTTGTGTCCGGCGCTGCTGACAGAAATACCAGTTACAGTAGGCGCGCCGAAGGCCGGGACAGTGATTGTGGCGGTTTTCCCTGCTTCATGGGTAGCCGTTTCCTTATAGCGCACGTAGTAGGTTCCGGCGGAAAGGCCGGTGGTTTCTGTGTCGCCGCAATCTTGTGCACCAGTAAAATCGGGACTGGATGCGTATTCCATTTCAGAGGTGGTTCCGGTGATTTTGCCGTCTGAAGCGCCGCCGCCTGTGGGCGTGGACGCGCCAAGGCTGGTGGGAGCGGCAGGGGCGGCGGCCTTGGCGATGCTCCAAGAGATGGTTTTGGGAGTTGTCGAGCCGTCATCCCACTGGTAATCGGGTTCCAGTGTGGCGATGGCCTTGTAGTCCCCAACATCGGCTGCCCTATGACCGGTTAAGGTGTAGCCGATTCCCTCCTCTACGCCGGTTTGCTCCGCACCCGTCCAGGTCAGACCGGTCTTTTCCGTGGGGACGGGGATGGCGGTAGGTTCAGGGTCCGGCAGCGTGCCGCTGCTGTCTGTGACGGTCAGCGTGGCGGTGTCCGAAAGAACTTTCCCTCCAACAGTGGCATCTCTGGGCAATGTCACGCTTATTGTATGTGTACCCTTTACAGAAGTTGTGATGCAGAGAATGTTGTCATTTACATAAGCGGTATATTCATCCAATGTATCTCTGTATTCTAAATATCCGTCCGCGTCTTCTGATACAGACAGCGGTTTTCCCCCGTCGATTGTAATTGTCAGCCGCTGAAAATCCAAATACTCGTAATAATTATTTTCCCGATGCGCTTCTATTTTAAGCTCCGCCTCTTCGCCTTCGATGACAGAAACCTTTTTGTCGATAAACTGGAAGCTTGCAATAAGATTCTCATCCCCACCAGAGGAACTGACGGAGGCCGTCCAATTGCCGCTGCTGTCCCGGACCAATTCCATATTTGGTTCCGTTTCGTCAGGCAGCAGCACAAAGTCGCCGTCGACGGACTGCTTAGCCTGAATGTAGATTTGTCCCTCTTTTGGCTGGACCGTTGATTTGGTGCCATCGAAATTGATGGCCTCAATCGCAACCTTGGTTTTCCCGGTCACAGAACCGGTAATCTGGAATGTTTGGGACTGCCCCAGAATCAAAAACCCTCCGCCCTCGAATTTGTCCACGGAAGCGGCTGCCATTCCCTGAACATCCAGCTTCGCGCCGTCGGCAACGGAGACGGCCCTCTCATCCCGGAAACTGCTATCGGCTTCCATCCCGTCTATCAGCTCCAACTCGCCGGATTGCACGGACAGGCTGGAAATGTTCGCAAAGACTTTTGGGGCCGGAGTACCGTCACCATTATAGATTACATTTGTGCGATCGGAGCCCGCGCCGTCGATATCGGGAATTTTCGTCCCCTTGACGGAGATGCTGACCGTGCCGGAAACTGTGTATTTGTCGGGGTCTGGAACGGTCTCTTTTCCGGCATCCGCTCCCACGGGACGCCGCTGCTGCGCGCCGCCAGCGTATATGGTTCCCAGAGCGTCACCGCCGGCGCTGCCTTCAATATTAATAGTCACATCTCCGGGGAAGCTGCTTGAAGCGGCGTCGACGCCTCCCCCACTGAAGTCGCCTACACTCAGGGTACCTGCGAAAATGTTAGCAGAACCAAAGACATTGATGCTATCCCCTTGCAGGTTGGTAGTCCCTCTGATTGTAAGTGTCATTTGGGGATCGGGGTCAGGAGCAGGGACATCATACGAGTCGTCCGCTCCCTTTACCAGCCCGCCGCAGAAAATATTGATAGAACGGCCCAGATTCCCGGTCTTTACGTTTTCCAAAGTCAGATCGTACCCGTTCGCTATGATCGCGTTGCGGCCTTCGGCGCTTACAAGGGCTAACGTGACGTCTTTGAATGTTACATCTCCCTCTAAAATAATCCCGCTGTCCTCGGTTTTGATAACATGGTTATTTCCGTTAATCGTGATATCTTTTGGAATCCTCCAGGGAGCGGCGTCCGACGTTTGCGCCTTGAGAAAAACGTCCTCAGTCAAATCAATTGTACTTCCCGACGGGGCATCTTCAATCGCGGCTTTCAAATCAAAGCCGTCTGCAAATGGTTCCGTCTCTCCAACCGTCAGCCCCGCCGTGGGGAAGGACGCGGCGAGCACGCAGAGCGCCAGCCAAACTGTGAACCATCTGAAAGGTTTTCTTACCATAGAAAATCTCCTTTTCCATTCTCACCGAAGCCCCACTGCCGTCCCGGCACACAGGTCCTCTCCTGCTTTTTCCAATGAATTACAGTATATCAAATATTCCTCAGCTTTGCAAGGTGGTTTTGAACGATATTCGGATGGAAAGTCCGTTTCTGTGTCAGTCCTTAACGAAGTTCTCCTTGAAAAAATCAAGAATTTTGATTGTGCATCAATTTTTTATAAAGAACCCCCCATTCTTCCATAGCATCCATCACTGGACGCAATGTTTCACCAACTTCGTTCAAAGCGTACTCAACGCGAGGCGGGACCTCTGCATACACCGTGCGGCGGATAATCCCGTCCGCCTCCATAGAGCGCAGGCTGTCCGTTAAAACCTTCTGACTGATCCCCGCCAAATCCTTTTTCAACTCATTAAATCGCCAGGGACGCTGTAACAAGTTTCGCAAAATCAACAGTTTCCATTTGCTGCCGATAATCTGGACTGTGGTAGCAACCGCGCACTCTGGCAATTCTTCTTTTGTCAACATGGCAATTCGTCTCCTCTGCATTTAATTTTGAATGTAGCAATTAAATTATAGTGTAAAATGCAAAATTGTGCAACAGGTCACAAAAAGGTAACTGGGTAATAAAAAAGTGCGTACTTGTTTTTCCGGAAAAAACTCCGTAAGATTACCTTGCGAACCGAAAAACGGTTTCGACAAACTACATTGGAGGTATCAAACAATGGCGCTTTCGAATCTTTCTGGTTGGGCTGGTTCTTCCTGTGGAGCACCCGACAAACCCACGGCCTGCGGCGCGTCCGGCAAGCCGGAAGAGAAACCCGGCGCCTGCGGTTCCGCTTGTGGTACTGGTGAAAAGCCCGCTGATCCCAAGCCTGCCGCTTGCGGCTCTGCCTGCGGCGCTGGCGACAAGTAAGCTGTCGCCCGGCGTCAACACCCCGGCAAGACAATCCTTGCCGGGGACCTTCCAAAACCTGACCGGTCCAGCCGGTTTTATACAGCGAGGACAAGGCTATGAAACCATATTTTTCTTTTCAATGGCACATCACGGACGAATGCGGCCAACGGTGCAAACACTGCTATATTTTCTCGGAGAACAACTGCAAAAAATTGGACGCCATGACCTGGGACCAGATGCAGGAGGTCGTTTCCAACTGCCTGGATTTCTGCGAAGTCCATGGCCGTCTGCCCTATTTCTACCTCACCGGCGGCGACCCCATTCTGCATCCGGAGTTCTGGAAGCTGCTGGAACTGCTGAAGGAAAACTGTATCCCTTTTACCATCCTGGGCAACCCCTTCCATCTGACCAATGACGTCTGCAAGCGACTGAAAGCGTATGGCTGTGAAAAATACCAGCTCTCCCTGGACGGAATGCGGGAAACCCATGACTGGTTCCGCAAGCCTGGTTCCTTCGACTGTACATTGGAGAAAATCGTCTGCATCAAAAACGCCGGTATCCGCAGCGTGATTATGACGACGGTTTCCGGCACAAACATAAAGGAAGTCCCGGACATAATCGACACAGCCGTTCAGCACGGCGTGGACGTGTTTGCATTTGCCCGGTACTGTCCTACCAGCGAGAAAAAAGACACCAACATAACCCCGCAGGAATACCGGAACCTGCTGGCTGTCTGCGACGAAAAGTTCAAGGCGTATGAGGCGTTGGGCTGTCAAACCTATTTCAATAAGAAAGACCACCTCTGGACGCTCTACGAGTACGAAACCGGCGCGTTCAAAATCCCGGAGGACGCAAAAGACGGTATGATTTACGGCGGCTGCAACTGCGGCAATTGTCATTTGACCATCCTGCCCACTGGCGATGTGTACGCCTGCCGTCGGGTGCAAAACAGCCAGGTAGGGAATGTATTTGAGGATCGGCTTGCCGATGTGTGGGTGTGCGAAATGGAGGCATACCGAGATTACACGAAGTTCAAGAAATGCGCCAGATGCGAACTGTTGGCATGGTGTCGGGGCTGTCCGGCCGTGGCCAGCGGTGCGCATGGCGATTTTTATGATGCGGACCCTCAATGCTGGAAGGAAATCAAATGATGGAATTTGCAGGAAGAATCACCGTATCCTGCACGTTTGAAGGAGTAGACATATGGACGCAAAAACCTGTTTGCAAAAACTGCAATATGTAGGCGTGTTAGCCTTCGCCACCGTGGACGAACGCGGCGGTCCGCAGATTCGCAGCATCAGCGCGATTCACTACGAACCGGAGGCGCTGTACTTTTTCACTGCCAAGGGTAAAGAATTTTGCCGTCAGCTCCTGTCTGACGGACGGGTCCAAATCCTGGGCTATACAAAATACAAGGAGATGATTCGCCTGTCAGCGAAGGCAAAACCCGCTGCAGGTCAAACGACATGGATCGAAACCATTTTTGCCGAACAGCCCTATCTTTCCAATGTATATCCGGAGGATACAGGAAAACTGGCCGGGATTGTGTTTGAAATCTCTGACGGAGAAATCGAGTATTTTCATCTCGGTGTCAATCCGATTTTCAGGGAGAACTACACCATCGGCGCCGGACAAATCAGCAAAAAGGGGTATCAAATTACAGATGCCTGTATCAGCTGCGGAATCTGCATGGAAAGTTGTCCGCAGCGGTGCATCACGTCAGGGACGCCCTGTCAGATTCAGCAGGAACATTGTCTGCATTGCGGAAACTGCCATATGGTATGTCCCATTCAGGCCGTAGAAAAGCGAGGTTAAACATGACACAGGCCGAACGACGGATATTTTTAACAAAAAAACTGCTGGCTGAGCAGTCCCGGTATCGGGAAATCGCCATTCCGCAGGACGAAGCGGATCAAAAAAGGCTTCTTCGTTCCCTGATGAATGTTCGTATTCCCCAGGGTCTTAGTGATGAATTTCTGTCCATGCAGGATGCGTATCTGCGGGAAGAACTGGCCCAAAAGGGAATTATGGACCTCGCGGATTTGTCCCCTGTGGCAAACGGGTTGTATCTTTGGCAGGGCGATATTACCACCCTGCGCTGTGACGCGATTGTCAACGCCGCCAACAGCGGAATGACCGGCTGCTATGTCCCCTGCCACCGCTGTATTGATAACTGTATCCACACATACGCGGGGATGCAGTTACGGTTGGAGTGCGCGGCCCTGATGGAAGCGCAGGGTCATGAAGAGGAAACCGGCAGGGCGAAACTCACGGAGGCTTACAATCTGCCATGCAAATATATCCTGCACACCGTCGGACCGATAATCTGTCAGGCGGTGACGGAGCAGGACGAAAAACTACTGGCCTCCTGTTACCGCTCCTGCCTGGAACTGGCGGAACAGCATGCTGTTCAAAGTATCGCGTTTTGTTGTATTTCCACGGGTGAGTTTCACTTTCCCAATGACCGGGCGGCAGAAATTGCAATACGGACGGTAAAACAGCACAAAGAACAGACTCACAGCGAAATAAAGGTGATTTTCAATGTTTTCAAGGAAACCGATTACAAAATCTATCACAAATTACTCACAACAAATTGAGCGTCTGAAGCGGGAGCTGGACACGGCGGAGGCTATTGTGATTGGCGCAGGCGCAGGACTTTCCACCGCTGCGGGGTTTGTTTACGATGGGGAACGGTTTGAGAAGTATTTTTCTGATTTTGCCCGAGCGTATGGCTTTCAGGATATGTATTCCGGAGGTTTTTACCCTTATCATACACCAGAGGAATACTGGGCTTATTGGAGCCGGTATATTGTGGCAAACCGCTATATGGACGCGCCCAAGCCTGTGTACGATCATTTGCTGAAGCTGGTGGAGAACAAAGACTATTTTGTGATTACAACCAATGTTGATCACTGTTTTCAGAAAGCCGGGTTCGATAAAAAGCGGCTGTTCTACACCCAGGGGGATTATGGCCTGTTCCAGTGCAGCGAACCGTGCTGCCAGGAAACCTTTGAAAACGAGGCAATCGTACGAGAGATGGCAGACCGCCAGGAGAATATGCGCATACCATCTGAACTGCTGCCGGTCTGTCCACGGTGCGGCAAGCCTTTGACCATGAATCTTCGGGTAGATGATACATTTGCAGAGGATACGGGCTGGCGCGCCGCTGCAGATAGGTACGCCGATTTTCTGCGCTGTCACGCAGACAGAGCGATTCTGTTCTTGGAACTCGGTGTTGGTTACAATACTCCTGGAATTATCAAATATCCATTCTGGAAGCTGACCGCACAAAACGCCAAGGCTGTCTATGCCTGCATCAACTTCGGCGAAGCCTTTTGCCCGCATGAAATTGAAAAACAGTCCGTTTGCATCCGTAAAGATATACAGCAGGTACTATGCAACCTCCAGGGCTAGATCATCGGCAGGAATCGGTGAGGCAGAGTTCTGTTCGGCGTCATAATTGGTACGGCTGTGGGCGGGATGGGGACGGACAAAGAATGTGATTCCCTGCTCCTCCAGCACCTGAACCGCCTCTATCAGCTGAAGCATCTTGCGATAACTAGACAGACAATCTCCTGCCGTTTCTGGACAAAGGCAGTATAATATTCCCGCGCAAAAAGCAAAGGAGGGCTGCCCTATGCTGCGGATTGCCGTCTGCGACGATGACAGCGCCGCCGTTCAGTCCAACCGGAAGATGGCGGAGGCCTGCTTAAAACAGTGCGGGAGCACCGGTGAAATCGCTGTCTATACCCATAGTGAAAATCTCCTCTATGACATCACCGAAGACGGTTTTTTCTTTGAGCCACGCATTCCATCCGGCATGGCTCCTGTATGGATAAAATGAAGGCGAGCTTTCGGTCAGACTTCTGGAACAGAAATTACATCCACACATTGCCTTTCCATTTCCAGGAGGATGACTGTATCCGGGTGGGCGTCGGTAATAAGTGTCAACGCCAACCAGAAAATGTCGATTTTCGCCGGGATGAGATGTCATTTTTCGCCGGTCAGCATGAGGTGGTTATGCAGCCTTGATTACCCGTTACTTGTCGGCTTGAAGCCCGTCAAGTCCTGATTTATCAGTACATTTCAGACTTGACGGGCGAAAACGGCAAGTATAATTATTCAGAGGCTGCACACCTTTACCCGCCATTTTCCGACATTCCCTTTTCGGCGAAAAACTACAAAATCGCATCGGCGTTGACAATAAGTACCTCTACCTGTTTCAAGGGACCGTGTGAATGGAGATTCCGCTGGTGAACTTGGAAAGATTGGCCAACAGGACTGGCAGGAGGGTCTTTGCTATGAACAGGAAAACGCAGGTGAATGAGACATGTGAGCGGGCGCTCTCCGTACCATTGACCAAAATGAACGATGCTGGTCTTGGCGTGTACGGAACGAATGTATTCTGCGCAGCCCACTGCGCAGAATATCGGCTGCTCGGCACGGGGATGAATTGTGCTGGCGTTGCTCTTGTCAGCATGGAGAAGCGTTCACATCCTCAAAACAGCCAGGGTTTTGATTGATATGTGTCAACTGGCATTCGAGGGGGTTCAGAATTTCAGTTTTGAAAAACAGTCCATCTATTCTACCGGAGACACATCGCGGAGAAGAGCCTGTACAACCCAACGTTTGGCGTAGCCGGTTTCTGTGCAGGTGGAG
>CANDBG010000071.1 GCA_947382875.1 uncultured Oscillibacter sp. | reverse complement strand
CATACGAGATATGAGGCCGTGACTGGAGTTCAGACGTGTGCTCTTCCGATCTGGGGACCCGGAGGCACGGCAGGTGCTGATTGAGCGGAATCTGAGATTGGTGGCGCATATCATCAAGAAGGGGTGAAGCGAAAGGAACGAGGTTTTTGGGGAAGGCAAAACGCTCCTGACTTTCATCAACGTCTTTTGCGCCGTCGATTCCCAAAGTACAAGCCAACCGTTCTTTTGCTGCACGTTTTCAAATAGGTGTGGCACACAGCATGCAGCACACATCAAAAATGCATCATTTTTACTCCCGCGCAAAAATAAAATGCATCAAAAATAATACACCCGCAGCGGCATAAATTACAGCCGTCAAAAGCAGGCGCTTATATTTAGCAAATCTGCATCATTCCGAAATGGTTAAATCTAATAAAACTAAGGGTAGAATTTTGACAAATTAAGAAAAAAATTTGGGACAGGCTAAAATAGACCGTGTTGGCATGAAAATTGCTTAATATCATGGGCAAGAACCTGCAAATTCTGTTTCAAATCAAAAATGAGGTGATGGAATGCTTGAACAACTCCCGGTTCTCGGAATTATTCTCGGCGACCACGCTGGCAGCAGCCCTGAATTAGCGGCAAAGGCGGTCTTGGCAGCTAAAGGCAATTATATTCCCGTACTGACCGGAAATCTGGAACGCTTTCAGATTTCCTGCCGGCACGTGGAAGGGGCGGATTCTTTGCAGGTTCGCCCATTAAAAGGCCGCCCCTTAGAAGACGGGGAAAACACGGTCTATTTCTGCGACGTCCCGGCAGGCCCCGATATTCACTTCTCCGCGGTAACAGGTGACAGCGGCAGACTTCAGTATGACAGCATGGTAAAGATGATGGAATTAGAACGGGCCGGAATCGTGGACGGATTTGCTATGGCCCCTATTACCAAAGCTGGATTCCACGCTGCCGGTCTAAAATTCAGCTCGGAATTTGAAGTTTACAAAGGCTATTACAAAACCGAACAATGCGCGGCCGTTATTAAGTGTGAGGATATTTTCCGTGCTACCGTGGTGGGCCACTGCGCATTCCGCGAAATTGTGGATCGTTTGACTTCGGACGGCATCGTGGCTACCGCCCATGCTCTGCTGGACACCATGGCAATCTTCAAGGACCGTAAAAATTGCCGAATCGCAGTCGCAGCGCTGAATCCCCACGCGGGCGAAGACGGCCTGTTCGGTACTGAAGAAGCCGTCATTATCCAGCCTGCTATCGATCAGCTGATGGCCGAGGGAAACCAAGTCATTGGCCCCTGCCCAGCCGACACGGTGTTCCTCAAGGCTCGGAACGGTGAAGTTTGCGGCGTTGTGTTCTTGTATCACGACCAAGGCAACATCGCTATGAAGAGCTGTTTCTTTGGCGACGGCGTTCTAATCTACACGGGAATTCCCGCCAACATTGTCTCCGTTGGGCATGGTCCTGCATATGGAAAGGCGGGCAAGGGAACCGCAGACCCCAAAAATATGATTTCCAGCATGGAAGTTCTGCGGAAATTGGTCCTGAAAAAACAGAAGTAAGATGACGGATATACAGACCTTTGTACACCCCTACCTAAATATTTACACCAAATGCTTCCTTCTGCAAACCGCGCATTACAATGTGTGGATTGACGCAGGACTCCGGGGAGGCTGGAGCGGCGCCCAGGAAAAATTTTTAACGGACGGACGTCAAAACATGGTTCTGCTGACCCATGGGCATTGGGATCATATTGGCGGCGTAAATCGCATTCGCCGCAGCGGCGGCCTAATTTACGGCCACGAGGAGGACCGGCGGGAGTTAACAGACCCGGATTGGCAGTGGCTGTGGCAATTTGAGCAGCTGAAAAAGGATTTTGATTTGCCGCCGGCCCGAAAAAGCATCTTTTGGAATTCCATAGAACCGCCTATGGACTTGGACCGAATCGTAAAAGAAGGCGACATCCTGGTATTTGACCGCCTGAGATTCCGGGTGATTGCGGCGCCCGGTCATTCCAACGGCAGCGTCTGCTATCTTGAGGAAAACAGCGGCGTTCTCTTCTCCGGGGACTCCATCATGGGAAGCGGATTTTTTACGGGGACTCCACAGATCTCAAACTTTGATGCCTACTGCCGGTCCATGGAAAAAGTCAAACATCTGGCCCTTCGAAACGTGCTGACAGCTCACACGCAGCCCGTTCCCGGGGAAGAACTTTCGCAGTTGGCGCAAACCAGCCAAGACTGTGCGCAAAGAATGCGCTTGACTGTGGAACAATACGTAAAAAAAGCAGGCGGACCGGTAACAGTCCGAGACGCAGCTCTGGCAATTGCCGGAGTTGAGGGAAAAGGCGTTGGCGGTGGAACCTGCGTGTCCGCTCTGGCGGCTCTGTGGCAAATGGATGATCCGCAAGCGAGGGCTTGCGCTTCAGGATACATCTGCGGGACTTGATCACCCCCCGTATCTTCAGGCAAAGATCAAAAAAGTTTTTAGGAGGACATTATGAAAAAGGTATTTGCTCTGCTCCTTGCGCTGGCCATGACCCTGTCCCTGGCTGCCTGCGGCGGCGAAAAAGAATCCACCGCTCCCGAAACGGAACCCGCAAAAACAGAAGAGCCCGCAAAGACGGAACCTCCCGTTGACAAGGTCACTATGAAATTCGCCGGCACCACTACTGCCGACCCCGCCCTGGGCGAGTATCAGGCTATGCTGATGGTGGAGGAACTGGTAGAGAAGTATTCTGAAGGCACCATTGACGTTGAGGTTTACCCTGCCTCTCAGCTGGGAAGCAACGTCGAATTCTCCGAAGGCGTGGCCCTGGGCGAGATCGAGGCGGCCGTCTGCGGTTTTGACGGCCTGGGCAACTACGCCCCTGTTGCCAACGCGCTGTGCATGCCCTACCTGTTTGCATCCAACGAAGACGCCATGGCCAAGATCTGGGGGGAAACCTCTGTTCACAAGGCCTTGGACGACGCTTTCGCAGAGATTAATCTACAGATCGTCGGTTATGTAAACCGCCCCTTCCGCGTTGTCTGCAACAACGTCCGCAGCGTCAAATCCCCCGCGGACATGAAGGGCCTGGTCCTGCGCAGCCCCACCTCCGCCGTGAATACCTCCATCAATACCGCCATGGGGGCCGAGCCTGTCACCATCTCCTGGGGCGAGGTTTATACCTCTATGAGCCAAGGCGCCTGCACTGCCGTTGAAAACGCCATTACGGAACTGAAGTCCATCAATCTGGAGCAACAGTGCAAGTACATTTCCGAGACAAACCACACCGGCGGCCTGATCCCCATGTTTGTCTGCAAGTCTTGGTTTGACAGCCTGGCTCCCATTCAGCAGGAAGCCATTGTCAAAGGCTTTGCCGAGGTCACCGAATGGCGCAACAACGCTTTACAGGAAGAAGTTGACGACGCCTGGCAAGCGTTTGCCGACGCCGGCGCCGAGGTCCTGCGCATGGACGAGATCGACATTGCCGCTTTCCAGGAAGCCTGTTCCGGCGTTGCCGCTGAGTTTATCGCCAAGGGCGACTTCACCCAGAAGTTCTATGACTCTTTGAAGGGCTGATTCCCCAGCCGGAATTTTTCAAGCCGCAAAGTACCTTCCATGCAATTCGCTGGGAAGGGGCAAACGCCCCTTCCCAACTTGAATTGTTTAACAGACTTCACTTGATAAAAGGCCGTAGGGCTCTGCGGCTTTTTATCAGGTGAAGCCTGGGGCAAACCAATAAGCATGCAAGAAGAAAGGGGTTGTGTTATGACGAAGTTCCTAAAGGTCAAGGACCGTTTGGATGCTGTCTTCGCTGCCGTTGCAACGGGTGCAAAGTTCATTTCGGCATGTTTCCTGCTGTCTATGATCGCAGCCGTGTCCATGCAGGTGCTTGGGCGCATTTTCCACTTTAAAGTTCCCGTAACCGAGGAAATCGGTACCTATTCACTGATTTGGATGACTTACATTGCTTCCATTGCCGTTATTATCAAGGGGGAGCACCTGACGGTAGACCTGTTTTTAAACCATTATAAACCCGCACAAAGACGGGTCGTACGAGTCTTTGTGGATGTGCTGATCCTGATCTTTTGCGGTATGCTGATGATTTTTGGCTTCCAGCTCTGCCGGAGCCCCATCATCATCAATGGCAGAACCCCTGCGCTGCAGATGTCCCGCCTCTACGTTTACCTAAGCGTTCCCATTGCGATGACCTTCAATACAATATTTATATTTTATGATCTGATTGTCGCCGCTGCGGATATCTGCTTCAAGGGCGGTTTGACCGATGAAGACAACCGGCGCAAAGCGGCGGAAACGGCCAAGCACGCGAAAGAATCTGCGCAGGAGGAAGCTGAATTCAAAAAAGCTTTTCTCATGAACGAGGAAGCCGGAGAGGAGGAAAACGATCTATGATTGGCGCTGTCATGTTTGTCTTGTTGATCGGCCTGATGTTTATCGGCGTCCCTATTGCGTTTTCCATGGGACTTTCCGCTGTAATTATGCTGCTGATCAACGCCACTGCAACTCCTATAGCCATTACGACCCGCGCGGTTAACAGTTTGGACTCCTTCACCACCATGGCCATTCCGTTCTTTATGATGGCCTCCTTTATTCTAACCGGCTCCAATGTAGGCGTAAAAATTTTCCGCTTTGCAAGCACTGCCGTGCGGCACCTGCGGGGCGGTCTGGCTCATGTAAACGTATTGACCTCCATGATTATGGCCGGTATGTCTGGCTCTGCCGTGTCCGACGTGTCCGGCATCGGCAGAATGGAGATCGAAGCCATGAAGGAAGCCGGCTACGACACCGATTTCTCTGCGGCAGTCACCGCCGCATCTTCCACCATCGCGCCGATCATCCCGCCCAGTACCTCCTGCGTACTGTACGGGTCCATCACCGGCGTTTCCATTGGAGCGCTGCTGATCGGCGGTTTGGTGCCAGGCATCCTGATGGGTGTCCTTCAAATGATTATCTGTTGGTTTACAGCTAAAAAGCGGGGCTACCCCTTACAGCCCAAGGCGTCCCGGCGCGAAACCTGGGCGGCTTTCACAGACGGCTTTGCCGCTATGATGATGCCTGTTATCCTGGTCGCCGGCATTCTCTCCGGATATTTCACCCCTACGGAAGGCGCCTGCGTTGCCACCGTGTATTCCATTCTCATCGGAATGTTCGTCTATAAGACGCTGACCTTCAAAAAGCTCTTTAAAATTTTGATGGATACCTCTGTATTTGCCGGCGCGACGTTGTTTGTGTTGTCTATGGCCTCCATCTTTGGCTTGGTGCTGACTCATAATCAGATTCCCACCGCGCTGACGAATTTTTTCCTGGGCCTGTCTGACAACAAGTACATCCTGCTGTTCCTAATCAACGTTTTGCTGCTGGTCCTGGGCATGTTGATGGAGGGCAATGCCATCTACATGATTATGGGCCCCATTCTGGGCATGTTGGCGGTTCAGCTCGGCTGCGATCCTGTCCACTTCGGCATCATGGTCATCTTTAACCTGACTCTGGGCCTCATCACCCCGCCTGTTGGCCTGTGCCTGTTCCTGACCCAGAAAGTCGCAAGGATTACAACTTCCCAGATGATTAAGTCCATCATGCCCTTCGTAATCATGATGATTATCTGTCTGCTCATCATCACCTATTTCCCGCCGCTGGCTACCTGGCTGCCAAGCCTGTTCCATCTCTGCTGAGGAGGAGGTCCCATGTTTGATTATACTGATCGGGTCGTAGCAATCACCGGAGCGTCCAGCGGTATCGGGTTGGAAATCGCCCGCCGGTTTTATCTGGCGGGGGCCAATCTGGCGCTTTGCAGCCGTTCTGAAGAGCGCGTGCGCGGCGCTGTTTCCAGTTGGGTCAAAGCGGATGATCCCAGAGTGTTGATTGTCTCGGCAGATACCTCTATAATAAAGGATATATACAGGTTTTGCGACATAGCTGTGGAACGGTTTGGCCGTATCGACGTTTGGGTAAACAATGCAGGCATTGAGCGGCCCATGCCTACCATAGATATGACGCAAGAGATTTTTGACGCCGTGGTAAATACCAATTTCAGGGGGTACTTCTTCGGCTGTCAGCGTGCGGCGCGGGATATGCTGCAACGGGGAAAAGGCGGTTCCATCATCAATATTGGGTCTGTAAACGCAGTGACTGTCGTACCCGGACAGGCAGTCTATGCGGCCGCCAAGGCCGCCGTCTCTCAGATGACCAAGCTCTTCGCCCGAGAGTGGGGCAGAGATGGTATCCGGGTCAACTGCGTAGCTCCCGGCAGTATCCCCACCAAGATCAACGCGGAGAAATACAAGGACCCTGCCGCCGATGCAGCGATGCGGGAAAAAATCCCCATAGGCCGCCGCGGCGATGTTAGCGAAATCGCGGATGCCGTCTTATATTTGGCATCTGAACAGGCATCCTATATCACGGGACAGACCCTTTTTGTCGATGGCGGATTAACGCTGGTACACGGATAGGGTGTGATCGTAAGGACGGTGTATCATGCAAGAGCGATATGAACGGCCATGGATCGGCTTCGTACTGGGCGATCAAGCGGGTATCGGCCCGGAGATCGTGCTCAAGCTCCTTAAGCGCCCTCGAATCTATGATTTATGTCGTCCAATTATCATTGGAAATTTTGAGTTGCTCTGCCGCACGGCGCGTCAGATCAATCCCGACTATCTGCTAATCCCTTACACGCTGAGCGAACTGGAAAACCGCTTTCCCTCCGGTTTCCATGAAACCGGGGTCCCCGTCGTGAACATAGACGGAGATGTCAGCCATGTCATTTCCGGAATGATCAACACGGCGGCCGGCTTGATTGCCTACCACTCGATTGTGACCGCTTACCGTCTGCTGGAAGAAGGCATTATCGAAGGCTTGATCCTGGCTCCTATCACAAAGGAAGCGCTTTCCCGGTCAGGGTGCGGGTATCATTCGGAATATGAGATCCTGGCCGCCTGCGCTGATGTCAGCGAAGTGCAGACGGTGGTGAAGGGCGGCGGTTTGCTCCGCGCTTCTGTCGTGGGGCACATCCCGTTCCGGGATATCCTCGAAAACCTGTCTGTCGAGCGGGTAGTGGAAACCGGCTGCCACCTGGTGGAGATGATTCGGCTGGTGTATGGAAAAGCTCCCAGAATCCTGGTGTCCGGGCTGAATTCTTGTCTGGAGGACGGAATCTTGGAAACCGAAGAGCGCGAAATCATCATGCCGGCCATTGTGGAATTGCGAAAACGGATTGGTGAAGTCGAAATCAGCGGCCCACTGCCGGCGGACATCATTTTCAACCGTGCGCTGGAGGAGGAGTACAACGGAATCCTCTACATGTACCACGACCAAGGCAATATTGCCATGAAGACCCAGATGTTCCAGACCACGGCTTGTATTTACACAAATATTCCATACCCGGTCTTATCCACCGGACATGGCAGCGCATTGGATATTGCGGAGCTTGGCGTTGCAAACCCCACGAATATTTCTTATGTCTTGACAACGCTGTCGGAGATCATTCAGACAAAACGGCAAATGGTGGGCCTGCTTCGCCAGGCGTAATGAAAACGGAAGGAGGCAGAGAGACCATGACAGAACTGGAACTGCGGCAGTTGGTAGATACGATTCTCGCGCCAATGCTAGTGGCCGACGCTCATGGCACGGTTCTCGCAGAGAATCGCGCTTGGGTCTCTGTGCGTCAAATGCTGGGCGAACAATCCGAGAGGCTCCAGGACCTGCTGAGGAGAGCCGCAGAATGCGGAGAGAGGCAAACGTTAAAGGCAAATGGTTTGACGGTTGTTTCCTCCCGCGTCTCCTCCGGATATATTATACTTCAGCGGAAGGAGGAAAATCTCCAGCAGCTTCGCGAGAAGATGGAGGATACCATACAGACAAACTCTTCCTATCAGGAAACGCTGTCCAATTTTGGTATCCAAAATTGCATCGCTACCAGCGACAGCATGATCCGCATCTTCACAAAAGCGAAGCAGGTGGCGGCCTACCCTACAACCGTGCTGCTGCTGGGCGAAACGGGTGTGGGCAAAGAAGTGGTGTCCTCCTTTATTCACCACAACAGCGGCCGCGCGGATAAACCGTTTATTAAAATCAACTGCAGCGCCATTCCGGCGCCGCTGATGGAATCGGAACTGTTCGGTTATGAAAAAGGCGCTTTTACCGGCGCACGCGAAAAGGGAAAGATGGGCCTTTTTGAGCTGGCGAATCACGGAACGATTCTCTTGGATGAGATTGGCGACATGAGTCTTTCCCTTCAGGCAAAGCTGCTACGGACCATCCAGGAAAATGAAATTATGCGGGTCGGCGGAACACATCCCGTTAAACTGGACGTGCGTCTGATCTCTGCCACCAGCCGCAATATTGAAGAAATGGTGGAAAGCGGCCAATTCCTGGATGCGCTGTACTATCGGTTAAACGTTGTAGAGCTGGATATTCCGCCGCTCCGAAAGAGGCAGGAGGATATCATCCCTCTGGCGGAATTTTATTTACAGCATTTTTGCGAGAAATACAAGCTCTCGAAAGAATTCACCCAGGATGTCCGCAACTGTTTCCTCCAATACGGTTGGCCCGGCAATGTCCGGGAACTGCGGAACACGGTGGAGAACCTAACGGTATCGTCGATTGGTACGAAAATCAGCAAGGAGGATCTGCCCGCCCGCATCGCGGGGATGGACCAGCCCGCTGTATATTCCCCTGTGCATTCCAACGGCACGAATATGAAAGCGGCTGTGGAAAATTTGCAGCGCGAGCTGGTTACAAAAGCGCTTCACCGGGAAGGCAGCCTTCGGAAAGCGGCCACGGCGCTGGATATGGACGCCAGTACGTTAGGACGCTTGGCAAAAAAATTGGGCATTGAGTTATCGTAACTAGAAAGGGAGATTTATTATGAGTAAAATCGGTTTTATCGGCCTTGGCATTATGGGTATGCCCATGTCTAAAAATCTGAAAAAGGCGGGGTTTGATCTGCTGGTCGGCGTTCGGAATGAAGCGCGAAAAAGGGAAGCTGAGGAAAGCGGCATGGCCGTGGCCGGCAGCTTTGCGCAAGTCGCCCGGGAGTGCGGGGTCATCGTTACCATGCTTCCGAACAGCCCCCAGGTCAAGGAATTGCTGCTGGGCGAAAACGGCATCGCAAAGGAGGCCAAGCCCGGCACGCTGTTTGTGGACATGACCTCCGGCGCCCCCGGCGATTCCCGTGAAATCTATGCCGAATTGAAGAAGATGGGTATTCATTTCATTGACGCTCCGGTTTCCGGCGGCGAGCCTATGGCTGTGGCCGGCACACTGGCTATCATGGCCGGCGGCGACGTGGAAAACTTTGAAAGAGCAAAGCCTCTGTTTGAAGCCATGGGCAGCAGCGCCACCTGGGTCGGCCCCGCCGGCAGCGGAAACACATGCAAGCTGGCCAATCAGGTCATTGTAGCGGTGAACATCGCCGGTCTCGCAGAGGGCCTGATGCTGGCAGAGAAGGCCGGTGCGGATACTCAGAAAGTCTTTGAGGCCATCAAAGGCGGTCTGGCCGGCTCTAATGTCATGAACGCCAAGGCGCCTATGATGCTGGCCGACAATTATAAGCCAGGATTCCGGATCGATCTGCATATCAAGGATCTGACCAACGCGCTGAGCACCGGCGAGCTGGTGCATGCCCCGATGCCTTTGGCGCAGGAAATGCTGGAGCTCATGAAGAAGCTGTCCGAAAGCGGCAGCGGCGCTTGTGATCACAGCGCCGTCGCAAAGTATTACGAAGAACTCGGCGGCGTAAAATTCAACGACTGATCCATTCCAAGACGATTGCCACCGGCGGGAGGAGGCCGCCCTTCTCCCGCCGAATGATTTTTAACGAAGGAGGGACGCAATATGGAACGATACGTATTGGTGCCGGATTCTTTCAAGGGGACACTGACATCCCAGGATATCTGCAATATTATGAGGGATGAGATCCTTCGCGTCCGCCCATCGGCGGATGTCGTTGCCATTCCGGTAGCTGACGGAGGCGAGGGCAGCGTGGACGCATTCCTTGCCGCACTAGGGGGAGAGCGCATAGAGGTCCCCTGCCACGGACCCTATATGGAAGAAATAACGGGCTTTTACGGCCTGCTTCCCGATAGTACGGCGGTTGTGGAAATGGCGGCAGCGGCAGGCCTTCCGTTGGCAGGAAACCGTCTGGAACCTGATCAGGCAACCACTTACGGCGTGGGAGAGCTGATGGCTGCGGCGGCGGAGGGAGGGGCAAAGCGCATCATTCTGGGTCTGGGCGGAAGCGCCACCAACGACGGAGGCTGCGGCGCGGCGGCCGCGCTGGGATCACGCTTCCTGGACGAGACTGGGAACGTGTTTGTACCGACCGGCGGAACGCTGGACCGCATTGCGCAGATCGATCCCACCGGGCAGCGCTCCTTGCCGGAAATCACAGTGATGTGCGACATCGATAATCCGCTCTGCGGTCCCATGGGAGCCAGCGCGGTATTCGGCCCACAAAAAGGAGCAGACGCGGAGATGGTTGCTCGGCTGGACGCAAACCTGCATCACTTTGCCCAAATCGCAGCTCGGGATCTCGGCGTGGAAATTGAACAGCTTCCCGGCGCCGGCGCCGCCGGCGGCATGGGCGGCGGCGCGGTGGCGTTCTGGCGGGGAACGCTGCAAATGGGCATTGAAACCGTGCTGAATACCGTTGGATTTAACAATATTGTGCGGGGCGCCCGGGTCGTCTTTACGGGCGAAGGACGGCTGGATAGTCAAAGCGTCCGGGGCAAGGTCATTGCAGGCGTTGGACGCCGTGCCAAACAAGTGGGGACGCCTGTCGTGGCAGTGGTAGGTTCTGTGGGCGACGGAGCCGACGGGATCTACGACCTGGGCGTTTGCAGCGTATTCAGTATCAACCATGTTCCTGAGCCGTTCGAAACGGCGAAGCTGAAAAGCCGGGAAAACCTGCGCCGGACGATTCGAAACATCATGGGCTTTCTTACAGCAATCATGGATATGGAGGAAGCGTATCGTGAGTAAAATATTAAAAAGCCCGGCGAAATATGTACAGGGCCCGGATGCGCTGCGGACATTGGACCAATACTTACAGGGAATGGGGAACCGGCTGCTGGTGATCATCAGCCCCAACGGTATGAAACGAATGGGGGATACTCTGCAAAGCGGTCTTGACGGCAAGCCGTATGAGCTGACGTATGAGCTCTTTCAAGGAGAGTGTTCTCAAAGACAGATCGATGATTTGACAAACCGCGCAAAAGAAAAGGGCTCCACGGCAGTCATTGGAATTGGCGGAGGAAAAATTCTGGATACGGCTAAGGCGGTCGCCTATGAAGCGGGCTTACGGTCTGTCATCATTCCCACGGTCGCTTCCACGGATTCGCCTTGCAGTTCACTGAGCGTAATTTACCGGGACAACGGCGAATTTGAACGATATCTCTTCTTAAATACCTGCCCGGACATGGTGCTGGCAGATACTTCCGTCATCGCAAAAGCGCCCGCCGCCCTGCTCGCGGCAGGCATGGGCGATGCGATGGCAACCTGGTTCGAGGCGAGAGCCTGCGGAGCTTCCGGCAGTCCGAACCAGACAGGCGGTCAGCCTACGCGGGCGGCGGCGGGGCTTGCGGCCATGTGTTGGGAGCTGCTACAGGAGTATGGCCCTCAAGCGAAAAAAGACGCGGAAGCGGGCGTCTGCTCGGAGGCGCTGGAAACCATTGTGGAGGTAAATACATACCTGTCCAGCGTCGGCTTTGAAAGCGGCGGTCTTGCCGCTGCCCATGCCATCCAGAAAGGATTTACCATGATTCCTCAGCTTCACTGCCAATACCACGGCTGCAAAGTGGCGTTCTGCACCCTGACCCAGCTGGTCATGGAAGCGGCTCCCAAGCAGGAGGTAGATGCGGTTTTGCGGTTTTGCTGTGACGTGGGACTTCCGGTTTGTTTTTCGGATATGGGGTATTACGAACCTGATCCGGCTCTTCTCTGCCTTGCCGCAGAAAAAGCCTGTGTTCCGGGCTCTACGGTCCACCACATGCCGTTTCCTGTGACGCCGGAATTAATATACGGCGCAATGCTGGAAGCCGACGCCCTTGGAAAGAAATACCGTCAAAACCTGTGAACGGTCCCGTCTCCCCCGCCCCTCCCATCGAATCGGGTATGATTCCGCCAGGTTTCAGGCATCCTCAGCTGCCTGTCGCCGGTGAATGAACTGCCCGTTTTCTAATATTTCAATTGATGCCAGACGGATTTTTTCCGCCCGGCATTTTTTTGCCTTCCAAGCATACCTATGAACCGAGGTGATGCAATTTGGAAAGCGCACAGCGAGAACTGGTTGGCACTCTGCTGGACTACATTCATTCTCTTAGCCTGATATCGGATTTCACTCATTCCAAAGCCATGGATTTGGTACATTCTGTGATAGACTTCCCGGAGCTTTTCCAGTACCCTATGTGCTTGACAGAGGAGGCGAGCGGACGTGAATGTGCTCAGGATCCGCAATGAAATGCGGAACGGAAAGACCATCTTTGACCTGCCTTTGCGAGTGACCTTTTACGCCCGAGTGTCCACCGACAAGGACGAGCAGATTAACAGCCTGGAAAACCAGGTGCAGTATTATACAGAGCTGATTCAATCAAAACCAAGCTGGACCTTCGTCCCGGGGTACATCGACGAGGGCATCTCCGGCACCAGCACCAAAAAGCGGGACAGCTTCTTACGGATGATAAAGGACGCCAAAGCGGGGCGGTTCGACTTTATCATCACAAAGGAGATCTCCCGCTTTTCCCGTTCCACCCTGGACAGCATCAAATACACCCAGGAGCTGCTGGAGCACGACGTGGGGGTGCTGTTCCAAAACGACAACATCAACACCCTGGACTCCGACAGCGAGTTCCGCCTGGTGGTCATGGCCGGAGTGGCCCAGGATGAGGTTCGCAAGCTGTCCGAGCGGCTGAAGTTCGGCTTCCGCCAGGCCATCAAGAACGGCCACGTGCTGGGGAACGACAAGCTGTGGGGCTACAACAAAAAGGACTGCGTCCTCACCATCAACGAGGAGGAAGCCCAGGTGGTGCGGCGGATTTTTGACCTCTACGCCAACCAGCAAATGGGGATTCGCCGGATCTCTCAGACGTTGCTGGATGAGGGCTTCACCAGCCGGAAGGGCAACGCTTTCAATGTGCTGACCATCCGGCATATCCTCTGCAACCCAAAATATAAGGGCTGGTACTGCGCCAACAAGTCCCAGACGG
>CANDBG010000070.1 GCA_947382875.1 uncultured Oscillibacter sp. | reverse complement strand
CGGGCGGGCTGAAGGTCGTAGCACGGATTCACGCTGAACATCAACACTTCAATCAAGCCGCTGTGTACCGCCGCCAGGGACACTTCCGGGTTATGACTGGAAAGCCCGATGCAACGGATGTTTCCCTGAGCTTTCAGTTCCTTTGCGTACGCCATGACGCCGCCGTTCAGAACGGTTTCCCAGTCCGCCATGGAGTCGACGTAGTGAATCATGCCAATTTCCACGGCGTCCGTCTCCAAACGGCGCAGTTGATCCTCGAACGCTTCCCGTACTTCTTCCAGCTTCCGCGTGCGGATGTACTGCCCGTCTTTCCACGCGGCGCAGAGGTGGGCTTGCAGTACAAACTTTTCCCGGCGTCCCTGCAAGGCTCGTCCAAGGCTGGAGCGGAATTCCGGATTCGGTGAGTAGAGGTCAATGCAGTTGGCCCCGGCGGACTCCATGGCGTCCACCATTGCCCGGACTTCCTCAAACGGTTTCTCGACAAACCCCTCACAGCCCATGCCGATTTCACTGACCCGCAGGCCCGTATGACCCAGTTCCCGGTATTGCATCGTTTGGTATCCTCCTGTTTTATGTCAGAGTTTTGGTTTGATACAGTTCCTCAAAGGAACGATAGTAATAATCCGCTAACCGCCGGATTTCCTCCTGGTCGTCCTCAGCGACGGGGTCGTAAATGGCGGCTACCCGGAAACCGGCCGCTTTCGCTGTACGGATCGCGTGGATGGCATCTTCAAAAACAACAGTGTCCTTTTTGTTGGAGCGCAGACGGGTAAGCGCCCGTTCGTAAACGGCAGGACCGTCCTGCTTGTGCTGTCCGGCCTCACGGCTGGTTATGAGGCCGCGGAAAAATCCGTCGATTCCCGCGTGACGCAGGGCGGTTTCCGCGAGGGCGCGGTCGGTGGCGGTGGCAATGTACATCCAGACGCCTTCCATTTTCAGAAGCGACAGGGCTTCCTTTACGCCGGGCTTCGCCTGTACTTCGTTGTGGTAAAAATCGTCCACGCGCTCCTGTGCCTCAGCGATCAGCTCCGCGGTTGTGCCTGGAAGACCGCAGTATTCCTTACAAAAGGCCACGCCGTCCCGCAGACCCATCGGTTTCAGCCGTTCCGCCAGGTCCGGAGGCGGCTGGATGTTGTGCCGCTCCAACAGGTAAAACCCCAGGTCCTTCCACATCTGCATGGAATCCAACAGAGTTCCGTCCATATCAAAAATTGCGCTTTGCAGTCTCATAAATGGTTCCTTTCCGCATCCCGCCGCTCTCCGGCGAAAAGTCTGCACGGCGTTAGGCATACGCCCGACCGCGCTATTTAGCCATTATATCGGCTTTCCGCTTTTTTTGCAAGGTGAATTTCTTACGGAAGAACAGGCGGACATGCAAGAATTTCCCTGCGCAGAGCCTCTTTTTCCTCTGGATATATTTCCACGTTGTCAATTATTTGCAGAACGAATTTTTTTGTTTCGTCTGTTTGCTCCTGCATGGCTTCTTTCAGAAGCAAAAACGTTTTTTTACCCATAAGCCATTGGAGCGGGAAATGCCAGCCGTGAAAACGACCGTTTGGCGGAATTTCCAGCAAATTCTGTAAATAAAAGGAAATCCTGTTTTTTCCGTAATGCACACAGTTACGATACAACATCTCAGCAAGATGAAACTGCCAGGTTATCTCAAAGCAATCGTCATCAAAGATTTTCATGAGATGCAGTACATCCTCACAGCCAAGCATTTCCGGATGCTCCAGAAATTCCGTTTGCACGCGGTCAAAGTCCTTCCAGATTTCGGTTTCGTCTCCATCGTCGTCCCACAATGAAATTTCCTCTTTATGAACCTTTTGCAGGAACTCAATTTTTTCCGATATGCACATCGTCTGATAATCGCCGGCCTGATAATTTGCAGCGTCCATTTCAATCCCTCCGGGTTTTTGTTTATCATCCGGATTATATCATGGAAAACGCGGCGGTTCAATCAAAGATGAAAAATATGGCTTTACTTTCGCGCAGTGAAATGTTAAAATACAGGCAGGGCCGTCCGCCGGACGGCTTCCAAAGATTACAATTATGGTATGGTATTGCGGGGGTGGCTCTATTGAAAATCGGTAAGAAAGCAAAAAATGGACAGCTATATCAAGCCATTTTACAGCTTCAATCAGAGGAGGAGTGCTACGCATTTTTTCAGGACCTCTGCACCATCTCGGAACTGCGGTCCATGGAGCAGCGGTACACCGTGGCGTCCCTGCTGGACGACGGCATGATCTACAACAAAATTCTGGAATCCACCGGCGCTTCCAGCGCTACAATCAGCCGTGTGAACCGGTCGCTGAACTACGGAACGGGGGCGTACACCCGGCTCTTTGACCGCATCAAGGGGCGAAAGCCATGAGTGGGCAGAGCTACACGGCCTTCGCCGCCAGCTACGACGGCCTCATGCTGGACGGCCATTACCGCCGCCGGGCTGCTTACCTGATGCGGGAACTGCGGAAAAGCGCCGTGCCCGTTCGTACGGTCCTGGACCTCGCCTGCGGAACCGGCAGCATTGCCTGCCTGTTGGCGGAACATGGTTTTTCCGTCATCGCCTCCGACGCCTCGGAGGACATGCTTGCCCAAGCGGCCCGGAAAGCCGCGCGTCTGAAAAATCCGCCGTTGTTTTTGCAGCAGTCTATGACAAAGCTGCGGCTGACCGAACCGGTGGACGCAGTGGTTTCCACCATGGATTCCCTCAATTACCTGACAAAAGAACGGGACCTGCTGGAAACTTTTCAGCGTGTGCGCAGGTGGCTGAAGCCGGGCGGAAGGTTCCTGTTCGATGTGAATACGCCCTGTAAGCTCCGCCGGATGGACCGGCAGACCTACATGGACGACACCGGAGAGAGCTTTTGCGTCTGGCAGACGTTTTTCTCGGAAAAGAAACAAATCTGCACATATCAGGTCGACTTGTTTCAGCAGCGTTCCGACGGGGCCTGGACGCGGACTTTTGAAGAGCATCGGGAGCGGGCCTGGACGCGGAAAACCCTGACGGACTGTCTGCACAAAGCGGGCTTTTCCAGGGTGCGCGTCTGCGGCGACCTGACCCGCCGTCCGCCGGAACCGGACGAGGACCGCTGGCAATTTCTGGCGGTTTAAGTTCCGCATTTTTTGTAGGAGGCACTATGAACGATCAACTGATTCGGGCCGTCTCACGGGATGGACAGATCAAAGCCGCGGCGGTTTCCACCCGCGCCCTCACGGAACGCGCACGGCAGATTCACAAAACGCTGCCCGTCGCCACGGCGGCGCTGGGGCGGCTTTTGGCAGCGGCGTCCATGATGGGCAGCGCCCTGAAAGAAGACGGCGCCAGCCTGACGCTCCAAATCAAAGGCGGAGGCCCTCTGGGACTGCTCCTGGCCGTATCCGACAACCGGGGCAACGTCCGGGGAACCGTGGAGAATCCCGCCGTCGATCTGCCGCTGCGGGAAGATGGAAAGCTGGACGTAGGTTCCGCCGTCGGAAACGCCGGAACCCTGACGGTTATCCGGGACCTGCACATGAAAGAGCCGTATATCGGCAGTGTGGGACTGCTCTGGGGCGAGATCGCGGAGGATATCGCGCTGTATTTCGTGGAATCCGAACAAATCCCGACGGCCTGCGGCTTGGGCGTCCTGGTGGACCGGGACCAGAGCGTATTGGCGGCGGGGGGCTACCTGATTCAGCTCCTGCCCGGTGCGGCAGAGGAAACCGTGGAACGCATAGAGCAATCGCTGCGGGCGGCGGGACCAATCACGGAGCTGCTGCGGGCCGATCCGGACCCGGAAGCTCTTTTGCGCCGTGCATTGCCGGATTTTGACCTGGAAATCCTGGAAAAAGCCCCAATTGAATACCGCTGCGACTGCAGCCGGAAACGGATGGAACGCGCCTTGATCAGCCTCGGCCCGGAGGAGCTGCGCAGCATGATTGCCGAGCAGGGCGGCGCGGAACTGACCTGCCGGTTCTGCGACAACGTGCAGCGGTTTTCCGGCGAGGAGCTGGAAGCCCTGGCGGCGTCGGCGCGGAAGCAGACAAAAAACCTTTGACGGATTTTCCAAAAATCACTTAAAAATGTGGTATAAATTTCCCGGGATTACGGCAAACTGGATGTATCAAAAACAGGAGGCTGTGATCGGATGGTGAAAGGTATCTCAAAGCGGGTGGTTGTGGTGGATTCGCCGGACCGGCGCTTTTTTGAACAGGCAATTTTCATTGTGCGCAGCGATGCCGCCGCTGAGGGCGTAACCGCTCGGGAACTGGTGGAGGAGGCGCGCCGGGTAGCCCGCAGCTATGCCAACGGACGTCATCACAGGCGCGTCGGCCGTCTCTGGCGGGACGTCAGCCCGGCGGTGTATACGATGCTCGGCGCAGCGGCGGTCGGTTTGACATGGCTGACCGTGACGCTGGTCTGACGGACAAAAAATCTGGATTGTGGAAACCGGTACGGCCCCAGGCCGCGCCGGTTTTTGCGTTTCCGGCGCGGACGCGTTCCTTCGGTTCATCCCTTGCACTTTTCCGGAAGATGTGCTAAACTATTCCATGAAATCGAACAAAAAGGGGGATGCGCCTTTGCTAAGGGTTCTCATAGGCCGGGCCAGAACCGGTAAATCCAGAGCCATCCGGCGGGAAATTGCCGCCCTCGGCGACCGCGGCGGCGGGCAAATTCTGCTGGTGCCGGAACACGCTTCCCATGCGGCGGAAGTCGACCTCTGCCGCGACTGCGGTCCTACGGCCAGCCGTCACGCGGAGGTTTTGAGCTTTCGCCGTCTTTGCGACCGGGTGCTGAACATTACAGGCGGCGCGGCGCAGGTGACGCTGGATGCGGGCGGTAAGCTGCTGACGCTGGAAAAGGCGTTGCTGGAAGTCGCGCCGGAATTGACCGTTTACCGCCGCCCTTCCCGGAAATCGGCCTTTTTGCAGCAGCTTCTGGAACTGTTTGACGAGCTGCGCTGCTACGATGTTTCGCCGGAGGCCCTGTATGTTCAATCCCAGGAAATCACCGGCGCGACGCGGGACAAGCTGCGGGATTTGAGCCTGCTTTACGGCGCGTACGAAGCGCGGCTGTATCGTCCGGGCCTGGACTCCCGGGACCGCATGACCAAGCTCTGCGACCATCTGGAAGCGTCCCGCTATGGCGAAAACAAGGACATTTATGTTGACGGCTTCACCTACTTCACCGCCCAGGAGCGCCGGGCCTTGGCGATTTTGCTTCGTCAGGCGCACTCTGTCACCGTGACGCTGCTGGGCGAGCCGAACAGCCGTGAGGAGATTTTTGAGGCGTCCCTGCGGACGTTGGACCGGCTTCGGCGTCTGGCGGAACGGGAGGGGAGCCGTCTGGAAATCCAGACCCTCACCGCCCATGACCCTACCGCCCTGGGACACCTCGAACGTCACTTCTTCGAGGATGCCGCCCCCTTTGACGGCGACGCCTCCGTGATTCGCGTCCGGGAGGCGGACACAGTGTTTTCGGAGGTGGAGCAGACCGCCGCAGAAATCCGCCGTCTGCTGGCGGAGGGCGTCTGCCGCTGCCGGGATATCGCCGTCGCGGCGCGGAACATCGAGGATTACGAGGGCGTCATTGAGACGGTGTTTGAACGCTATGAGATTCCCGCTTATCTGAGCCGCCGGAGCGATATCCTGGAAAAGCCCGTGCTGAGTCTCCTGACCGGCGTGCTGGCGGCCATCGGCGGCGGGTACGAATACGACGATATGTTCCGCTGGCTGAAAACCGGTCTTGCCGGTTTGTCCGCGGAGGAATGCGATTTGCTGGAAAATTACGTTCTCAAGTGGGAGATTCACGGCGGGATGTGGCTGCGAGATGTGGACTGGGCCGAAAACCCCGACGGTTACGGCATTCAATGGACACCCTTGCGAACGGCGCATCTGGAACGGGTGAACGCCATGCGCCGGCGGATACAGGGACCATTGTCGCGTTTGGCGGAGGGCCTTAAAAGCGGCGAAACCGCCGGAGAAAAAGTGGACGCGCTGTACAGCTTCATGGAGGAGCTGTGTTTGGAAGACGCGCTGCAGCGTCAGCTGGACGCCCAGGCGGCCGCAGGACGTCTTCAGGATGCCGAAGAAACCGCCCAGCTCTGGGAAATTCTCTGCGGCGTGCTGGATCAGTTTGTCGAGATTCTGGGCAGCGAGCCGGTAGAGCTGGACGAATTTGCCCGTCTGTTCCGGCAGGTGCTGACGCAGTACAGTGTGGGAACGATTCCCGCTTCACTGGATCAGGTGCAGGTCAGCGGCGTGGCGCGGAACGAACGCCGTGCCGTACGGTATCTGTTTCTCCTGGGAGCGAACGACCATGTTTTGCCGACTCCCAGCCAGGGCGGCGGGATTCTCAATGAGGACGACCGCGACGAGCTGGCCCGCCGGGGTGTGGAACTGGCCCCTGCCGGCATGGACAAAATGGGCCTGGAGCTGCAAAATCTGTACGCGGCCCTGGCGCAGCCCACCGAAGGGCTTTTCGTCAGCTACCCGGTCACGGACCTTTCCGGCGGCGAACTGCGGCCTGCCTTTGTCATTGACCGACTGCGGGCGATGTTCCCGGGCCTGCGGGTGGAGAAAGAGGGCAATGACCGGGCGTACCGCCTCACGGCACCCCTTCCGGCGCTGGAAGCCGCCGTGCCCGGCAGTGCGCTTTGGAACTACTTCGGTTCCGAACCCGTTTTTCAGAGGAAACTTGCCGTCATGGAGCACGCGGTTCACATGACGCGGGGTTCACTGTCCCGCCGGGCGGTCCGGGCGCTCTACGGCGATCAGATCGCGATGACAGCTTCCCGTCTGGAACGTCTGCGCTCCTGTCATTTTGCTTATTTTATGGAGTATGGCCTTCAGGCAAAGCCTCGCACGCCGGCGGTTTTTGACGCGCCGCAGATTGGTTCCTTCCTGCACTTCCTGTTGGAAAACGTCACGCGGGATGTTCTGGACAAGGGCGGCTTTGCCCGGACGGACGAGGAGGAAATCCATGCTCTTGTACGGCATTACATCGACGAATACGTCACCCGGCAGCTGCCGAACCTCCAAAGCCGGAGCGCGCGTTTCCGTTATCTGTTCAAGCGTCTGCGGAATCTGGCCTACGCCGTCGTGGATGAGGCGGCGGAGGAATTGCGGCATTCGGATTTTGTCCCGCTGGCTTTTGAACTCTCCTTCGGCGACGGAGAAGACATTCCCGGCGTAGTTATTTCCGAGCCCGACGGCGAACTGCGGGTCGGGGGCAAGGTCGACCGGGTGGACGGCTGGATTCAGGACGGAAAATTGTTCATCCGCGTGATTGACTACAAATCCGGACGGAAAGCGTTCGATTTGTCGGCGGTGCGGATGGGACTGGATATCCAAATGCTATTGTACCTGTTCACGCTGCAAAAACAGGGCGAGGCCCGTTTCGGGCATACCATCGAACCGGCGGGCGTTCTCTACCTCCCGGCCCGGGACGAAATTCTGTCAGCGGAGCGCAGCATTCTGCCGGAAAAGCTCCAGAGCGAACGGGAAAAACAGCTCCGGCGCACGGGCTTGCTCCTGGCGGAACCGGAGGTGCTGCAAGCTATGGAACACGAGGCGCTTCAGGAACCGCATTACCTGCCCGTCCGGGTGAAGCGGGACGGAAACCTCTCCGGAAGTCTGGCCTCCGCCGCGCAGCTGGGAAAACTGGGACGCTACGTGGAAACCCTGCTGCACGACATTTCCAAGGAAGTCCGTCAGGGCAACATCGACGCCGATCCGTGCTGTCACAACGAGGAAGACAGTTTTTGTCGTTTCTGCGGCTGGGCCGCCGCCTGCCACTTCCAGAACGGCCGCGACGGCGACCATTTGAATTACATCCTTCCGGTAAAAGCGGAGGAGTTCTGGCAGATGCTTGATGAACAAGAGGAGGAGAACCGCTCATGAAACTGACCGATCAACAGCTCGCCGCGGTGGAGAACCGTGGAGGCAGTCTGCTGGTGTCCGCGGCGGCGGGGTCCGGCAAGACGAAGGTTCTTGTAGAGCGATTGTTCCGTTATATCACGCAAGACCATTGCAATGTGGACGATTTCCTCATCATTACCTATACCCGCGCGGCGGCGGCGGAACTGCGGGGCAAGATTGCCACGGAACTCTCGAAACGCATCGGCAAGGACCCAGGTGACACGCATTTGCGGCGTCAGCTTTTGCGGGTCTATCAGGCGGACATCAAAACCGTGGACGCCTTTTGTACATCTCTTTTGCGGGAAAACACGCACCTTCTGGGCCGTGAGGGCGATCAGCACGCCCTGACGCCGGACTTCCGCGTACTGGACGACAGCGAAGCGCTGCTGCTGCGCCGCCGGGTGCTGGACCGAGTTCTGGAAACGTTTTACGAGACCTTCCGGCCCAACCAGGAGCAGCTTGCCGACACCTTGGGCGCAGGCCGTGATGACCGCGCCCTGGTAGAGCTGGTTCTGGAATTTTTTGACAAGCTCCAAAGCCATGCGTCGCCGGAGGCATGGTTGAACATGAGCCGTAAAACCTGGGAAAACCTGGACGGCGGTTTTGATGAAACCATCTACGCGCAGGAGCTGCTGAACGGCATACGCCGCCGCGCAGCCCATTGGACGGTACAGCTTCGCCAGGGCATGGAGCGTATGACCGGAGATTCCGGTCTGGAAAAGAGCTTCGGCGGGAAGTTTTACGAGGTTGCCGAACGGCTGCAAGGCTTGAGCCTTGCCGGAACCTGGGAAGCGGCCCGGCAGGCTGCGGAGATGGTTCTGTTTCCGCGGCTCACTGCGCCCAAGGGGCGGAAGGATGAACCAATCGTTCTCTCTCTGCGGCAAATCTGGTCCGGGTGTCAGGACGACATGGCAAAACTGCAAAGCTGGCTCAGCGTAAGCGGTGAGGAAGCCATGGAGGACTTACGAGCGGTTGCCCCGGCAATGCTGGCGCTGCTGGACCTGACGGCGGACTTCACCGCGGCCTGCCGTGCGGAAAAGCTGCGGATAAACGCCGCGGATTTCTCTGATCAGGAACACTACGCCTTACAGCTGCTCACAAAACCGGACGGCAGTCCCACCGAGCTTGGCGAACAGGTTGCGGCGCGGTACGTGGAAATTCTGGTGGACGAGTACCAGGATACAAACGAGGTTCAAAACGCCATTTTCCGCGCGGTTTCGAAGGATGGAAAAAATCTGTTTACCGTCGGTGATGTGAAGCAGAGCATTTACCGTTTTCGTCTGGCGGACCCGACGATTTTTCTGGATAAATACATACGGTTTCGTCCAGCGGAGGACGCCGCAGCCGGGGAGGACCGGAAAATATCCCTTTCCCGGAACTTCCGCTCCCGTCAGGAGGTTTTGGACGCCGCGAATTTTGTGTTTGAAAACATCCTGTCCACGGAAATGGGAGAGATGGAGTACGACGCTGACGCCGCCCTCTACTTCGGAGCGGACTATTTCCCGCTTCGTACGGATTGCAGCACGGAATTCCACTTGGTCACGGCCAGGATGAAGTCGGCGAACAATCCAGCGCCGATCAAAAAGCTGACGGCGGAGGCCCGTTTTACGGCTCTGCGCATCCAGCGGCTTTTGGATACCAAATTCCAAGTTACCGGCCCCGACGGCGTTCTGCGGGACTGCAAGCCGGAGGATATCGTCATTTTAATGCGCTCGCCCGGAAGCCGTACAGCGGCTTTCGCCGCCGCTCTGGCGGAACGAAACATTCCCTGTTCCTTCCAGGAGGACAGCGGCTTTTTCGACACCATGGAAGTTTCCACAGTTGTTGCGCTCCTGGAACTGCTGGACAATCCCCGGCAGGATGTTCCGTTGATTTCGGTTTTGCGCTCACCGGTTTTCGGCTTTACGCCGGATCGTCTGGCGGAGCTGCGGGGGGGCCGGCGCGACGGCGATTTCTATGACGCGGTTTCCGCCTCCGGCGACGCGGATTGTACGGAATTTCTGGAAACACTTCGCAGGCTGCGGGAGGCGTCCAGGGACATGAGCGTTCATCGTCTGGTGTGGCACGTCTACAACGAGCTGAATCTTCTGGGCATTTTCGGTGCCATGGACTGCGGTCTGGAACGCCGGGAAAACCTTATCGCGCTGGCCCGTCAGGCGGAGAAGTTCGAGAGCGGCGGCTATCGGGGGTTGTTTGCCTTTGTGACCCAGCTGCGGCGTCTGCTGGAAGCGGGCAAGGCTCCGGAAGCCTCCGGCGCGGCGGCCGTGAACGGCGTACGGCTCATGAGCATTCACAAGTCCAAAGGCTTGGAGTTCCCGATTGTGGTGCTGGCAGACCTGGAACACGCTTTTTCGCGTCAGGATTTCGACACGCCGGTTCTGGTGCATCCGGAGATGGGGCTCGGCCCCCGGCGGATCGATTTGGAACGGAAAATCCGTTATTCCACCCTTGCGCGTGTGGCGGTAGAGGAAAAGATCCGTCGGGAGAATCTGGCGGAGGAACAACGGGTTTTGTATGTAGCCATGACCCGCCCCAAGGAAAAACTGATTTTGATTCATTCGCTGTACAGCGCGGAAAAACGGCTGCAAAAGCTGGCGTCGACGGCAGCGTGTCCGGTACCGCCGGAGAGCGTGGCGGCATGCCGTTCCTTCGGAGATTGGCTGCTGCTGTCACTGCTCTGCCGTCCGGAGGCCCAGATTCTGCGGGAGTTCGCCGGGGCGGAAGTCGATACCTCAGCCGCCAGCGGGGCGCCCTGGATGGTTTTTCTGCATGACAGCGAGGAATTCCGCAGTCCGCCCGGCGCGGCGGTTTCGGAGGAGGCGGAGGTCCGTGCGGAAACGCCGTTTGAACCGGAATTGCTGTCGTTTGCGTATCCGTACAGCCGGGAGACACGGCTTCCCGCCAAGCTGACGGCAACGCAGTTAAAAGGCCGCCTTTTAGACGACGAAATCGCGGAAAATGCGGCGCATACGCCTTATATACGGCCTTTGAGTCAGCCGAAATTCCGCCGGGAACATAAGGGCCTGACCCCTGCGGAAAAAGGTACGGCAAACCATCTGGCGCTGCAATACCTGGATTTTCACAATTTGGACGCAGCGTCACAGGCGGCGGCCCTGCGGAGCCGGGAACTCCTTACCGCCGAACAGGCGGAGGCAGTGGACGTTCCGGCGTTGGAGCGGCTGTTGGCCTCGCCGCTGGCGGAGGAGCTGCGGGCCGGAAAAAACCTTCTGCGGGAATACCGCTTCACGCTTCTGGCGGACGCCCGGGCGTACGACCCGGACGCCACAGGTGGCGATCAAATTTTGCTGCAAGGCGTAGTCGACTGCTGCTTCGAGACAGACGCCGGCCTGACGGTGATTGACTTCAAAACGGACCATGTATGGTCTGCCGGAGACATCCAGGCGCGGGCGGAGCATTACCGGCCTCAGATTGAGGCGTACAGCCTGGCGCTGGAGCAGGTGCTGGAAAAGAAGGTTGTACGGCGGATTTTGTATTTTTTGTCTTCGGGCAAGGCTGTGGAGCTATAAGAAAATGCTGGCGCAAAAACCGGCAAAAAATTGCTTTTTTAAATCGAAACGCATAAAATTCGTCATGCAGGAAAGGCTAGCGATATCCCAGCCTGACGGCGGAATGGAGGTTAAGCGATGATGATTGATAAAATTGCGATACTGCTGGCAGTGATCGGCGCTCTGAACTGGGGCGGCGTGGGCCTGTTTGGCTTTGATACCGTGGCGTTTCTCTGCGGCGGACAGCTTGCAGTATTGTCTCGGATCATTTACGCGCTGGTTGGACTGGCGGGCTTGTGGTGCATTACGCTGCTGTTCCGCGGAAACGAAGAAACCGCGCCTTCAGCGGCGTGACGGGAAAGGTAAAGAAGTAAAAAACGGCTTACGGTTTCAGGTATCCCGAACAAGAGAAAGCGAATGCCAAAAAGACGGGGGAAAGATCATTGCTTTCCGCCCGTCTTTTCGTTCCGGCTGCTTTATTAAATGGTATTTAAAGAGGAAGGGCGAACACATAGGCCCGCCCCTGCGATGTGTGATCGGATATTTTCTTTTCCAAATGTCAACGGGTGTGATGCGGGGTTGTCATTACGATTTTACACGCTTGAATGAGCTGGGCGGTAACATCGCTGCTGTATTTGCTCTCATAAACGGTGAGCTTGGGGACCCGTTCCTGATCGGCCATAACGACGTATTTCGGCGGCAAATGGTTCAGTGCGTAAGCCTTCACGTCCACCTGACACTTGTCGCAGCAGCAAAGACCGAACATCCGCATATACTTTTCCGCCTTTTCGTCCACCAGAAGTTCCATAACATTTGTGTACGACGGGGGTTGATATGCAAGCGGGTCCGCTTCGGCGGGGGCCTCCGACACGGAGGCGGGGGCAGGTGGTTCGGGTTCCGCCGGAGGCTCTGCCGGAAGTTCGGCCTCCGGTTCCGGGACAGGTTCGGGTTCCGGCTCCGGTTCCGGGGCGGCGGGGATGTTTAGCCATTCATCGGCGGAAGAGGCGACCTCTACTGGGGCTTTGAACACAACCACTTCCTCTGGAACTTCTTCCGGTTCCGGGGCGGCGGGAGTTTCCGCGGCCAGCTCGGCCAATTCCGCGCCCAGCTCGCTTTCCAGCGCGTCCTTGATCTGGGACGACACGGCGGCGTCGGCGTTGAGAGAGGAAATCAGCGGAGCCACGGGAGGCGTCTTGGCGGGAGGGGCGGCGTCGGTTTTCGGCGCAGCGTCCGAGACAGGGGCAGAATCGGTCCGGACGGACTCTGCAGCGGGTTCCTCCCTGGGTTCCGCTTCCGGTGCGGGAGCGGAACCGCGGCTCTTGCTGAGCAGGTTCATAACATGTGCGGTTTTGCTGGAATTGGAATCTTTATGGGATGCCATAATAAAAACGCTCCTTTACATAAGAATACAGGGATTGGAAATGGCTCAACGGCTCAGAACCGCCTCTTTGGCGGGAAGCGGTCGCCGGCCACGACGTTGACGATTTTGCGGAAGTCCTTGGAAGAGGTGCAGTCTGGCCGGTAGGTCAGGACGCTTTGACCATGAGCGGGGGCCATGGCCACATTGACGCTGCGGCGGATCTTGGTTGTAAATACATGGCTGTCCAGCTGCCGGGCCACCTCCTCCGCAAGATCCAGAATCTCCCGGGACAGCGTAAGCTGACGGTTGTACTTGTTCAGCAGCACACCGAGAACCTTGAGGTTGGGGTTGAAGGATTTGCGAACGGTGTCGATGGTGTCCTGAATCTGAGAGACGCCCACCAGACTGAGTACCTCCGCTTCCATGGGCACGATGAGACCGGTGGAGGCGACGTACGCATTGATGGTGAGGATGTTCAGCGCGGGGGGAGTGTCGATGATGATGAAGTCGTAACGATCCTTCACATAATCGAGCTGCTGGGAGAGCATGAATTCCCGCCGGGGCGCGGTGAACGCCACCTCCGCCGTGGAAAGCATGATATCCGAGGGGATGATATCGCCGTATTGGGTGGGGACGATGGCCTCCTCGATGGTATGGGCGCCGGTGAGCACGTCGTAAATGGTGTAGCTCTCGCCAATATCCAGACCAAGGGTGAAGCCGAGGTTGCCTTGGGGGTCCAGGTCCACGCCCAGAACCCGTGCGCCTCTTTGGTAAAGACCGCAGACCAGCGCAGAGACGGTGGTGGTTTTGCCCACGCCGCCCTTTTGGTTTGTGACGGTAATGATCTGAGTCAAAGGAATTTCCTCCTTACGGTAAAAACTATACGCCAACCTCTTATTTTTATTATACTATATGTCGATAAAAAAACATAGAGGAATAGCAAA
>CANDBG010000069.1 GCA_947382875.1 uncultured Oscillibacter sp. | reverse complement strand
TTGGCGCAGGCATGGCATGCCGCGGCGAAGTTGCGCTGATTGTGGCAAACCGGGGCCTGAGCATGGGCATTCTGAGCGAAGCCATGATGACGCCGATTATTATTACGGTGGTTGGCTGCGCGGTCCTGACGCCGCTGCTGCTGAAGATAGCCTTCCGCAACGAGCCGGAATCCGTCATGGAACAGAGCGCACTTTCCACGCCGTTCCATCAGGCCGAACAGCTTGAGCAAGCCTCTGAACACTTTTTCTCTCGTGACCGCAACAAGAAATAAACACAGCGAATAAAAAATGGCGTCCCCCTTGTTCCTCCGGCGAGGAGCAAGGGGGACGTTTTTCAGTGTTTCGGTTTCGGGCGTCCGATGGCAAGCTGCTTACAGACGTGGGAAAGGGTCATATAATATACGGCGTACATCAGGACGGACACCCCTAAAATAACCAGCAGGGCGACCAGAAGGCCCGCCGCTTCGCTGACGGTAATGCCTCTTGGATTTCCGTTAAAATACATAATCATGACATAAAAAGCGTAAATCAGGCCGGTGCCCACCAGGGCGGGAACCAGAAATACCCGCTTCACCTGTCCCCGGACGGAGCGGCGGAGGTAGGCGTTGGAGGCCCCCAGACGGCGGAGATCTTCATAAACCCTGGCGTTGGTGAGGGCGATGGTCATACAGCGGGTGTAGGCGATGACAAAGACGGCGGAAAAACAGACCACGGCGATAAAGACAAAGAGAATCAGAAAGACGGCGGCTGTTTTTACAAAGTCCATTTTATCCAGAATCCGGAATTCGGGCATATACTGCCAATTCAGCCGGAACGCGGAACTGTCCCGCTGGTCATAGTCGATGAGCGTAAGCCCGGACGCGGCCAGCTGTTCCCGGTCCAGGAAGTAGAAACCGTTTTCCGCGATACGGCGGTCACGAATGACCGGGTCCCAGCCGTCGAACTGCGCCACGTCGATGGTGGAGCGGTCAACGATTTCATTGAACAGGGCTTTTGCGAATTCGTAGGTATCCGCGCAGTTTTCCACGTTGAAACAGACCTGCGTTTCTTTCCACGTGTCGGGGAGTCCCGCGCAGAGAGCGTCGAAATCGCTGTCGTTCATGACGTAGCGTCCAAAAAGGCTGTCATAGCGCAGAGGGTCCAGAGGCGCTGCCCGAAGCTGGTCCTTGGTAATATAGTTAGTGAGAACGCTGGCGTTGGGGCTGAACCCCAGACGGCTGCTCTCCGTGTCGATTATACCGCGGATTTCACCGGGTTTCAGGTCTACGGATTCCCCCGTCAGCGCCTTGTAGCCGGAGGCGGAGAGGAACCGCTCGGTGGACATCACTTCCTCGTATTCCTCCCGCCAGGTGGCGCCTAGAGGCCCTTCTTCCTCGATCATGTTGTAACCGTCCACGGCCAGACGAATCATCGGCGCGGCAGAGAAATCCGTGATGGTCACGCCGTATTCCTCCGCCAAGGCCCGCACTTCGTCTTCCAGAGGAATGTCCTGGTCGGCCCGGAAGTTATATGCATAGTCCACGGGCCGCCGGTCATAGCCGATCATCGCGCCGGTGCCAAGCATCGGCGTGTAGAAGCTGCCGAAGTAGGCTCCTGCAATCAGCAGGGTCATAACCAACATATTCCGCACCGTCTGACGGCCCTGGAACCGCATCTGGCTGGTGGCGATGAGGTCCTTATAGAGCTTCTTTTTCCCGTTCCAGCCATTGACGACGGTGTGCAGCAGAATCATGTAGAGTCCAACAAGGGCGGGGAGATAGAATACCGCCGTCAAGATCTCAGGGGCGTACCAATGGAGGACCAACACGAAAAAACTGGGGACCAGATAGCCCAGGAGAGCGCCCGCGGCCAGCAGGACAATTCCGACAGGACCATACCACCGGGGCACTTCCCGAACGGGTTCGGAGGTGTGGGACTCCTGAACGATGTCAATAATGTTGGTTCGTTTGATGGAGCGGCTTCCCAGAAAAAACATCATGACAATCACGAAGACGGAGAACGCCAAGGACCAAAGGTAAGCGGCGGGATCAAACACCAGACGCATTTCCTCGGTATCCACGACGCAGAGCCGGAAAATCTGCCATAATATCCAGGCCAGGGGTCCGCCCAGCACAGCGCCGGCGGCACAGGCTCCCAGGGAAATGACGCCCAGTTCCCGGTACAGCTCCGTCCGCACCTGGGCGCGGGACGCCCCCAATGCCAGAAAGATACCGGTTTCCCTGGACTTCTGGCGAAGGAACAAACCGGAGGCGTAAATAGTGAACACACCGCAGCCAAGGACGGCCAGTGCAAAAATCATCATCACCTGCTTACGGCTGTCGCCGCCTTCGGGCAGGACGTTTAAAATAGTAGGAGCGCGCATCATACAGACGTAAGCGGTAATCAGCAGCACGGAGAAAAAGCAGCAGCCCGCCAGAAGACCGTATTGTTTTTTGTTTTTCCGGCGCATGAGGGCATAGACTTCCGAAAAGTGACGCATGGTTACTCCCTCCCCATTTCGCGGATGGCGTCCAGAAGCTGGTCCTGGAAGGTTTCACGGTTTGTCGGTCCTTTTTTCAGCGTTTTCCAGACAACGCCATCCCGGAGAATCACCACCCGGTCGCAGAAGGAGGCCGCGTAGGAATCATGTGTGACCATAAAAATGGTGGCTTCCAGCGCGTTCTGCGCCTGTTCAAAGGAGCGAATGACCGCCCGTGTGGATTTGCTGTCAAGGTTTCCGGTGGGTTCGTCGGCGAGAATCAGAAGCGGATGGTTGATCAATGCCCGTGCAACGGCGGTCCGCTGTTTTTCTCCGCCGGAGATTCCAGCAGGATACTTGTCCCGGATGCCGGAAATTCCGAACACGTCGCAGAGTTGGTCCGCCCGGGTTTCCACGAGGTCCGTAATGGTGCCGCCGATAATAGCCGGGAGCAGGATGTTCTGCCGGACGGTGAGGCCGTCCAGCAGGAGGAAGTCCTGGAACACGAACCCCAGCTTTTTGTTACGGACTTCCGCGAGGGCGTCCTCATTCAGCCGGGCGAGTTCGGTGTCGCCCAGACGGATGCTGCCGGAATCGGCGGGGATGTAACAGGAAATACAGTTCAGCAGCGTTGTTTTGCCGGAACCGGACGGCCCCATCACAGCAACGAATTCGCCCTTTCCTACGGTCAGCGAAACGCCCTTGAGGACTTCATAGGAGGTTTTTCCAACCTGGTACGATTTGTGCAGATTTTCAACAGTCAGCATAACACTTATCCTTTCTTAACGCATGAATTGAATGACTGCAATTACAGCGAGGTGCGCGGGATAGAAGGCGTAGAAAAACCATTTGGGGATTTTGAGGGAAGAATGCGTCGGAATAAAAATCAGCGGCGCGGCGAAGATGGAGAAGAAAATCCAGTCCATCGTTAAGCTGCCCAGGGTCAGGCTCAGCGGGTCTTCCGCGTAACCGTTCCACAGAGCCGGGAGGTAACTCAGCACATAGATTCCCGCGCCGAGCTGGGGATGGTTCCGGCAGAGGAAGAAAATCAGCATCAATTGAATGCCGGTGCCGGAGTAATCGAAATTCCACCAGGATATTACGAAGAAGGCTCCCAGAAACAGCCACCATTTCCGCTCCTTGAAGCCGTACATCGCGAGCAGGGAGAGAAAGAGCGTGAAAAAGATATTCCAGTTGGCCCAGTTCCGGTCGATCATCCAGTCGTGCGGATGAGTGGCCAGGACATAAAAGGGCTGTGAAATCACGGCGAAAAGCGCCAGACGCCCCAAGTACCGCTTGATATCGTGCGTGTACAGCAGCCCCACGGTCAGACAGTAGCAGAAAATCGGGAACGCCAGGCGTCCGATCCAACGAAACATGCCCACAGTTGGAAAAAACGCGCCGCCGATGTGGTCAATGAGCATGGAGACAATGGCAATGAGTTTTAATAAATCGGTATCAAGGTTGGTTTGCAGGCGCGGTCCGGTATGCGGCAGGACCGTCGGGGTGGTCAGCAGTTGCCTGAGGTCGATGCTTCTTTGTGTCATGGCAAATTCCTCCGTTTTTCCGTTTCTGTGCCCAGGATAACGCAAAAAAACGGTCCCCGCAAACGGGACCGTCTCTTTTGGCGCAAAGGATGTAAAGTTTTGCAGTGTTCTTTGCCGGGATGTAAAAACTGACCGGATTTCTGTCAAATTTGGTTTTGCGAATCCGGGAAATTATGCTACAATACCGGAGAGAACAACAGGAGGTTTGCATATATGCTGCGTATAGGTATCTGCGACGACAGCGGCGAAGCCCGGATTATGCTCCGCGCCGCTTTGGAACGCGCCTTGGACCGCCGGCGGGCCGAGGGGACGTTTTTTGAATTTTCCTCCGGGGAGGGCCTTCTTCGCTGGCTTGAAAACCACGTCGGAGAGCTGGACCTGGTATTTCTGGACCTGGAAATGGGGGATCTGGATGGCATGGAGACAGCCAAACGTCTCCGTGCGCTGGACGAAAGTCTGCTGCTGGCGTTCGTCACGGGCTACACCGACGGCGTGTTTGACGGCTACGCGGTCGGCGCGCTGGCGTACCTGATGAAGCCGCCCCGCGGGGAGCAGCTGGACAGCGTGCTGGACCGGGTTTCCGAGGCGCTTTTGCGGGAGAGCGATTCGGTGTTTATCTGCCGCAGCGGGGATACGCTGTACCGGATTCCGAAAAAGAGCATCCTGTATTTTGTTTCCGACCGGCGGCAGGTGACGTGTGTTTCCGCCATGCGTTCGTATGTGTTTTACGGCAAGCTGGACGATGTGGAACAGGACGCAGGTCCTGGCTTTATCCGGATTCACCAGCGGTATCTGGTCCGCACGGCGGCGGTGGAGCGGGTGGAGGGCGGAGAGGTTTTTCTGGGAGAGACCGCTCTGCCGGTAAGTCGTGCGCACCGTCCGAAGGCTCTGGCGGCTTTGGCGCGGGCGGCCCTGGAGGGCTGACGAATGAGATTTTTTCAGCTGACCGTCCAATTTATACAGCACTGTCTCGCCGCATGGCCGCTTTTATTTCCGTTGGGTTTCAGCGGATTTTTTCTCTATAAAACGGTTGCGGCCTTTCTGCCGCTGAAGCCCGGACGCGTCTGGCGGGTCCTGTTGTTTCTTCTTCTGAGCGGTACAACCGGCATGGTGATTTGGGTCGGTGACAACAACCTGCTTTTTACGCTTCCGGTATTTTTCGCCGTATTTCTGGCGGTTTCCCGCGGGAATTTCGTCGGACGGCTGGCGGTAACGGGCATTTTTTTCTGTCTGATTCTGACGGTCTGCGCCCTGCTGGACACCTATTACGCCTGGACCGCTCATGAGTTCGGACAAGATAATTTCTTTTTCTATTCCAGCAAATTTCTCCGCCCTGCGCTGGCAGGACTTTTGTATTTTGGCTTCCGGAAGCGTATGCCGGAGAACCCGCCCCGGCTGTCGCCCAAGCTGTGGAAGCTGGTGCTTTGTTTGGCAGCCATGCCGTTCAGCGCCCTGCTGGCGGTGGTGCTGCTGACGCAGAACAAATATGACTCGCCCGCCCTCTATGCCACGTCCATGAGTTTAGGGCTGGCGGTACTTCCTTTTGTCATCACCACGGCGCTGGCGCTGCTGTACGCGGTTCTGGTTCTGACGGACCACGAGCGTCTGGAGGAAATCGAAAAGCTCTCCGAACTGAGGGCGGCGTACTATCAAAGCCTTCGCCGGGAGGAAACCCAGCTTCGTACGCTGCGCCATGACCTCCGGAATCATCTGACGGCCATTCGCGGTCTTCTGGCGCTGGACGAGGAGCAGCGGGCTTTGGAGTATATTGATCAGCTCTTAGGTTCGGCGGCGGTACAGGGCGGGCGGAGGCTGTGCGCCAATGACACAGCCAACGCCGTCCTGATGGCCAAGGCGGAGACCATGCGCCGGGAGGGCATTCAGGCAGAGATTGCGGCGTCACTGCCGGAGGTTCTTCCGGTGGAGGACACCGACCTCTGTGCGCTTTTGGGCAACGCGCTGGATAATGCGGTCGAGGCGGCAGTACAGGCGCCGGAAAAATGGATTACAGTCCGGTGCCGTGCAGAAAAAGGATTGTTCATGCTGCGGGTGGAGAACGCCGCGCCCCAGACGCCCGCGCCGGACCTCTCCACCAGCAAGGAGGACAAAACCGCGCACGGCTTTGGAATTCCGGGAATGCGGGAGATTGCGGAACGATATAACGGCTCTCTGGAAACCTGCGCCATGCCGGGGAAATTCGAGCTGGTGGCCTGTCTGCCGCTGGATGGCCAGGGTGCGTAAAAAAAGACGGAGGTATTCTCCGTCTTTTTTTCACAGCTTCCGCAGGGCGTCCACAAGAGCGGTTTTTCCCGTGGTTTCTGCATCTTTTGTTTTGATCACACGCGCCGGACATCCGGCAGCGACCGCATTTTCCGGCACATCTTCCGTCACCACGGCCCCCGCGGCCACAACGGCGTTTTTCCCGATGCGTACGCCCTCAAGGACCACGGCGTTTGCGCCGACGAACACGCCGTCCTCAACAACCACCGGTGTTGCCGACGCTGGTTCCACGACGCCTGCCAGCACCGCACCTGCGCCGATATGACAGTTTGCGCCGACCGCAGCGCGGCCTCCCAGGACGGCGCCCATGTCGATCATGGTCCCCGGACCAACCACCGCGCCGATGTTGAGGATGGCCCCCATCATAATAACAGCGCCGCCGCCAATTTCGACCTTTTCCCGAATGATTGCGCCTGGTTCGATACGTGCGTTCAAGTGTTTGCAGTCCAGCAGCGGCACGCCGGAATTTCTCCGGTCGTTTTCGATGATACAGTCAGAAATCCTCCCGGCGGAGGCTTCCAGAAGCGGGGCAAGTTCGTTCCAGTCACCGAAAACGACACGGCTTTTTCCCTCGCCGAACACCGTGGCGGAACCAAAATCCACCGGGCCGGTGAGGTTCACGTAAACCTTGACCGGCGTCTTTTTTTCGGCGTTTGCAATGTAATCGATCAGGTTTTGCGGATTCATGTGCGCTCACACTCCAAGCCTACGGTATTTTCCCGAAAATCCTAGTCAAAATTGCCAAAAAAACATTTTCCGGCTGTTTCTTTTCCGGATGGCGTGTTATGATTATATGCAGCCGCATTGATTTCAGGACAGGAGGTTTTTACTTATGAATACTGCCGTCACCTGCCGCCGTGATCTGCACCAGATTCCAGAACTGGGGGACCAGCTGCCAAAAACAACGGCGTATGTCCAGGCCCATCTGGAAGCGCTGGGTTTGCTGGTGTTCACGCCCACACAGGGCAGCGTCTGCGCTTATCTGAACGCGGACAAACCGGACACCGTTGCGTTTCGCGCCGACATGGACGCGCTTCCGATTACGGAAACCACGGGCTTGCCGTACGCGTCGGCCCACCCGGGGAAGATGCATGCCTGCGGTCACGACGGCCATACGGCCATGCTGCTGGCCCTGGCGGAGCGTGCCCTGGAACGCCGGGCGGAGCTGTCACGGAATGTTTTGTTTGTTTTCCAGCCCGCCGAGGAGACCACCGGCGGCGCAAAACCGATCTGTGAGACGGGAGTTCTGGAAAAGTACCGGGTTTCCCGTATGTTCGGTCTGCACATCTGGCCGAATATCGAAAAGGGACGGATTGCGTCGCGGCCAGGCGCGCTGCTGTCGCGGGCAAACGAGGTGGATATTACAATCACAGGCAAAAGCGTTCACATCAGCCGGTTCCGGGAAGGTCGGGACGCGCTGACAGCAGGCATGGAGTTTCTGCGTCTGGCGTATGAGATGATTGAGCTTCTGCCGCCGGAGGAACGCCGTCTTCTGCGGTTTGGAAAAATGACGTCGGGCACAGTCCGCAACGCCCTGAGCGCCCGGACGGTATTGCAGGGGTGTCTCCGGACCTACCGGGAGGAGACGTATCGATTCTGCCGGGAGCAGTTGGAAGAAATTGGCCGCCGCGTTGCACGAGAGACGGGCTGTGAGGTGGATGTGCATTTGAACGAGGGCTATCCGGCTCTGTGGAACGACGAGATTTTGTATCAGGAAGCAGCTGCCGCGTTGGGCGCGGATGCGCCGCTGACCTTGGAGGAGCCGTATTTGGCTACGGATGATTTTTCGTTTTTCCTTCAGCGCGTACCGGGGGTATTTTTCTTTCTGGGCGCTGGAAGCGCACCGGAGCTGCATGCGCCGAACTTTGCCTTTGACGACGAAACGGTACTGCCTGCTGGCGTTGCGGTTTTGGAAAAGCTGCTGTTTTGTATGCCCTGACAGTGGAGATTTGACTGCGCGGCCGGTCCGGAAGGGCTGGCCGCCGGCGGTTCAGACAATGAAGCCGCCGTCTGCGGTAAGGACCTGACCAGTTAAGAAAGCGGCTTTTTCGGAGGCGAGGAACAAAACAGCGTTTGCAATGTCGTCCGGGGTACCGAGACGCCCCAGGGGAGTTTGTTCGACAAGCATCGCCTGTGTTTCTGCGGAGAGAACGCGGACCATATCGGTCGCAATACAGCCGGGGGCAATACAGTTTACCCGTATGTTGGAGGGAGCGAGTTCCAGGGCCAGGGAGCGCGTCAGGCCGATGACGGCAGCTTTTGTGCTGGCGTAAGCGGCCTCACAGCTGGCGCCGCGGAGCCCCCAGATGGAAGAGAGGTTAATGATGTTCCCTCGTTTTTCCCTGATCATGTGGGGCAGCACGGCTTGAATGGTATTGCGTGGGCCAGTCAGGTTTACGGCCAGGATACGGTTCCATTCGTCGTCGGAGATGTCTTGAAACAGGCCGTATTGGGCTGTTCCGGCGTTATTGACCAGCAGTTCAATGGGACCTAATGTTTTCGCTGCGGCCTGTATCATTGCTTCGACTGCGCTGCGGTCTGCGACGTCCGCCTGGAAAGAAAGAGCCTGGTGTCCCTCGCTGAACAATTCATGGGCAAGTTCTTCAGCGGCGTCCTGATGTTCCAGATAGTTGATGCATACGGACCAGCCTTCTTGCGCAAGGGCGTGAGCAATTGCCCGCCCGATTCCTCTGGAAGCGCCGGTAACTAAAGCGGTTGGATTCATGAAAACAGCCCTCCTTAAAGGTAGTAAGAGGCAGTATAACAAAAAAAAGAAAAAAATACACGAAAGGACTTGACAAATGGAGGAGAATCGTGTATTCTATGTATGTTCTGTTTTGGACGATTAGCTCAGCTGGCTAGAGCACCTGCTTGACGTGCAGGGGGTCACAGGTTCGAGTCCTGTATCGTCCACCAATGAAGTAAAACCCGGTATCCGCTGTATTGCAATGGATACCGGGTTTTGTTATGTCCGTATATTCGGGCTTTTGGTCGTTGTGTGGTCGTTGTACTCTACGTCCAGCAGGTCATTAAGCATGGCTTCAAACCGCTTGTCCTGGGCCACAATACCCATAATATTCCAGGAAATGCCGGGGTTGCTGCATATCTCCACGGCCTCCACAGCATCGCATACTTCCGGCGGCCGGTTCATCCAGCATATGCGGACGGCCTGGCTTTCCTGCGTACTGCGCCGCCTTTTCTGCCAGATTCATAGCTTCACCTTCTACCTATCTTCAAGAGTCGTGCCACGTCCTCCATTTGCCTCTGCTGGTGCTTGCCCTGGTATCTGGTAAACCGTTGAAGGTATTTCCTGTATGTGGCCTGATGCATATACCGGGGCCGCTCTGGAATCCAGGCGCAAAAACGAAACCCATCCATCCAGCCGCGAGGTGGTGGCTCCAATCGCTTTTCCACCAGAGCCATACCCTTGCCATAGTAATACATACAGTCCGAACGAGTTTCCTGCTGACTCCGGTAATTCAGCCGGGCGCATTTGCGGCACAGGAAGGAAGTGTCCGCCTGATACAAATACCGCGCCCGCCGGCCGCAGACCGGACACAGCCAGAACGCACGATCACCACCGAACCCGGACGGAATACGGGATAATTCAAGGTCCCGGCTCCATCCGTCAGGGTGCCATACCGTGACAAATTCCTTTATCCCCTCTGGCTCCCCATCCTCGAACCGCGCATAGTCCAGCGTCAAGGGGATGCCTTTCTCTCTGCTGGCAAACAGTACGCCCCAGCTATCCCCCGTTCCAGCCTCCATACTGTCAATCCTGGGCGTTTCTTCAATGGTTCCGTGGGTTTTATTCCAGCCGCCGTTATGGCTCCACCGGTTCATATGCAAACCTCATTTGAAACAAAGGGGGCGTGAAAGGTACGCCCCCTCGTCTTATGTACTCTTGGATGCAGCAGCTACGGGCTGGTAATAAATGGCCGTCCGTTTGTTGTCCAGGGTGAAGCAGTCATAGCAGATACGGCCCTCCACCAGCGCGCCGGAGATGCCGGGCGGGTTGTCATGGATGGTGTAGTCTTCCAGCTTCACCGGCGCAACCGTGGCGGAAGGATGCGCCAGTATAAAGCCGAAGTCTTCGGGCAAACGTACAGCGGGAACCTTCACCACAGAAGCGCCGTCCAGCATACCGATCACGCCGCGCAAACGGGCCTCTTGTCCTACCGCAGTGTCAAGAAGGATATCGTTCGATTTCTTCATAAGGGCGTAGGTTGCAGGCGTCACCAGCAGTACCCGGTTGATCTCGGGAACCTCGGCATTGTCCAGAGCCTCAGACGCCGCCAAAATCTCGGTGTAGATGTTTGCGGCGGTCAGGGCCACAGCGGCGGGGGTATGCCCTGCGTTGGCCGCCATCGTCGCGTAGATGTAGGAATCCACTTCCGGAATCACAATCTCCCGGTTCTGCCGGGCCAGTGCGGACGCCGCTGCCAGCTGTTGGGCGGTTTCGTCCTCGTCCAGCTTGTCAATGGCGAAGGTGAAAGACCGGTCCTTCCTGAGCGTCATTTCCTGTGTGGTCGCGCTCAGAGCCTCGACCGCGCCGTACCGGGACCAGTTTTCTCCGGTTCCGGCACGGTCATAGTCATTCATCTGGGATGTAGTGACCTTATAAATTTTGATCGTGTGCGCCCCAGTCCAATCAAAGTCCTGGTTCGTCAGAAGGTCACGCTTCGATTCATTTTTGAACTGTTCGTCAACGTAGGGTTGGAACTTGGCTACAAGCTCAATACTCAATGCAATCACTCCTAAAATTGGTTAGATTTTAGGCGGTCTGAAAGCCTCCTCAAACAAGTCGGGCCGGGACGGCGCGCCATGTCCTCCCATGCCGCCGCTGCCGGTCGCGAACCGGGGAACAGGCCGTTTCGGGCTTGGAAGGTTCACAATTGCGTCTAACCGTTCCACAATATCCTTAAACTTTGCGCTGTCGCTGGTGTCAAACAAATCCAGCAGAGCGGCGGGAAACCCCGTCTCATTTATGTACTCCCGGCAGTCCATCCGGGCTTCTCTGGCTCTCAAATCCGCCTCGCGTGTTTCCTCCGGGGACGGCTCCGCTTTTGCCCTCTCGCGGGCCAGCCGGTCGGATACAATGCGGTTTACGTCGTCTTGCGTGAACAGCTTTTCGCCCTGGTCCCCCGATGCCTCCGGGGTGGGAGTGGCTGCGGGCTGCTGTTCTGGGGTTTGGGTTGTGTTCATAGGGTCCATAGATACCTCCATTTAACGCCTTGAGTTCGGCTGAATTGACGGCCCCAGGGTGGAGAAAAGGAGCAGCGGGACAGCCAGCGAACCCGCCAAAAGCTCCACCCCAGGCCACAAGAATAGTTTACCATAATTCATGTGTTATGTTAACTAGTGGGGATATCCAAAAGAAAACCGCTCCACCACAACGGATAGAGCGGTTTTTTCATGCCGAAATACTATGTAAATCTCGTGTTTAACGGGCCCTTTCTCCTACAATGTCCCGCTTCACCCTGCGAGGTACAATCTCACCCGTTCCAATTGCCCACAAATAGTTGAGCCAGCACTGGGTACAATCGCCGGTGCAGTCCTCCGACACCATGCACAGGTAATGCTTGCGGTCTGGCGGGCATTGGTCCGCGAGAATCATGTGTGCACATTGCAGAAACGCCGATTCTTTTTCGGTCAGCATCATAACTGGCATTTGACAAATCCTCCGTTTTCATGTAGACTAGAGGCGGAACCAAGAGATGTTATTTGTTCCGCCTTGCCGCCGTCGGTGTTCGCAGCACCGGAGGCGGTCTTTTTTTCTGCCCTCTCGTGCGCCCAGAACATCGCTTGACGCTTTCCGGCATGGTAGCCGCGATTCCCGACCTTTACCCGGCGGAATCGCTTGTGTTTGCTCATGTTACTGCTCCTTTCGGTTATTTTTGCCCACACCTTGAACCCGTTGCACCGTAATGTTTCCGTGAATGTGGTCCGATGTGGTCCGGGTTTTCCAAGGGGGTAAAAATTTCTGCTCGTGTAGAGAGGGCTACGAAAAGTCGGACCACCCTGGACCACACTTCCATTTCACCCCTATAAAATATCTCTGCTGAGTTGCTTCACGTCCTGCCCCATTCGGCCGCTTTCGCTTGAGGACCGCGTGTGCTTCCATTGCCTGCTTGAAGTTTGTCAGGCTTTCCGGACGCTGCCCGCTGCGGCTGCACCACTCTTGATAAACCTGATAGGCTTCCTCCGTCCGGATTTCGCCGTAAATGTCCGGCTCCATCGTTTCTTCCACAAAACGGGCGGTTTTGTCGCTGTCCCGGCGGTAGGAGGCCGTCGCCCTCTGCACCGCCTGGGGCGCGTCCAGACCGGTCTCCTGCATCATCCACAGGCCATCCAGGCACCAGTTCAAGACGCCGCTCAAGTTCCCTGCTTTCCGCAGACGCCGCTTTAAGCCCTTGTCTTGCTCCGCCTCGGTGAAATGCCGCTCGAAGGGAATCACTTTCACCCGTCCGGAATCGAAAATCGTCGGGTCGGTTACTTTTGGAAGATGGTTCGTATTGATGAACAACTTGAACTGGGGGAGAAAATCAAACGAGTTTTCATTGAGAAACCGGGCATTGATGGTGTCGCGGCCTGTCAGGGTTTTCACCAGGGCGGCGGATAAAAGCATCTGTTTCCCTGGCTCGGAGATGTTCACCGTCCGCGCCCCCGCCAGACGGGCAATGTCTTCCGTCGGACTGCTACTGTTGGCCTTGTCCTTCTGGGCGATGGTTTCCGGACGCGCCGTTTTCCCATAGCTGCCTTGCAGCGTCATGTAGGTTTCCATGATCGTCCCCTTTCCGTTGCGGGTTGTGGGACCGTAGAGGACAAAAAAGCATTCCTCGGAGGTGTCACCCGTCAGCCCGTAGCCCATCGCCTTTTGCAGATAGGCCACTTTCCCCGCGTCTCCCTCCATAGCGGCGGTTACGGTCGTTTCCCAGGCTTGCGAACGGGCGGCAGGGTCATAGTTCGCCCCGCAGATCAGCGTAAGCATATCCGCCGGGGAGTGGGGCCGAAACACACGGGTTTGTAAATTCAAAGTGCCATTTCGGCAGTTGTAAAGGTACGGGTCCTTGTCGAAGTCCGCCAGCCGGACCGGGTACACACTGGCGGCGTCCTTGAGAATCGTCTCCCGGTTCCGCCGGACCTGCCACGTCTCCACAAACTTCCGGTAGTCCTCCCGTATGGCTCCGTCAGGGAGGCCCAAGGCATAGATTACCAGCTCATCCGCCAGCCTCTTACAAAGTCCCATCGTGCGCAGACTGCCAGGGTCCGGCTCCCAGACCTTGCCATTATAAACAAACCACTTTTTCCGCTCCGGAGAATACCGCGCCTTGTCCTTGTACCAGTCGGCAAACAAATTGCCGTTTCCGATATCGCTCCATTTATAACGCTCGTTTTTCTCCGGGTGCAGGTCTGCCAGCTTCCGCGGCCCATTGGCCGTCTCCACAGCAATCCGCTCTGCCTTGCGCTGGAAATGCGCCGCAGGGTCATATCCCTGCGGGGTCTCGCGGATTGCTCTTTGAATGGTAATCGTCCCGTAGGTGCTGCCTGCCGTCGGACGGTCCCACTTCTCACGCATAAGGCCAGACTGCCGGAAAAGCCGGTCCATCCGGTCGGCGTCCCGGTTGGTCCAGAACGCCAGGGCGTTGCACAGAGCCAGGTCGGCGCGGCTGTCGTCTGTCAACGCCAAAGTGAAATTGTAAGAAAACGCCGAAGAAATTTTGTAGTTTT
>CANDBG010000068.1 GCA_947382875.1 uncultured Oscillibacter sp. | reverse complement strand
CTCCGATCTTTGAGATTGCCGACTACGGCATCTGCGGCGACCTGTTCAAAGTCACCCCGATGTTAACAGAAGCCATCCGCGCCGCAAAGGCTGCGAAATAAGGACGCGTTCACTTTTGCCGGGGCGCGCGGGCGCCGCGGACGGCGTTTGTCAGATGATGCCGTCTTCTCCCAGCGGCTTCCATGCCTGCCTCCTTGTTTAAGTGGTTTCTTTACTTCTCCCCCTGCGCCCCGGCAAAGTGGATATAAAATGCAGGTGTAATAAAAAAATACATAAAAAAGGAGTTCTTGATTGAAATGAACACATATCTTTCCAGTGTGATTGCGCACGTGAAGGAACGGCACGCAGACGAGCCGGAATTTGTGCAGACGGTAGAGGAAGTTCTTTCATCGCTGGAACCGGTCATTGAAAAGCACCCCGAGTACGAGGCGGCGGACCTGCTGACGCGCATGGTGGAGCCGGAGCGGATGTTCACGTTCCGCGTCTGCTGGATGGCGGACGACGGCACATGGCATACAAACATCGGCTACCGCTGTCAGTTCAACGGCGCAATCGGCCCCTACAAGGGCGGCCTGCGGTTCCAGAAGAACGTCTACCCCGGCATCATCAAATTCCTGGGCTTTGAGCAGGTTTTCAAGAACAGCCTGACCGGTCTGCCGATTGGCGGCGGCAAGGGCGGCAGCGACTTCGACCCGGCGGGCAAATCCGACGCGGAAATCATGCGCTTCTGCCAGAGCTACATGCAGGCGCTCTACCGCTACATCGGGCCGGACGTGGACGTTCCCGCCGGCGACATGGGCGTGGGCGCACGGGAAATCGGCTACCTCTACGGCGAATACCGCCGCCTGAAGGGCGCGTTTGAAAACGGCGTCCTGACCGGCAAGGGATTCAGCTACGGCGGTTCCCTCATTCGTCCGGAGGCCACCGGCTACGGCGCGGTGTATTACCTGGAGAACGTCCTCAAGCACGAGGGCGAAAAAATTCAGGGCAAAACCATTGCCTGCGCGGGCTTCGGCAACGTGACCTGGGGCATCTGCAAGAAGGCGTTCGAGCTGGGCGCGAAGGTCGTGACGCTCTCCGGCCCCGACGGCTACATCTATGACCCGGAGGGCGTAAGCACCAAAGAAAAGATCGACTATCTGGTAGAGATGCGCAGTTCCGGCCGGAACCGCGTGCAGGATTACGCGGATAACTTCCCCGGCGTGGAGTTCTTCCCCGGCGAAAAGCCGTGGGGCGTGAAGGTGGATATCTGTATGCCGTCCGCGATGCAGAACGACGTTCATATGGAGCAGGCGGAGAAAATCGCGGCTGCAGGCGTAAAGTATTACATCGAAGTGGCCAATATGCCCACCACCAACGACGCGCTCAAGTTCCTGATGGAGCAGAAGCACATGATTGTAGCGCCGTCCAAGGCGGTGAACGCAGGCGGCGTGGCGACTTCCGCGCTGGAAATGGCGCAGAACAGCGAGCGTCTTGTCTGGACGGAGGAAGAGGTTGACAAGCAGCTGCGGCAGATCATGGACACGATTTACAATATGAGCGTGGAGGCTGCGGAAACGTACGGCCTGGGCTATAACCTGGTCGCAGGCGCGAACATCGCCGGTTTCCAGCGCGTGGCGGACGCTATGATGGCACAAGGCATTTTCTGAGAAAAAGGGAGGTAATCACATGACGGAAATTCGCTGGCATGGCCGCGGCGGCCTGGGCGCGTTCACGGCGGCGCGTCTGCTGGGCGCGGCGGTGTCCCTGCACGAGGGAAAATACGCCCTGGCGTTTCCCTCCTTCGGCCCGGAGCGGCGCGGCGCGCCGGTGTTCGCCTACACGCGAATCGACAGCAAGCCCATCACGGACCGCAGCGAGGTTGTGGAGTGCGACTGCGCGGTCGTATTGGACGATACGCTGTTCGGCGACCCGGTCAAAAGCGGCTTGAAGCCCGGTGCGACGGTAATCATCAACACAACAAAGCAAGCGAAGGACTTCCCCGTCGACGGCGTACAGGTCGTGACGGTGGACGCCACCGGTCTGGCGCTGGAAATCCTGGGCCGTCCCATTACAAATGTGCCTCTGCTGGGCGCGCTGGCCGCTGCGACGGGCATCACGGCGGTGCAGTCCATCGAGGCCGCCATTGACGACCAGCTTGCGCCTAAGATTCGGGAGAAAAACAAGATTCTGCTGAACAAGACCTATCAGCTTGTAAAGGAGGCGCTGTAAATGGAGAGACCAAAGGCTGATTTGAGCTATGTGGTGGAGGCGCTGCCCCTTGGTCCGGCGTTTGAGACGGGACAGCTCCACGATGTCAGTTCCGGAATGCGGACGTTCCGTCCGGTGATTGATACGGAAAAATGCGTGAAGTGCCTGCGGTGCTTCCTGGTGTGCCCCGACGGCGCGATTGACAAGTCCGGTGAGACGCTGGAAATCGATTATGATTACTGCAAGGGCTGCGGCGTATGCCGCCGCGCCTGCAAGCCCGGCGCGATCAGCATGGTGAAGGAGGCGGAGGTATGAGCGGAAAACTGTTTGTGTCCGGCGACGAGGCGGTTGCCCTGGCAGTGCGTCAGGCGAAGCCCCATGTCATCGCCGCTTATCCCATTACGCCCCAAACGATTGTGGTGGAGCGATTGAGCGACTTTGTGGAGGACGGTTCTCTGGAAAGCCAGTACCTGTATGTGGAATCGGAACACAGCGCCATGTGCGCGTGTCTGGGCGCCAGCGCCATTGGCGCGCGGGCTTTCACGGCCACGTCAAGCCAGGGCCTTTTGTACATGGTGGAGGGCCTGCACTACGCCAGCGGCTCCCGCTTTCCCATCGTCATGATGAACGCAAACCGTTCGCTTGCAGCGCCTTGGAGCATTTACAACGACCAGCGGGATTCCCTTTCCGAATTGGAATGCGGCTGGATTCAGCTCTACGCGGAAAATGCGCAGGAGGCGTACGACACCATTTTGCAGGCGTACCGGATTGCAGAGGACCCGGCGGTCATGCTTCCGGTGATGGTGAATCTGGACGGCTTTGTTCTGACTCATACCTATGAACTGATTCAAATGGCGGAACAGGAAAAAGTGGACGCCTACATTCCCTATCGGAACTTCTGCAACAAGCTGGACCTGGAAAAGCCGAAAGCGACGTGCATCACCGCCGGACCTCCGTACAACATGGAATTCCGCTATCAGCAGCATCAGGCGACGCTGCGGGCGGCGGAGACCATCCGGGCCGCGGACCGGGAATTCAACGAGCATTTCGGGCGTTCCTACGGCGGTCTGCTGGAAACGTACCGCTGCGAGGACGCGGACGCCGTTCTGGTGACGCTGGGCAGCGTGGCAGGTACGGCGCGCTGTGTCGTGGACGCGTACCGCGAGGCGGGCAAAAAAGTGGGACTGCTGAAAATCCGCTGTATGCGCCCGTTCCCGGCGGAGGAAACCGCGGCGGCGCTCAAGGGCGCGAAAGCCGTGGGCGTGCTGGAAAAAGATGTAAGCTTCGGCTTTGAGGGCGTGGTGCATACGAACGTCAACTCCGCCCTGAAGGAGTGGAATGTGACGGTCCCGACGGCCAATTACGTAGGCGGCCTGGGCGGCCGGAGCATCTCCAAGGCGGACATCGCCGGTATTTTTGACGGGCTTCTTTCCGGCAGTCTGAACGCTTCCGAGACGGCCTTTGTGAATTTGAGGAGGGATATTTGTGGCGCTTAATGCAAAGACGATTACCAATCAGGAGCTGTTCTACGGCCATAAGGCGTGTCCCGGCTGCGGCGCGGCCCTGGCGATCCGGCTGGCGCTGAAGGTGCTGGGCGAGCGGGCCATCGTGGTGATTCCGCCCAACTGCATGTCTACGGTCGGCTACATTTATCCCCATATGCCGGTGTTTGTCAACAGCGTGATACCGCCCTTTGCGGGGACGGCCGCCGTAATGAGCGGCATTCTGGCGGGCGCGGAGGCGCAGGGGCTGAAGAATTACCATGTCGTCGGCTTCGCCGGGGACGGCGGCACGGCGGACATTGGCCTGCAGGCGCTCTCCGGCATGATCGACCGCAACGACCGGGCCATTTTCATCTGCTACGACAACGAGGCGTACATGAATACCGGCGTACAAAAAAGCAGTCTGACGCCCTACGGCATGAAGACGACGAACACCCCGGCGGGCAAGCGGATTCACGGCAGTCAGACGAGCAAAAAGCGGATGTTTGAGATTGTCGCCGCGCATGGCATTCCCTACGCGGCCACCGCCAGCGTGGGGTATCCGGAGGATTTTCTGGCGAAAGTAGAGAAAGCCATGAACACCGACGGTACGTCTTACATCCACGTCATGGCCCCCTGCCCCACCGGCTGGGGAACTGAGTCTGATGTGACGGTCGACATCGGCAAGGAGGCGGTGGACTGCGGATTGTGGTATCTGGCGGAATACGAGGGCGGCGAGTTCCGGCTCAACCGCGACCCGAAGGAGTTTTCTTCTGCCGAAGCGTACCTGAAGGCGCAGTCCCGGTTCTCCGCGCTGGATGAGAACGATTTTGCGCGTGTCCTCCAGGAGCGCGACGAAGCCTGGGCCAGAATGCGCAGGGATTGGAAGAAGTAATTCGTTTGCGGCTTGCGGCGCGTCTGGCGGAACGGCGCTGCTGTCCGACGCGCCGCGGGTGTTTTCTTACCTTGCCTGCGGCTGCTTGAGAAAGGAATCATGAAGATGAAACAAGAACTGCCTGTTTCCCAACTGGTAAAGAACTACCCGGCCTCTGGTATCCGGAAGATGTTCAACATCGCCGCGGAGTATGACAATCTGGTAAACCTGACGCTGGGCGAGCCGAATTTCGATACGCCGGATTACATCAAGGAAGCGGCGAAAAAGGCTCTGGACGAAGGCTGGACCCATTATTCTGTAAACGTTGGACTGCCGGTCCTGCGGGAGGCCGTTGCCGAACGCTACCGGAAAACGCACTGGGACGGTTATACGAAGGACAATGTGATCATTTCCGTCGGCGCGCTGGAAGCCCTGACGCTCTCCCTTTTTGCGCTGGTCAATCCCGGGGAGGAGGTTATTGTCCCAGACCCCTGTTTTCCCAATTATTACGGACAGATTTTGCTGGCGGGGGCGAAGGCCGTGCCGGTGCCGGTCTATGAGGAAAACGATTATCGTCTTCAGGCGGAGGATGTAGCAAAGGCCATCACCCCGAAAACGCGCGGCATAATTATTAACTCTCCCAGCAATCCGCTTGGCTCTGTCATGACCAGGGAAGATATCGAAGGAATTGCAGAGCTGGCTTTGAAGCATCAGTTTTACGTCTTTTCTGACGAGCCTTACGATCAGATTGTCTACGAAGGGGAAAAACCGTTCAGCATTGCAGAGATAGACGCCGTACGGCCGCAGGTGATTGTACTGAACAGTTTCTCCAAGTCCTACGCCATGACCGGCTGGCGCGTTGGCTATCTGCTGGCGGATGCATCTCTGGTGCCGGATATGGCCAAGATACAGGAGGGAATTGTGTCCTGTGTGCCGGCCTTTTCGCAGATTGCCGCCGCGGAAGCGCTGAAAAGTGCGGACTGTGTTCGGCAGATGCGCGGCGAGTACGCCAGACGCCGGGATATTTTGATTGACGGCATCAATTCCATTCCAGGATTTTCGTGTAAGAAATCCCCCGGCAGTTTCTATGCCTTTGTCAATATCAAAGCGTTTGGAAAGAGCTCCGAGGAGTTCGCTGAGGAGCTGATCCGCAATGCGGGCGTGGTGACGGTGCCCGGTTCTGCGTTTGGCAGGATGGGCGAAGGGTATCTCCGCCTGGTCTTCGCCAATTCGGACGAAAATCTCCGGGAAGCCGTCAAGCGCATTGGCGATTATGTGCGGAAGGCGTATCCGGATTTGCAGTCATAAGGGCGCTGGTTCAGAGGGCTTTTGGAGGATCTTCCGGGAATTACACTGCCGTTGCCAAGGAGTGAAGCGCATATGGACATCAAAAAATACGAAGTGCTGCTCAATGTGATTGACCGGGGCAGCCTGGTAAGGGCGTGTGAAGATTCCGGCTATACCCAGTCCGGCATTACGCATATGATGAACAGCTTAGAGCAGGAGGTGGGATTCCCGCTCCTTCTGCGGACCAATAAAGGCGTGCAAATTACGTCGGCGGGGGAACAAGTGCTGTCGGCAATTCGGGAACTGGTTCATATGAATGAGCGGCTGGAGCAGGAGTTTGATCTGATTCGCGGGCTGGAGACTGGAATACTTCGTATCGGCTGTTATCCGACGGTGGCGTGCTCCTGGATGCCGAAGCTGCTTCGGGTTTTCCGGGAACGGTACCCCCATATTCAGATTGAGCTGATTGAGGAGGGCAGCATTTCCCGTCTGGAGAGCTGGCTGTCGTCAGGAATGATTGACGTGGCCTTTTTCAGCCGCCAGCCCCGGCATGCTTATGAGTGGGTCAACTTGAAAAAAGATCCTTATCTGGCGCTCATGCCGGAAGGACACCCCTTGGCAGAATTGGCGTACGTGACTCCGGAACAGCTGATGGAGGAGTCGTTCTTCATGCAGCGGTGTCTGGACGGGATGGACCAGGATATCCGGCGTTATTTTGAGAAAAACGGCGTGCCCATTCGGTCTGGGGTTACTTCCAATTCCGACTATACAATTTTGTTTCTGGTAGAGCAGGGGCTGGGCGTCGCGGTGCTGCCGTCATTGATTTTGGAGCAGCTGCCCGAGAGCAGCCGGCATCTGGTTTCCAAGCCGCTTTGCCCGCCTGCTTACCGGGAATTAGGATTTGCGGTGCGGTCGTTCCGGGACAGCTCCCCGGCCATGGCTCGGTTTACGCAATGTGCAAAGGAAGTTTTACAGCAGGAAAACGAGACAAAATGACGGAAAAGATCGGAACAAACCGGTAAAATTGACGGAGTTTTAAGAAAGATTCGATCATCTCATATTCAGTATGCTGAATTTCGGTTTTACTATTTTACTGAAATTGGATATTATAATGGTAAGGGATAAGCTCGAGGACCACTGAGAAGAATCTTCTGCATAATTTTGCCGCGTTCTTGTGAATTCCATCCATTGACGGTTTTTATAGGGTCATGGTAAAGTAAAAACAGAGCGAAGGCAAAGGCGTCTGCGGGTGGTACAGCCCCAGAGCGCCTTTGCTTGTTTTTGGCATGGAGGAAGTACGGCACAGGCGGAGAAGCTGTTATGCAGAAAAAGGAGGTTTGTATGTTTCAGAAAATTGTTGCGGTGGAACCGGTGAACTTGACACAGGAGGCGAGAGAAAAGCTTCCGGGATATGCGAAGGAGGTTGTATTTTACGAGGACATTCCGGAAAACGAAGCGGAAATGATCCGGCGAATCAGCGATGCGGATGCGGTATTGATCAGTTATACAAGCCAAATGGGACGGCGTGTTTTGGAGGCGGCTCCGCAGCTTCGGTATGTGGGAATGTGCTGCAGCCTCTATTCGGAAAAAAGCGCCAATGTGGACATTGCGGCGGCGCGGGAACTTGGCATTACGGTTCACGGCGTGCGGGACTACGGGGATCAGGGCGTAGGAGAGTACGCGGTCAGTGAGCTGGTACGGTATCTTCATGGATTTGGCGGAAAACAATGGAAGATGCAGCCGATGGAGCTGACGGACCTGAAGGTTGGCGTCATTGGCCTGGGCGCAAGCGGAACGGTTGTGGCTGAGGCGCTGGCGTATTTTGGCGCGGAGGTGTGCTATTTCAGCCGGACGCGAAAGTATCCGGAAAAATTTCAATATCTTCCTTTGAATGAGCTGCTGGAATATGTAGATGTGGCGTTTACCTGCCTGACCAAAAATACGGTGCTGCTTTATGAGGAGCAGTTCCGGAAATTTGGAAATCATAAGATTCTTTTTAACACTTGCATCGGGCCAAGCTTTGACCAGGCGGCTTTGGAAAACTGGCTTTCAGAAGGGAGCAACGAGTTTTTCTGCGATATGGTGTCCGGCTTGGGGCCAGACGCGGAACGCCTGCGGAAGAACCCGCATATCACCTGTGCAGGAAAGGCGTCCGGCACAACGGTACAGGCGATGGTGCGGTTGAGCGAGAAGGTTCTGCTGAATTTACAGTCTTTTTTAAAGGGGTAAATTTGAGCGCTGCCAAGTGAAAAAGGATTTCAGAACAGATGATGATACTGGAAAAATAATATATAAAAATGGAATTATAATTTCCGTATAAGCGGATATCAGATTTTCTAATATCTGGTTTCACAAAAAGTAAATGCAGATTTTTTGGCAAAGTTTCTGGTAAATTTGACAGAAATCGCCAAAATAAACGCGGGATTCTTGACAAAAATTGAGTGTTTTGCTATAATACAATCTGCAGAGAGATTTTCTGTTGGTTCGTTAAATGAACTGTACAATTCCAAAATATAAAATATTGGAAACAAAAAAATGGATTTCATTTTTCTTGTAAATGGATGGAGGAATGTGTGTTGACCACATAATGGGAATTCAGCTGGCCAGAGAGGCTGACCCGTTTGTGTCAAAATAGAGGAAGCCATGACTGATTATGAGGAGGAGAAAAAATGAAAAACGAAAAAGCGAACATACCCGAACGGGAAGCAACGCTGGGTGCATCCTTACTGATGCTGCTGGTATGCGTGATCATCCTGTCGGTGGGCATCATCGGCTTGGGCCAGGATGTACAAGTCCCTCTCTCCCTGTGCACAGGCGCAATGCTGGTTTACGCTACGTTCTACCTGCATATCAAATGGGCCGATTCCGCAAAGGCTATGGTGGACAGTATTGCCACTGCGCTTGAGGTTATGATGATCATTCTGCTGATTGGCGCGACCATCGGCACTTGGATTGCCTCCGGCACTGTGCCGATCATCATCGTTTATGGTCTGCACGTGTTTTCTCCCAAGTTTTTCCTGGTGTCCATTCTGATTATCTGCTCGATCCTGTCAGTGGTGACGGGTTCTTCCTGGACAACTATGGGCACCGTAGGCATTGCATTCATGGCCGTAGGCGAAGGTCTGGGCCTGAATCCCGCTATCACCGCCGGCTGTATCGCCTGCGGCGCGTTCTTCGGCGATAAAATTTCCCCGATGTCCGACTCTACCAACTATGCGGCGGCTGTGGCGAAAACAGACCTTTACAAGCACGTTTTCTCTATGATTTATACCACAGGTCCGGCATTGGTTGTCAGTGCAATCATCTTTACGGTTATGGGCCTGTCTCACGGCGGCAGCGGCGACTCCGAGGTTATTAATGAAATGATCAATGGCCTGAACGGTGCATATAACATGAGTCCCGTTCTGCTGGTTCCTCTGGTCATTATGATTGTTTTGATTATTCTGAAGGTTCCTGCGATTGCTTGTATGCTGATCTGTGCTCTGACCGGCGTGGTATTTGCGATGGTCTTTCAGGGGGCGAGCGTGGCGAGCGCGCTTGGGAACTTCATGTCCGGCTTTGTCGGCAACACCGGCGTCGCTAATGTCGACCGTCTTCTGACTCGCGGCGGCATGAGTTCCATGTATGGCACCCTTGGCATCATGATTTGGTCCCTGGCGCTGGCTGGCATGCTGGCCCGCTGCGGTGTTGTCCGGTGCTTGATGCAGAAAGCGGAAAAGTTCACCAAAAACCGCGTTGGCCTGATTATCACCCACGTGATCAGCGGCTTTGCACTGAGTTTCATCGCCGCCGACCCTTACATGGCAATGGTTCTGCCTGCTGAGGCATTTGGCGAGAAGTACGACGAGCTGGGCTTGGACCGGTGCGTTTGCTCCCGTACCTGCGAGGACAGCGGTACGCTGGTTTGTCCGATGGTTCCCTGGGGCACCAGCGGCGTATACACTGCTGTAACCTTGGGCGTGGCGACGACCGCCTACCTGCCCTTTTATCTGATGGGCTTCCTTACCCCGCTGTTCTCCATCGTCTGTGCGGTGAGCGGCTTTGGTATGCTGAAAGCGAAGAAAGAAGAAGCCGTCAAATAAAGAACAGAAAACATCTCAATAATATGCAGCTCCGGGGACATACCGGACGGAAAGCCGTCCGGTATGTCCTTCCAACAAAGTGAAATCCAAAGGCTAGAAATCAAATTAAGAATTATGGAGGATGGAACGATGAGCGAAAGATTTGCGGGCCGTGTAGCGGTTGTCACCGGCGCGGCGGGCGGCATTGGCGCGGTAATTGCAAGAAAGCTGGCGGAATATGGCGCGGATATTGTGATTGCCGATATTAAAATCGACGAGGAGTCGGAGGTTTTCCAGGATATCCGGAAGATGGGCCGGAAAGTGATGGGCATCTGTGTGGACATTACAAATGTGGCAGGTGTGGAAGAAGCGGTTTCCAAAATTGTGGCGGAGATGGGGAAGGTGGACTTCCTGATCAATAACGCAGGTGTATATCCTTCCAAGCCGATTTTGGAGATGGACGAAAAGCTGTATAACTTCGTGATGGACGTGAACCTCAAGGGAATGTTTTTCATGACGCAGAATGTGGTGAAACAGTCCATGCTGGCGAACAAGTTCGGACGAATTGTAAATATCAGTTCCATCGACGGCAAAAAGCCTGCTCCGGGCGTCAGCGTGTACGGCGCGGCAAAGGCGGGGGTTATTGCGCTGACCAACTCCTTCGCGTTGGAGCTTGCCGGCACAGGCATCAACTCCAACTGTGTGGCGCCAGGCTGGGTGGAGTCACAGGCAGTGCTGTCCACCGACCGCTGGAAAAGTTTTCTGCATCTGATTCCCGCCGGACGGCTGGGTAAGCTGAGTGAGATTGCAGAGGCGGTCTGTTTCCTGTGCGACGACAAAGTTTCCTTTATCAACGGTGAAACGCTGGATGTAAACGGCGGCCAGATCATGGATTGATTTCGGTGCATCAAGGCCCTCTGTTGTAGAATACCGCTGCAACAGAGGGCCTTTTTGAAGTAATTCCGGCTGGGTTTGGAGGGTCGTGCTTTGGGGCGTGACAGAAAGGCGGATGTAATTTTTATGGATATAGAAAAGAAAAAAATCTTGGAGTCCGTGACTGGGACGGATACCAGTTTTATACAGCAGGCGCGGGAGGAGGCGCAAGCCATTCAAATTCCCCGAAGCAGCTGGTGTGAGGCGGAAGGCTTTGTCTCGGAAAAAGCCTATAAAAGCGTGATGGCATCCAAGGGCGGCATCATGTATCATACGCATTTTTGTTTTCCGGACCGGGAGTCCATGCAGCGGGATATGCCCGCGCTGCAGGAGCAGCTGGAGAAACAGGGCCTTGTACTGGACCGGTTTGGCGTATCGCTGGATCCGTCCATGGCTCTTCCGGCGGAATTGCGCCGGAGAAGCGGAGAAAAAGCGGGGCTGTATCTCGAAACGCAAGAGGATTGGAACGAACTGGCGTCCTATTCTTTTTCCCAGCCGCATCTGGGGGACAATATGATCGGAAGCCCGGCTTCGTATGATTCATGCTGCAAGGCGCTGCGGGCTGGAATTACGACAATGGGCAACATCTCCCAGTTTTTCGGCTGGGACTATCCAGAGTTCCAGGACGTAGAGGCGCGGACGCGCAGCACGGTCATGGCAATAGCCGCCATGGGTGCGCACACAGAGGACGGTGTGCTGATTCACTCGAACTTGGATGACGGTTACGGCGACAAATGCGCGGATATGGGGCAGCTGATTGGCATGGCGCTGCTGGAAAAGTACATCGCAGAGGACTTGCTGGGCGCAAAAGTGGCGCATTCCTTTGGTGATATGTTCCATTCGCCGTATAAACGTCTGGTGTTTCTTTCGGCCTTGAAGCAAATCCATGGGGATGAGGCGTTTGGCTCTATGGTGTTTGCCAACAAGCTGGGGCGGGAGAAACGAAACCTTGACTTGAACGATGCACATCTGTGTATGTGCATGCTGTATGACATGGCTGGACAGGTCCGCTATCAGACTGGCCATGCAGTAACCGTAATGGCGGACCGGGGCCTGGACGATCAGGTGACAAATGAGGAAATTGTCCGTAAGCTGGGCCTGGCGAAACAGCTGGAGGCGTATTTGCCGGAAGCGCTGAAAACGATTCATTTTGCAGCAATCGACACAGAGGCGGCGTATCTGGTGATGCGTGGGCGAAAGCTGCGGGATAACATCCTCTCGTATCTCTCCAACTATATCGACATTATGGAGCCATACAGTGTGATGCTGGCGATAAAGAAAGCGGGTGTGAAGGGATTGGTGGAGGAGCTGTCTGACAAAATGGAGGAGAGTCTTCCGACAGATTATGACCTGTATAGCCATTGACCCTGCGTAACGGAGGCTTGCGGTATGAAATACGCAACGTTGATTGATTTTGGAAGCACCTACACAAAGGTAGCCTGCGTCCATCTGCCGGAACGAAGGGTGCTTATGACAGACCGTTTTCCGTCAACTGTGCATACCGACGCCCGGATTGGCCTGCATCAATGCTTTGACGCGGTTGCAGGCGCGGTTGGGCGGACGGCCTTACAGGAATCGCTGAAACTTTCCAGCAGCAGTGCGGCAGGCGGACTGCGAATGGCGGTGGCTGGCCTGACGCGTTCCTTGAGCATTATGGCAGGACGAAACGCGGCGTTTGGAGCAGGGGCGAAGGTGCTGGCAAATTACTCCGGCTGGCTGACGCCGGAAGACGCTGTTTCCCTGGAAAAAACGGATGTGGAAATCGTTCTGCTGTGCGGCGGGTACGAAAAGGGCAACCGTACAATGGTCCTGCATAACGCGGAGATCTTGGGGGCGTCAGGTTTACAGGTTCCGGTGATTTACGCAGGGAATTCAGAAGCCGGACAAATGGCGCGGGAAATTTTCTGCCGGAATGGCAAGGAATGTTTTTTGGTGGACAATATCATCCCGGCAGTTGGGCAGATGAACACTGGTCCGGCAGAGGCGGTAATCCGCAACATTTTCATGAAACGAATTACCAATATGATTGGGATGGACCGCGTGCGGGAAGAAATCGGGGAAATTTTGATGCCCACGCCGGCGGCGGTAATGATGGCGGGAAAACTGCTTTCCGAGGGGACGGAAACGGATGCAGGACTGGGCGGCATGATGATGGTAGATGTAGGCGGGGCAACAACGGATGTGTACTCGTTTAACAAAAACAAAGGCTACCACTACGCCCGGATGGTTGGCGCGGCAGAACCCTTTGCCAAGCGCACCGTGGAAGGCGATATGGGAATGCGGGAATCGTCTGTGTGCGTTGTAGAGGAGGCGGGGGCGGAAGTCATGGCGCAGCGGGCGGAGGTATCTGTCGGGCTGCTGCGGGCGTCTGTGGAAAAACGGCTTTCGGATACCAGCTTTCTGGCGGATACGCCGGAGGAATTGCGGATTGATCGGGAAATCGCCAGTCAAGCGATTTCCATTTCAGTGCGCCGTCATGCGGGCTATATTGAAAAAGTGCATTCCAAAGGCGTTCGGGAAATCCAGCGGGGCAAAAACCTGACGAATGTGGAAACCATCATTGGTACCGGCGGGATTCTGGTCAGCGGGACAGATCCCAATAGCCTGCTGCAATGTGCGGTTTTGCAAGAGGGCGAACGCGAAGAAATTTTAATTCCCCGAAAGATGCGGGCGCTGGTGGATCGCGACTATATCTTTTACGCGGCGGGACTGCTGCGGGAGTACGACCCGGACGCGGCGCTGACGATTATGAAGTCCAGTCTTCTGGAAATCAGCTGAAAAGCAGCCGCTTTCCGAAGACCACGATTTTGACCGGTTCCGTGAACAGGAGGTTGGAGAAATATGGAACTGAAAGTCAACAGACGGTTCAACGAAAAGGAACTTCCGGACATGAAGACCCTTTTGAGCGAAGGGGAGAAAATCGCCAAAACAATTACGATTGGCGAAAGCTTATTCATGAAGACCTACGGCGTAAAATCCGAGGTGGAATATAAACGAAAGATGATGCAGACCGGTCATGTGATGAAGCATACGCACATTGGCTGGAACTCTGTGTCTGCAACGGCGGAAGGTTTTCAGAAGATTTACGAGGCTTTGAAGGAAACCGGGTCCCATGTGGACCGCTTTGGCGTGTGCCTGGACGGTTCCATGGGTGTGCCTGAAAAATACCGTCATCTGATTCAGGTCGGCACTGGGCAGGTTTACAAAACGCCGGATGAATGGAAGATTTTAAGCCAGCAGGTGCCGGTTCAGGTTCACATGGGAGATCATATGATTGGTTCCCTGAATTCCGTGGAAAACTGCGTGAACGCTTTGAGTGCCGGCGTAACTACAATTGGTAATATTTCGCATTATTACAGCTATGAGTATCCGGGCCTGGATATGGAATATGACCGTACGGTCAAAGCCTGTGAGGCCATTGCCATCATGGGATGCTTGCGTGAACAGGGAGCGGCGATTCACTCCAATTTGGATGATGGCATGGGTTCTCAGTTCCATGACCTGGCAAATTTGGGCTATTCCAACTTCGTGGTGGATAGGGCGTTTTAGGACGTCCTTTCACACCGC
>CANDBG010000067.1 GCA_947382875.1 uncultured Oscillibacter sp. | reverse complement strand
AGCATGAGCTTTCCGCCTTCTACGACTGTGCTCACGGGGCCGGTCTGGCGGCTGTTCTGCCCGCCTGGATGGAATATGTCATGAATCATGATGTAATGCGTTTCGCCCGTTTTGCAGTGGAGGTGTTTGGCTGTGAGATGGACTACGCAAAGCCCGAAAACACTGCCCGCCAGGGTATTCAGCGTCTGCGGGAATTTTTCCGGTCGCTGGGGATGCCGACCGCCCTCAAAGAGATCGAGGGGGCGAAATCGGAGGATATCCCGAAGATGGTGGAACACCGTCGGGAAAAGCCCAATGGGTTCCCCTACGGCGGTTTTGTAAAAATCGGTCCGGACGAGATGACGGAAATTCTGCATCTGATGGACCGCTGAAAAAAGGAGCCGGTTCCATTGCTTGGAACCGGCTCCTTTTCTATACTTATGCGTCGTGGTCGGTGTGAAGAAGGTGGTGAGAACGTTCGCCAAGAGGTTTCTTGAGGTAGGTGCGGTAAAGCGCCTGAACGTCCGGGTTTTCGTGAGAAAAGCGAAGCTCGGAACCGGCGTCCAGCTTCCACAGAAGGGACCCGCGGGGCGTGGCCAGTTCCTGGCCTTCGTGAATGGGCTGTCCGCCGCCGCCCGCGCAGCCGCCGGGACACGCCATGACCTCCACGAAATCATAATCCACCGTACCCTCGTCCACGGCTTCCATCAGCTTCCGGGCGTTGGTCAGGCCGCTGACAACCGCAACCCGTACGTCTCCCGCGCCGGGGATGGAGAACACCGCTTCTTTCCAGGGCTTGTTGCCGCGGACGGCCTGGAAGGCGTCCGCGTCCGGATTCTGACCGGTCACGAGATAATAGGCGCTGCGGAGCGCCGCGTCCATGACGCCGCCGGTCGCTCCGAAAACCACTGCCGCACCGGTGCCGGAGCCAAGGGGACTATCAAACTCAGCTTCCTCCAAATCGGAGGGAATAATGCAGTCGCTGCGGAACAGACGGCACATTTCACGGGTGGTCAGCACGGCGTCTACATCCGGGTCGCCGCAGGCGCTGCGCATGGCGGGCATTTCACTTTCGTACTTCTTCGCGGAACACGGCATAATCGACACCACAAACATTTTGTGCGGGTCGATGCCGGTTTTCTCTGCAAAGTAGCTTTTGGCGACCGCGCCAAACATTTGCTGCGGCGATTTCGCTGTCGAAAGGTACTCGGTATAACCGGGATATTGGGTTTTCAGGAACCGTACCCAGCCGGGACAGCAGGATGTAAACATAGGCCAGCGGTGCTTGCCGCGGTGCGTGAACCGCTGAACAAACTCACTGCCTTCCTCCATGATGGTCAAATCGGCGGCGAAGTTGGTGTCGAAAACGTAGTCGAAGCCGATGCGCTTCAGCGCGGCAACCATGCGGCCGGTGGAAGCCTGTTTCGGCGTGAGGCCGAAGGACTCCGCCCACGCCACGCGTACCGCCGGAGCCACCTGAATCACGGTAGTCACTTCCGGGTCGGCCAAGGCCCAGAGAACCTTGTTCGTGTCGTCCCGGACCGTCAGCGCGCCGGTCGGACAGTGGGTGACGCACTGTCCGCAGAAGGTACAGTCGGTGTTTTTCAAGCGGCGGTTGTAGCTCACGTCCACAGTGGTCCGGGAGCCGGTGCCCGCCACGTCCCAGATATTCATACCCTGGATTTTGTCGCAGACCTGCACGCAGCGCATGCATTTAATGCACTTGCTGGCCTCCCGGACAATCGGAACGCTCAGGTCAATTTCCGCCCGTTCCGGCTGGACCGGATAAGGCTGATAATGGATATTCAGGTCGTGAGACAGCTTTTGCAGCTCGCAGCTTCCGCTGCGGACGCAGACGGTGCAGTTCGAATTGTGCTGGGAGAGAATCAGCCGGAGGTTTGTCTTCCGCGCCTGTCGGACCCGGGGCGAATTCGTATGAATGACCATCCCCTCCACTACCGCAGTGTTGCAGGCTGGAACCAGACGTTCCGTACCCTCCACCTCCACCACGCAGAGGCGGCAGGCGGCAATTTCGTTGATCTCTTTCAGGAAGCACAAATGCGGAATGGGAATTCCGGCTTTCTGGGCGGCGTCCAGAATGGTGGTGCCCTTGGCGGCGGAGAGTTCCCGCCCGTTGATCGTAAAGTTTACCATTTATCCACACGTCCTCCCTTGAAGTTTCCGTAACCGAAGTGGTCGCAGCGCAGACACCGGGAGGATTCCTGTCCGGCCTCCTCGCTGGTCATGCCGCATTCGATGCACTGGAAGTCGCCCTTTCGCTCGGAGGCGTCCCGCTCGGTAGCGTTGACCCGGCCGCGGGGCCGCAGGTCCGTACAGCGGGGAGTGGGGACCTTTACTTCCGCTTCAATTTCGTGACGGAAGCCCAGATATTCGTCGATGTTGGCGGCGGCGGCCTTACCGGCGGCAATGGCCCGGATGACCGTGGCCGGGCCGGTTACGCAGTCTCCGCCCGCGAAAACGCCCACCATGTCAGGCAGCTGCGTGCTGGAATCGGCCAGCAGTGCGCCGCCCCGCTGAATTTTGATGCCCGTCTGTTCCAGGCCGCGGCTCTCAATGCCCTGGCCGATGGCGACGATAATGGTATTCGCCGGAATCCGCAGGGGTTCCACGGAGGCGGTGTTGGGCCGCGGACGGCCCGCCTTGTCGATTTCGCCAATGATCTGCGGACGCGTCCAGAGCGCGGCGGCGTGACCGTTTTCGTCGGCCTCGATGCGCAGGGGCGCTTGGAGCGTCAGAATTTCGGCGCCCTCGGCAATGGCGCCCTCGACCTCCTCCCGCTGGGCGGTCATGTCGTCCAGACGGCGGCGGTAGACGCAGGTCACTTTTTCCGCGCCCAGGCGAATGGCGGAACGGGTTACGTCCATGGCCACATTGCCGCCGCCGATTACGACGACGTGCTGACCGGTGAAGTCGGGCATTTCGTCGTCGCCGATGTGCCGCAGCAGCTCCACGGCAGATACAACGCCCGCGCTGTCTTCGCCCTCAATACCGGTCTTTTTGTCGGTGTGCGCTCCGATAGAGATATACAGGCAGTCATAACCCTGCTTCAATTGACTGTATGTAATGTCCTCGCCTACGTTGACGCCCGTATGGACCTCGATGCCAAGGGAGAGAATGGAGGCGATTTCCGCGTCCAGCTTTTCCCGGGGAAAGCGGTAACTGGGAATGCCATAGCGCATCATGCCGCCGAGCTGCTTCTGCCGTTCGTAGACCGTGACCTTGTGACCCATCAGAGCGAGGTAGTAAGCGGCGGAGAGTCCGCCGGGGCCGCCGCCGACAATGGCAACGGATTTGCCGGTAGCCTTGGCAGGCCTGGGCTGTGGGACGTCCCCCGCGTTGTCCACGGCGTACCGCTTGAGACAGCGGATGTTGAGCGCGTCGTCTACCATATTCCGGCGGCAGCGGGCTTCGCAGGGATGCTCGCAGATGTAGGCGCAGGCTGTGGGGAAGGGATTGTCTTTGCGGATGAGACGCACGGCGTCGGCGCAGCGGTCCTCGTTGACCAGGGCGATGTATCCGGGAATATCCACCCCTGCCGGGCACAGCGCCACGCAGGGCACCGGGTTTTTCAGGGAGCCGAGGCAGCGGTGATGCAGGATGTGTTCCTCATAGTCGTCCCGGAAGCCCTTGAGACCCAGGAGAACAAGGTTTGCCGCGTCAATGCCGATGGCACAGTCGGCGGTGTCGACAATGACCTGGGCGGTGTTTTCGATCCGGTCGATGATATTGAGTTTCGGCTCGCCGTCCAGGACCTCGCCGATCATGTTGGAAAGCTGGGTGAGGCCCACCCGGCAGGGGACGCATTTACCACAGGTTTGGGCGCGGCAGAGGTTCAAAAAGTTCAGTGCCATATCCACCGGGCACAGTCCCGGGGGGCTGGCGGCAATCCGCCGTTCCATGTTGCGGTAGAGCTGTTCCACCACCGCCTGAGCCTGCCCGGGTGTCTTGACTTCCAGTCTGCTCATTCTCTCACTTCTTTCTTCATTGTTTGAGGTCTGGTCTGCCGTCAGGCTGACCAGTCCCGCCATGATTTGGTATCTTTATTATGGCGGAAACAGAGAAAGAAGTCAATAAAAGTTAGAATTTTGACAAAGATTTGTGAGCTTTTCTGTGCGAGTTGACAAAAAACGCGGTGAAAAAGTCGGAGTTGATTGACAAGATCTTTTGTACAATAATGGTTATACGGCTGCAAGGGGGAAATGGAGCGTCCTGATTAGAGCTTTTATCATAAAAATAAACCTGCGTGTCCGCCCTTTTTCAGCGAATGTCCAGGTTAGAGAGAAAGGGCATTTCCGTCTTGCGGCGGGCGGTTTATATTCGGCTGCATCCCTGAGGAAATAGCATATGAAAAGGAAGGGCGGACACATAGGTTCGCCCCTGCAATGCCATACATTCCAGGGGGAAGAATATAGTTGTATTTTCCGCTGGCGGGTGGTATAATTTCGGCATACCCGAGAAGACGGAAATTTTTGCCGGCCTGCCGGCGGGCGAAGGGAGAATGTTTCATGCAAGCGTTGAAGGATCTGATTGCCAAGCTGTACGAGAAGGACTGCACGGAGTGTACGAATGAGGAGTTATATGCGGCGCTTCTGACGTATACGAAAGAACAGCTTGCCGGAAAGAGCCGTCCGGAGGCCAAAAAGCGCCTCTATTATATCTCAGCGGAATTCCTGTTGGGCAAGCTGCTTTCCAACAACCTCATCAATCTGGGCATATATGAGGAGGTTTCTGCATTTCTGGCGGAAAACGGGAAGTCTCTGGCGGAGATCGAAGATGTGGAACCGGAGCCGTCCCTGGGTAACGGCGGACTGGGCCGACTGGCGGCGTGCTTCCTGGACTCCATTGCCACGTTGGGGCTTCCGGGCGAGGGCATCGGACTAAATTACCATCTGGGACTTTTCCAGCAGGTATTTCAGAAGCACAAGCAATGCGAAGTGCCGAACCCCTGGATTGAAAAGGAAGGCTGGCTGCTGCCGACCGATGTGACGTTTACGGTGCCTTTCCGGGGCTTTTCGCTGAAATCGGTGCTGTACGATATGGACATTTCGGGCTATCACAGCGACCCGATCCGTCTGCATCTGTTTGACACGGAAATTGTGGATGAATCCATCGTGGAAAAGGGAATTTCCTTTGATAAGCACGATATTCTGCACAATTTAACGCTGTTCCTTTACCCCGACGACAGCGACGCCGCCGGAAAACGTCTGCGGATTTACCAGCAGTATTTCATGGTGAGCAGCGCGGCACAGTACATTTTGCAGGAAGCGGAAAAACGCGGCTGTACGCTCCATGACCTGCCGGAGTACGCCGTCGTGCAGATCAACGACACACACCCAAGTATGATTATTCCGGAATTCATTCGTCTCCTGACGGCCCGGGGCCTCTCCTTTGAGGAAGCCAGCAGCGTGGTGTCCAGGGTCTGCGCTTACACGAACCATACAATCATGGCGGAAGCTCTGGAAAAGTGGCCGGTTTCCGATTTGGAGGACGCCGTACCCCAGCTGGTGCCGATTATCCAAAAACTGGATGCCGCAATGAAGGAAAAATACCCCGACGAAAAAACGCTCGCCATCATCGACGAAAAAACGAATCTCGTCAATATGGCCCATATGGATATCCATTACGGCTTTTCCATCAACGGCGTGGCCGCGCTGCATACGGACATTTTGAAAACGAGCACGCTCAAGGCGTTTTACGACGTGTATCCGGAGAAGTTCAACAACAAAACCAACGGCATTACCTTCCGCCGCTGGCTGCTGGCGTGTAACCGTCCTCTGACGGAATACCTCACGTCCCTGATCGGCGAGGACTTCAAAAAGGACGCCTTTGCCCTGGAGCGTCTGCTGGACTGCCAGAACGACCCGGCGGTTTTGAATCGTCTTTTGGAGATCAAAGCCGGTGCAAAAGAGGCATGCAGAGATTTCATTCTGCAAAACACGGGCGTAGAGGTGGACGTGTCCAGCGTGTTCGATATCCAGAGCAAGCGGCTGCATGAGTACAAACGCCAGCAGCTCAACGCGCTGTATATTATCCACAAATACTTGGAAATCAAGGAGGGCAGGCTGCCTGCACAGCCGGTCACGTACATTTTCGGCGCGAAAGCCGCTCCCGCCTATACCATTGCGAAGGACATTATTCACCTGATTCTCTGCCTCCAGGAGCTGATCCGAAACGACCCGGCGGTTTCACCCTATATGCAAGTGGTCATGGTGGAGAACTACAACGTAACGGCGGCGGAAAAGCTCATTCCGGCCTGCGATATTTCGGAACAGATTTCTCTGGCGTCCAAGGAGGCCAGCGGCACCGGCAACATGAAGTTCATGCTCAACGGCGCGGTAACACTGGGAACCCTCGACGGCGCGAACGTCGAGATTCGCGACCTGGTGGGCGACGAAAACATATACATTTTCGGTCAGTCCAGTCAGGAGGTCATCGCCCATTACGACGCGGAGGACTACAAGGCCAAGGAATACTATAAAAACGACCCGGAACTTCGCCGCTGTGTGGATTTTATCACTGGCCCGGAGATTCTGGCGATTGGAAGCCGCAGAGAATTGAAGCGTCTGCACAAGGAGCTTGCGGGAAAGGACTATTTCATGACGTTCCCCGACTTCCATGCCTACATCGAGGCGAAAGACCGCGCCCTCGCCGACTACGGCGACCGGACCGCCTGGGCGAAGAAAATGCTGGTAAACATTGCGAAGTCCGGCTTTTTCTCCTCCGACCGGACCATCCGGCAGTATAACGAGGATATCTGGCATCTGTAAAGCCCTTTGGGCCGGAGGCAAACGCCTCCGGCCCTTTTCCGTTTCTCGAACAACCCGCCTGTTTTTTTCACAAATTATTCTCCTGAATATTCCGGTTTTGTATTGCATTCTGACGAAATTCAGCGTATAATGAAATTCTCCCAGAAATTAGCAGAGGGAGAAATTTGAAAAGGAGGTTATATAATGCGGAAATCTGTCACAAAGCGTCTCCTGACCCTGGCGCTGGCTGTTGTAATGATAGCCAGTCTGGCAATCCCTGCTTACGCAGCCGAGAGCAAGACCATCACGATCCTGCAAACCAGCGACCTGCATGGTATGGTCAATCCCTTTGACTATGCCTCCAACAAAGAAAACAGCACCAGTCTGGCCCATGCCGCCGCGATTATCCGGGAGGAACGGGAAAAAGATCCCGACCTGCTCCTGATCGACACCGGCGACACCACACAGGCCAACTACATCCAGGAGTTTCTGGCCGACGAACCGAATCCCATCATCGACGCAATGAACTATCTGGACTATGATGCCTGGACCCTGGGCAATCATGAGTTCAACTTTGGTTTCAACTACGTTACCAAGGAAATCAAGGAGTTCGAGGGCGTGACGCTGGGCGGCAACTTCTACAAGGACGGCAAACGCTGGATTGACGCCTACCATATTTTCGAAGTGGACGGCGTGAAAGTGGCCGTGTTCGGCATTGACGCCCCCCATATTCCCCAGTGGGAAAAGTCGGATCCGACCCACTATGACAACATGACATTCACCACCCCCATGGAAGAAACCGGCAGAATCCTCGACGAGCTGGAAGGCAAAGCCGATGTTATCATTGGCAGCGTCCACTACGGCCTTGAGGGCGAGTATGGCGTGGAAGGCATGGAGGCCGTTGCTGAGAAGTACGGCGACCGCATCGACGCTCTGTTCATCGGCCATGCGCACTCCAAGGTTGAGGAAACCATCGGCGGCATACCCGTGCTGGAACCCGGTTCCAACGCGCAGTATGTCGGCAAAGTGACCCTGACCCTGACGGAGAAGGACGGCGGCTGGGAAGTGGAAAAAGCGGAAGGCGTGCTTCTGGACTGCGCCGAAGCGACGCCCGACCCGGATTTCACCGCCCGTTACAAGGAACTGCATGAGAAGAGCCTCGCGCTGGCCTCCAAGGAAGTCGGCACCGTGGGCAAGACTTTCCTGGACCCCATTGAATTCCTCCCCGGCATTCCCGTGGCGATTATCGAGGACAACCCCATCACGGATCTGGTGAACAAGGTGCAGATGGAGAAGGCCGATGCCGACGTATCTCTGGCGGCCCTGTTCGACTCCACCTCCAACCTCCAGGAAGGCCCCTTCCTGCATCGGGACAGCGTAAAGATTTACAAGTATGACAACACGCTTTACGGCGTAAAAATCACCGGCGCGCAGCTCAAGGCCATCATGGAGCGTCAGGCAGGCGGGTTCTTTAACCAGTACCAGCCCGGCGACGTGACCATCAGCTTCCGCCCGGATGTCCGGATGTACAACTACGACGAGTTTGCCGGCGTCAATTACGAAATTGATATTTCCAAGCCGGAAGGCTCCCGCATCCAGAACGTCACCTACAAGGGCAGCCCTCTCAGCGATACGGAAGAATTGGTTCTGGCGCTGAATAACTATCGTTACGGCGGCCTCGTGTCCGCGGGACTCATCAGCGAGTCGGACGTGGTGTACGAGGGCGGTGCCGTCCGCGACATGATTACGGAGTATGTGGCCGCGCTGGACGGCCCCCTGATGCCCGAATGCGACAACAACTGGAAAATTGTCGGCGCGGATCTGGACGACCCGCAGAAGGACCTGATTTATGAGATGGTCCGTTCCGGCGAACTTGCGGTTCCCGCCTCGGAGGACGGCCGCACGCCCAACGTGGCGGCGTTGAACGGCCCGGCTCTGCGTGCGGAAGGCGTCCTGCCGGCGCTGGACGCGGAACCCGCTCCCGACCCGGAGCCGGCCCCCGCGCCTGACGAGACCGAAGCGCCTCCCGTACAGGAGCAGACCGGTCCTGCGGAGTCCAACGAAGGCAACGAAAAACCCGCAACAGATTCCAATGTTCCCACTGTTCCCGCGGGCGGCACGACCTATACGGTCAAGTCCGGCGACTGCCTGTGGAGCATTGCCCAGCAGTTCTATGGAACGGGCCGCGAGTGGAATTTGATTTACCAGGCCAACAAGAATGTTGTGAAGAATGCGAACGAGCTTCAGATCGGCATGGTTCTGGTCATTCCGGCGAAATAAGCGCAATTACAGATATTGTCAGGGACCGTCCGCCATTGGCGGGCGGTCCTTTTCAGGGCCTTGTATTTCCAAAAAAAGGAAATATAATAAAAAATCTACAAAAAACCCGCTTTCCTTCTTGTCAATTCCAGCATTTTGATAGTATAATAGATATAAGTAAAAATCCACATCACGCGACCTGCTTGGGAGAAGGTGTCAAATTATGGTATTCAAATTTCCATTCCTGAAAAAATTGCTGAACCGTCTGCCGCACCTGTCGAAGTCCAAAGAGATCGAAGCGAGTCCGGAGGAAGCCGACGGGCGCGCGGAACCAGCTGCCAAAGCGGCGGCGTCAGCTCCGTCGGCTCCGCCGCCCCGGGACCTGGGACTGGTGGACCTGGACCCGGATCATTCCCTTTATGCACTCTACTCCCTGCGCCGCCGCCAAAGCAGCTGTCCGGTTTCCCAGCCGTACGTCCGGCTGGACGCGGACGTCTTTGAACCGAACGTCCTGGAGCGGGAACGGGATCGTCTGAAAAAGGCGCTGACGGCGGCATCCAACGCCCGCCTGAGCAAGACCGTGCCCAAAAAGGTCAAGGAGGGCGAAGAACCGCCTCCTCCGCCTTTGCTGGACGCCCTGCCGTGGGTGTACATTTCCAATGATAAGCTGTCGGCCTGGCTGCTGGTGTGTCCGCCGGTGGGGGAGGGCCGGGAGCTGGATCGGGAACTGCTGGATAACGCCCTGCGGGAGAACGGCGTGATCTTCGGCATGGACGAGGACCTTCTGGACCGTCTGCCCCAGGACAAGGAACGGTACTTCAAGCTGTTTTGCATAGCGCGGGGCCGCGCTGCCATAGACGGTGAAAACGGTAAAGTGATTGAACGGTTTGCGCGGAAGGTGGAGAAACACTTCCAGGTGGATGAGTACGACCGGGTCGATTACACGAACCTGAATCTGGTGCAGAACGTGGGACAGGGGGATGAGATCTGTGCGCTGGTTCCGCCGACGCAGGGCCAGCCGGGCATGAACGTTCTGGGTCAGGACCTCCCTGCCAAGGATGGCCGCAAGGCGCAGCTGCCCAAGGGGCGCAACACGGAAATCAGCGAGGACGGCCTGAGTCTGATTGCGTCCCAGGCGGGCAACGTGGAATATACGGGCCGGACGTACCAGGTCAAGCCGGTCATGGAGATTGACGGCGACGTCGATTATTCCACGGGCAACATCAATTTCCTGGGAGACGTACATATTCAGGGCGACGTATGCAGCGGCTTTCTGGTCCGGGCTATGGGCAACGTCCATATTGACGGCGTTGTCTCCGGCGGTTCCGTGGAAGCCGGCGGCGATCTGGTCGTAGCCAAGGGAATCCTGGGCGGCGAGCAGACCACCATCCGGGTGCACCGCAATATTTTTGCCAAATACCTGGAAAATTGCCGGGTTTACGTCCGGGAGAATCTGCAAACGGATTGTATCATCAACAGCGAGATATACAGCGACGGCACGGTAGAAGTGAATTCAGGCCGCGGGACCATCATGGGCGGCCGCGTCTGGGCGGCGCGGAAGGTCATTGCAAAGATCGTCGGGTCTCGGTCGGAAGTGGTGACGCAGATCACGCTGGGCGGTCTGCCCTGTTCAGACTCCGAACGGGAGGAGCTGCTTCAGCAGCTGACCCGTCAGGAGGAGGACTTGAAAAGGATTGAGCTTCAGCCGGAGAGTCCGGGCAAAGCCGGACGCATTACCCGTGCGCGGATGAAGCTCTCGGGAGACCGGATGCGTCTGGAGCAGCTGGAGCGGGACCTGGAAAAGCTGCGGGACAGCGTGAAAAAGCAGGGCAGCGGACGCATGGAATGCGGCATTGTCTACCCTGGTACGGAAATCACCATCGGCGAAGCCATGCTCCGCGTGCGGCATGAGACGCAGCAATGTATCGCGGCGCTGATTGCGGGGGAAGTGCATTTGACGTAGAGAAAGGGAGGCCATATGGATCGGGCGATGTCTCAAAAGCGTTTGACGCAGGTGTTTGATGAAGTTGCCCGGGAGGTGACGGAACGGGCTGCGGGGATTCACCTTCTGGAGAGCGGTACAAAGCTCGCAGGGGAGCTTTGTACGGTGTATGTGTCGTTTCAGAGGGGCTACCGGACCGGCGTATCCTTGTGTGCGGAACGGTCCCTCTTTACGCGGCTGACCCAGAGAATGATGCAGTCGGAAGAGGTTTCGCCTCGGGAGGTGGAGGAGTTTTCCAGGGAGTATTTCAACGCGCTGTGCGGACGGATTGTGTCCCAGATGTACCAGGAAACAAAGATTCCGGCCCGGTTTGAGCGGCCAAGGTTCTACGAAGGACGGTTTATCCCGAAGGGCCGGCAGGAACATTTTTCCATTCACTATACCAGCGACGGCGCGGGAAACGCCGAGTTGGTTCATCATCTGCAAGATATGGAGGCGGCGGACACGCTGCCGGAATAGAAAGGAACGATGCCTTATGGGAAAGCGGCTTATGATTGTGGACGATTCCTGCGCAATCGAGCTGCAAATCCGACAGCTTTTGGAAGACACGGAATTTGAAGTGGTGGACTATTGCCCGGACGGCGAGACAGCGATTGATCAATACGAAAAGCTGAAGCCGGACCTTGTGACCATGGATATCATCATGCCCGGCATTGACGGGCTGGAAGCGGCCCAGGCCATTTTGGAGGAGCATCCAGAGGCCCGGATTGTCATGATTTCGTCCCTGGCCTACGAGGGCACGATTCACGAGGCGGAAGCCATTGGCGCAAAAGGATTTCTGGCGAAGCCCTTTTCGCAGGAGGACCTGATTGACACGCTGCATCGTGCGTTGGTGGACTGAAGAAAGCCATTTTCGTACAGGCAATTGGAAAGACGGGCCGCGTTTTTGCGGACCCGTCTTGTGCCGCAGGCAAAAAGAGAGAACCGGAGGATTTTTTTATGAAATATCTGGACAGCTTCCATCCCTATGCATGGGTATCGATTTTTTTCTGGTCCCTGACCGCCGTTTTGACGCGTTTGGCATTGCAATACTATTCGGCCTTTTCTCTGGGATTTCTGCGGTATTTGATTGCATCCGCGGTTTTGCTGGCAGTGGCGCTGCTGTCCAGGATGGAACTGCCGCGGGTGAAGGACCTCCCTTGGTTTCTGGCTTCGGGCGGCACGGGGTTCTTTTTGTACATGATCGCGTATAACCAGGGACAAGCCACCGTTACCGCCGCTACGGGAAGCGTGGTGGTTGCGATGGCGCCCGTCCTGACGGCGCTGCTTACTTGGCTTATTTTCCATGAAAAGATACGGCCGTTTCAATGGGCGGCGATTGTGATGGAATTCGCAGGCGTGGCAATTCTTACGCTGATGAACAGCGTGTTTTCAGTAAACAAGGGACTTTTCTGGCTGTTTTTCGCGGCGCTGTCGTTGAGCGCATACAATCTGGTTCAGCGAAAGCTGACGAAAAACTACAGTGCGCTGCAAACAGCGACGTACAGCATTTTTTTCGGTGCGCTTATGCTGTCGGTTTTTGCGCGGGAGTCGTTTCAGGAACTGCGTTCCGCGCCGCCGGTTCAGCTGTTTTACCTGATGATTTTAGGCATTGGGTGCAGCGCGGCCGCATACGTTTCCTGGGCAAAGGCGTTTTCGAAGGCGAAGCAGACCTCCCAGGTAAGCAACTATATGTTTGTCACGCCGCTTTTGACCAGCGTTTTAGGCTTTCTGCTGGCGGGGGAAGTGCCGGACCGCGGAACGATCATCGGCGGTGGGATCATTATGACCGGCGTATTGATTTTCAACTTTGGCGGGATGCTTTTCGGTCCGCCGCGCAAGTGGGAAAAGTAAGACGACGGATTTGATAAAAATTTCTGCATACTGGCATCCAAAAACAGACAAACGTCCGGCAGATGCCGGACGTTTTTTCATAGGTTCCGCCGCCGCTGGCGTTCGGATTTGGGGTCCCGCCGCTGGAAGGGTTTGTCAATCAGAATGATATCGCCGCCAATCCGCTGAATGCAATCCCAGGGGATATAATATTCCTCCCCACGCCCGAACAGGCCGAAAAAACGGGCGGGCCCATAGACGATAATTGCAGTCACCTGCCCTTCCGGTATCCGGATGTCGGCGTCCGCCACAAACCCCAGACGGGTGCCGTCATTGATGTTGATGACTTCCTTGCGCCGGAAGTCCCGGAATCTGCATTGCATGGCCCTCACCTCTCTGTGAAAAGCCTATGCAGGACGGAAGCTGTCCTATGCATGGCGGGGAGGAGCGGAGAGCGGCCCCGCACAATCTGACAAAAGCTGTCTGTATAGGAAAAAACGCCTTCGGAAATACTGTCTTTGAAAGCGGCAGAGCGGTGAAATCCGCCGCAGGCCGCCGGGGAAGTATTCATGAGGGGGCGGTCTTTTGCAGGGAAAAGTCGAGATCGCGGGCGTGAACACCGCCAAGCTGAAGGTGCTGAAAAATGAGGAGACCATGGCGCTGCTCCGCCGCACAAAGGAGGGCGATCAGGAGGCCAGGCGGCAGCTGATTGAAGGAAATTTACGTTTGGTGCTGTCGGTGATTCAGCGCTTTTCCAGCCGAGGCGAGAATGTGGACGATCTTTTTCAAGTAGGCTGCGTGGGCCTGATTAAGGCAATTGACAATTTCGACATTAACCAGCCGGTAAAATTTTCCACATATGGCGTGCCGATGATCATTGGCGAGATACGGCGGTATTTGCGGGACAACAGCGCGATTCGGGTGTCACGGAGTATGCGGGATACGGCGTACAAGGTGCTGCAGGCGCGGGAACGGCTCATTTCGCAGACCCAGCGGGAACCGACGGTAGAACAGATTGCGAAAGAATTGGATATTCCGCGGGAAGACGTGGTATTTGCAATGGATGCGATTGTCGACCCGGTTTCGCTGTATGAGCCGGTGTATTCCGACAGCGGCGACGCCGTATGCGTGATGGACCAGGTGCGGGACACACAGAACACGGACGAGCACTGGACGGACCGGATTGCATTGAAGGATGCGTTCAAGCGTCTGGACGACCGGGAACGGCGGATTTTGTCCCTGCGGTTTTACGAGGGCAAGACCCAGATGGAGGTTTCCGCGGAAGTAGGAATCTCCCAGGCGCAGGTATCCCGTTTGGAAAAGGGCGCGATCAATACGATTAAGAAAAATATTTGACAAAAGAGAGCGTAAGGGCGGACCTGTGTGTCCGCCCCTGCAATTTTATATCGGCCATTGCAAATGATGATTCAACGTGGTATATTGAAAAAGACTGTGAAACGATTAGGAGGACCAGACATGATAACCCTACATGACAACGGTGTGTTTCTAAGGAACAATACGCTTTGCGGGGACGCCCCGCTCTCTCCGGCGGAGGGAAGACAAAAAACCCTGGCGTGGAGCATTCTTCAGGCCCACAG
>CANDBG010000066.1 GCA_947382875.1 uncultured Oscillibacter sp. | reverse complement strand
GGAACTGCCCAGCCGCCGATGAGCGGCAAGCCATCACCCCGCGGCGTAAGCCGCGTGCACCGCAGGTGAATATAAAACGCCGCGAGGCGCGCCCCGCGCCGCTGGGAAGCGGTGAAAGGAGGATTTTTTTGAAAAGGGATGAGTTGAGGGAGAAGGCAGGGGCATTGCCCCTTTTACCCGGAGTCTATCTAATGATGGACGCCAGCGGAAAGGTAATCTATGTCGGAAAGGCCAAAAAACTTAAAAACCGCGTCAGCCAGTACTTCCAGGACAGCGCTTCACATTCCGGCAAAACACGCCAAATGGTCTCACAGGTCGATCACTTCGACACGATCTTCGTTTCCAGTGAGTTCGAAGCGCTTGTGCTGGAAAATTCCCTCATTAAACGCCATATGCCCCGCTACAACATCCTGCTCAAAGACGACAAGGGCTATCCCTTCGTTCGCCTTTCCCGGGAAACTTATCCCCGGTTCTCTATGGTCCACAAATGGGCCAACGATGGCGCGAAATACTTCGGCCCCTTCGGCGGCCGCTTCGAAACCCGTCAGGCCCTTGACGCCGTTTGTGCCGCCTTGCATCTCCCTACCTGCAACCGCCGCTTTCCTCGCGATGTCGGCGCAGAACGCCCTTGCCTCAACTTTCATATGGGCCGCTGTGACGGCTTCTGCCGCCCTGAAATGTCTGCCGAAGAATATAATAGGCGGATTCGTCAGGCTTGCCAGATGCTCGAGGGCAAGGCAAAACAGCTTTTACAGGAAATGTCCAGCGAAATGGAGGCCGAAGCCGAAGCGCTCCACTTTGAACAGGCTGCCGCCCTCCGGGACCGCATCAACGCGATCAGCGCCTTGAGCAAAAAACAAACCGTAATCGCCGGACTCTGCGCCGATACCGATATCTGGGGCCTTTACCGCGGCGCAGGGAAGTGCTGCTACGCCATTCTTCATATGGAAAACGGCAGCCTCGCAGGACGTGAAACTGAAATCTTTACCGCTCCGATGGAGGAAAACGAAGAGGAAATGTTATCCGCTTTGACTTCACAGTTTTACCTCCCCCGCGCAATTCTCCCCCACGAAATCCTTTTGCCCTATGAAACCGAAGGCTATTGCGAAAACTTGTCTGCCGTTCTTACCAAACGGGCCGGACATAAGGTCTGGGTTCATGTCCCCCAAAGAGGCGAAAAAGCGGACTTGCGCGCCATGGCTCAGCGAAACGCCGCGGAGGAGGCTGAACGCGCTACCACCGCAGAGGAACGTACCGCCCACACCCTGGAATTGCTCACAAAGCTCCTGGACCTCCCTGCGCCGCCAAAACGCCTGGAGTCCTTCGATATCTCCAACACCGGCGGCAGTGACATTGTGGCCTCTATGGTGGTATACAGCGGCGCACGGCCCCTGAAAAGCGCTTACCGGCGCTTCCGGATCAAAGAACTCGACGGCCACCCTGACGACTATGCCTCCATGCGGGAAGTGATTCAACGGCGGCTCCAGCGGGCCGCGGACGGCGACGAAAAATTCCTCCCTCTGCCGGATGTATTCCTCATCGACGGCGGTCAGGTACACGCCCAGACGGCCCTCTCCGTGGTGCAGTCCTACGGTGTCTCTGTGCCCGTATTCGGTATGGTCAAGGACGACCGGCACCGGACCCGCGCCCTCATTACCCCCGATGGACGGGAAATCGGTATCGTAAACCATCAGGCAGTCTTTGCCCTGATCGGTCAAATTCAGGAGGAGACCCACCGCTTTGCCATCACCTATCACCACGAGAGCCACAGCAAAAGTACCATGCGTTCCGCCTTGGATGGTATCCCTGGCGTCGGGCCAAAACGCCGCGACGCGCTCCGAAAGCATTTCGGCACCATCAAGGCCATTCGTGAGGCCGATGTGGACGCCCTGGCGGCCGTTGTGCCCCAGGCCCAGGCGGAAGCCGTCTGGCAGCACTTTCATCCTCCGGCGAAAAATCCTGCGGAATAAAAAAATCCCCCTGTCCAAGACAGGGGGCGCTCCGCACGCGGCAGAGCCTCAAAAGGGAAAAATGGAGGAAAGGAAAACACAAATGGAACACACTGGCCCCTCTTGCGCCCATCCCTCCCGGGATAGACCGGAGGTAAAGAAATACCCTGCCCGGTACACGCCAAGCAGGATATTTCAAAGCCTGGAGCGGGCAACGAGGCTCGAACTCGCTACCTCCACCTTGGCAAGGTGGCGCTCTACCAGATGAGCTATGCCCGCGAGAACAGTGAGAATTTTAGCAAATTTTTTTCGGTTTGTCAAGGGGTTTTCTAAAATTTTTCCGACTTTTTTCTGTTCCCGATTTTGGGAACAATTGGACCGCGGTCAAACGGCAGTTACCCAATGTGGGTAACTGCCCGATAACCAGAAGTTGTCTCTTTAATGCAAACGGCAAAGCATGATATATTCTTTTCATCATTCTCGGCGATTATTTCAAATCCCAGCTTTTTATACATTTTCCATGCATAATTTGCTTTTTGAGTTCATAGAAAACCTCACCAGTGTGGCGTCAGAAACGGTAAAAGGAAGCATTTTTCCAGTTAAAAATCCGTCTTGATATCCCGTACCGTCAGACGCTTTCCCTCTACGGTGAAGCGGACCTCCAGACCCCCAAAACCAAAGCCATAAACGCGTTTCGGGTCCTCCTGGTAACGAGGACGGGGGTCCAGCGCCAGTACGCCCCGCAGGGCCTCCCGGCGCTCCGGAGGAACCCGTTCCAGCAGCGCCTGCGGAATCTCCACTTCCAGCGTCGCCCCCGCAGGAACCGACGCAAAACCTCCCACGGCCTCCGGAATACTGTCCGCATAGGGCAAATACGGCTTGATATCCAAAACCGGTGTGCCGTCCATTAAATCCGCGCCGCGGATGTGCAGAACCGGTCCTTCATCTGCCGTCTCCTCAATGCCTGCCAGCTCCACCGCCGACAGTCCTACCGGGTTCGGACGAAACGGCGAACGTGTCCCGAACACGCCTAAACGCGTGTTGCCTCCCAGGCGGGGCGGCCGGACGGTGGGCGACCATTGGTCCCGCACCGCCCGGTCAAATACCCAGACCAGCCAGAGATGTGAAAAGCCTTCCAGGCCCCGAAGGGCGTCCGGGTTCCGGAACCCCGGCTCAAATACTACATCCGCTTCTAATGCGGGCACCAGCCCGCTCTGGCGGGGTATGCCGAATTTGCTGGAAAAATCGCTCCGCACATGGGCGATTACCCGCATGGTATATGCTTCGGCCATTGCTTACTGGCCGTCCCGTTCCTCGACCTCATGCAGCCGGTCCAGGTACGGACTCGCTGTGCAGCTCATCTCCGACGCTTCGTTCTTGAATTTCTCCACCGTTGCCGTGCTTTCCTTCACAGGCCGGATCGTACCTGCGCCGGCAACACAGCCGCCAGGACAGCCCATACCTTCCAGCAGGTAGCCGTCACGCTTTCCGGCTTTCGCCATTGCCAGCATTTTCCGGCAGTTCTTCAAGCCGTCGCCGTATTCAATCTTGACCTCGCGGTCCGGGTCGATGTGCTTGATGGCCTCGACCACCGCCGCTGCGACGCCGCCGCCAACCGCAAAGCCACGGCCCATGCCGGTGCCTTCGTCCATGTTGTCCTCGGGATTGGCTTCCAGCTTCGCAAAATCGATGTCCCTCGCATCGAACATTCCTTGCAGTTCTTCGAACGTCAACACAAAGTCCACATCCGAACGAATTGTCCGGCGGTTCGCTTCCAGCTTCTTCGCAGAGCAAGGCCCGATAAACACAATCCGCGCGTTTGGACGGTCCTTCTTGACCATACGCGCCGTGATTACCATTGGCGTCAGGGCCATGGAAATATATTCCGCAAATTCCGGATAGAGCTTTTTCGCCATCACGCTCCACGCCGGGCAGCACGACGTTCCCATCCAGGGCTGCTTCGACGGCACTTCCTCCAAAAAATCCTTCGCTTCCTCTACCGTGCACAGGTCCGCGCCAATGGCTACCTCTACCACGTCCGAAAAGCCCAGAACGTTCATGGCCGCTTTCAGCTTCGCCGGCGTCGCGTCCTTGCCGTACTGCCCCACAAATGCAGGCGCTACACACGCAATGACTTCCTGATTTTTCTTGATCGCCGAAATCACCTGGTAGATCTGGCTCTTGTCCGCAATCGCGCCGAAGGGGCAGTTCACCAGACACATGCCGCAGGAAACGCACTTGTCATAGTTGATCTTTGCACGGCCCAGCTCGTCAGACTCAATGGCATCCATGCCGCACGCCGCCGCGCAGGGCCGCTCAATCTTCGACACCGCACGATACGGGCACTGGTTATAGCACTTGCCGCACTTGATGCACTTGTCTTGATCAATGTGACAGTGCTTGTCCTTGTCCAGGTAAATCGCGTCCTTCGGGCACACGTTCATGCACGGGTGTGAAATACAGCCCTGACAGCTGTCCGTAATGCGAATCTGCTTCGGCGGACAGGCGTTGCAGGCAAACGGAATAATATTTACCAGCGGATTTTCAAAATATTTCTGGTCCGTGGCCGCTTCGTCAATCGTCGCCGAAATCGGAAGCTGATCCCCCATCATGCTCATGCCCAGCGCCAGCCGGACGCGCTCCTTGACAATCGCACGCTCCAGAAACACGTCATGACGGTGCTTTGCCACGTCGCCTTGTATCATTTTATATGGTATCAGGTTCACCCGGGTGAGATCGCCTTCGTCATAGGCCAGCTTCGCGACCTCCTTGAATACGGTGCGGCGAATATCGTCCACTGCGCTGTGTACGCCTCTCATAAGTAAATCCTCCATATTCACCGGGCGGCTGCCCGGGTAGTTCGCCATCCAAATCCAATCGTGAAAATTTGGACAATCCTATTATATGCGACTCTTCCCCAGATTGCAAGGGGATTCTTGTTGGATTTATTGGAAATCCTCCCTGCCGTGTTCACCTTGTAACAAGCGTCAGCCGGGAACGCGCACAATACACGTGAGGGACTGCCCGTTCCAGGACGCCGTAATTGTCGCCTGCCCTTTCCCGACGGGCGTCACCAGACCGCTGCCGGAAACTGTCGCAACGCTCGTGTTCGAACTGCTCCACGTGATCGAGGATGTTACGCCCGAAACCTTCAATTGTACGGAACCTTCGGCTACCGTGCGGGTAAAATCGGTTTTGTTCAGTGTCGCGCTGCCGGAACCACTGGATCCGCTCGAACTGCTGGAGCCGGAGCCTGCGGGCTTCTGCGTCGTGCCGGAAGACGTTGCGCTTCCGCCCTTTACACGGACAATGCAAATCGCTTTTCTGGAACCGTCCGTGACCAGCACGTTTGTCGTGCCCGCGGAAACCATCGTCACTTTGCCGTTGCTGTCCACCGACGCAATGGACGGATTTTCACTGATCCACGTATAAGAGCCATTGCCGCCGGATACCCGGAGCTGCACCGCCGCGCTGGAAACCTTTTCCGTGAAATCTGTTTTGTTCAGCGTCAGGCCGTCGGGCAGCTTCGCCGCTACCGAATAACTTGTATCGCTCGTGGACGCCCCGTTCGAGCTGGTTGGCGGGTTCGTCGTGTCCGGGCCCTCCGGCATTACGCCGTTTCCATTGCCCGATGTGCCCGGCGTGTCCGTTGTATCCGGATCATCCGATGCGTTCGGGTTCGGATTCGGGTCCGTTTCTGTATCCGGGTCCGATGTGTCCGGGCCGTCGGACGTATCCGGGTCTGTCGTGTCCGGGTCCGTGGCGGTCGGACCGCCCGGCGTCGGTTCCTGCGGCTCGACGGTACCTGGCAGGTCCGGCTCATCGCCGCCGAGTCTCTGCGCGATTTTGTCGCCGTACAGCAGATACACCAGCAGTAATGCCATAATCAAAATCAATACAATCAGCGTCGGCGTGATCAGGTTATATTGCAGGCCATGGGCGGACTTCCGTCCGCTGCGGGGCGCAGGACGCCGGGGTTCTTCCTCATCCCAGTAGGCTTCCTCCTCGCAGAATGGACAGTTTTTATACGTATCTGAAAATTTTTCCCCACAAACCGGGCAGCGCTTCATTGCCATAAGAAACCTCCTACGTTCCTTTTTGTTTCCGTATATCCTGAGCAGCAGGCTTAGCCTGCGCGTAACGTTAAAATCACGCATACCATCATATCGGCTTTTCGGGAAACAGTCAAGACCAGGGCCGTCAATTTTTTGAAAATTTCGCGTTTTTCTTGCTTTTTCCAATCCCTCCCTTTATAATGAAGCCGTACACTTTCGACGTATTGCGGAAAAAACGGGGGTTTTACGTCTATGAAAACCATCATGATCGGCATTGCCGGAGGTACCGGCTCCGGAAAAACTACTCTTACTCAACACCTGAAAGATCACTTCGGCGGAAATGTCGCCGTGGTGGGACATGACAGCTATTACAAACGACAGGTCGGCAAAACTTACGAGGAACGCGCCTTGCAGAATTATGACCACCCGGACGCCTTCGATACCGACCTTTTGGTTGGTCATTTGAAACAGCTCCGGAATGGCGAGGCGATCCGCTGCCCGGTGTATTCCTACGTCGATCATAACCGGACCGATGAAACCATTCTCATTCAGCCTGCTAAGGTACTCATTGTTGAGGGGATTCTGATTTTCCAGGACCCCGCTTTACGGGAGCTGCTCGATATCAAAATCTTCGTGGAAACCGATGCCGATGAACGCATCCTCCGCCGCGCCCTCCGGGACGTAGAGGAACGCGGTCGAACGCTGCGGTCCGTGGTGTCGCAGTATTTGACCACTGTTAAGCCCATGCATGAACAGTTCGTCGAGCCTTCCCGGAAATACGCCGATATCATCGTTCTGGAGGGCGGTCACAATCTCGTGGCCCTCGAAATGATTATGCAGCGTATCCAAAACCACATTGATTCCCAAGACTGATTGTCCACTTGTTTGAAGGAGGTTTCCATTTGAAACGTTATCTTTCCGGACTGCTTGCCGGGTTCGTTGTCCTTGGAATGCTGCAAGGTCTGACGGCCTGTTCCGCTCCCGAAAATACGGAAGATTCTTTCCCGGCAGCCACCAGCTCGCCGGATACAAAGACGCCGGATTCTCCTTATGGAAGCCCGGTTGATTTCGACCGGAACGGCTTGTCCGCCGCTTTTGCAGACGCCATTGAAGCCTATTGCCAAACCGGACGCTTCCCGGATGGCGATGAACCGTTGGAAGTTCCCAGCGGCAGGATTGATTACGCCGTTTTCGACGTGGACGGCGACGGGCGCGAGGAACTGTTTTTGAAGTATGAACAAACCGCTATGGCCTATATGGTGGAATTGATCTACGATTACGACGCGGAATCGCAAACCTTCCGTCAGCAGTTCGCGGAGTTTCCTGCCCTTACCTTCTACGACAATGGCGTGATTCTCGCGGGCTGGTCCCATAACCAGGGGCTTTCCGGTGAAAAGCTCTGGCCTTATACCCTGTACCAATACCAGCCCGACACCGATTCTTATGCCTGCGTCGCTTCCGTGGACGGCTGGAGCCGGGAGGTTGCTGAACACTCCTCCGATTGGGGAGATTTTCCCGCCGACATCGACGCCGACGAAAACGGTTTTGTCTATTTCATCCTGACCGACAACTGGTCCTGGTCCAATTACGGTCAAACCGTGGACGACGCCGAATATCAAGCCTGGATTTCCCCTTACCTCCAGGACGCGAACGAACTGGAAATCCCTTATCAATCCCTCGAAATTGAAACGATTTTCCCGAACGCCGCCGGGTGAGGTCCTCCATCTGCACAAAACAGCGCCCCGTCAGACCGACGGGGCGCTTGTTCTTATATCCTTATTTTTGCAGGGAGGCAACCCATTTGCCGTACTTGTCCAGATTCGCCTGGGCGTCCGCGGCGTCCTTGCCCTGGGTCAGGATGTATACCTTGATCTTCGGCTCTGTGCCGGAGGGGCGCACAATTGCAGACGTGCCGTCCGCCATCTCAAAGCGCAGCACGTTCGAACCCGAAAGCTCCATAGCGCTCCGTGCGCCTGTGGCGCACTCCACGACGGAACCATCCTTGTAGTCCTTGAACTGCAGCACCTTTACGCCGGAAATTTCCGCCGGCGGATTGTCCCGCAGGCCCGCCATCAGCTTCGCCATGTCCTTCAGGCCGTCCAGACCCGGCATCACCAGATTATATGTATGCTCCGCGTAATAGCCGTACTTCTCATACAGCGCCGCCAAAGCGTCTGCAAGGGTCAGACCCTGGCCAGCATACCATGCCGCCATTTCCGTCAGAGCCTGCGCCGCCGTTACGGCGTCCTTGTCCCGGACGTAATCGCCCAGCATATAGCCGTACGATTCCTCGTAGGAGAAAATCACCGTGCCTTCATTGGCGTGTTCCAGCTTATCCTTCTTTTCTGCGAGGAACTTGAAGCCCGTGAATGTGTCGTAACACTGGAGGCCGTTCACCTCCGCTACCTTGCGGGCCATTTCCGTTGTCACGATGGTTTTCAGCGCTGCCGGCTTCTCCGGCATGGTGCCTGTACGCTTCTTCGCGCCGATCAGGTAGTCCAGCAGCAGCACGCCCGTCTGGTTGCCCGTGATGACCTTGAACTCGCCGTCCTGGGTGCGAATCATGATGCCTACGCGGTCCGCGTCCGGGTCCGAACCCAGAATGAAGTCCGCCCCCTCTTTCTTCGCCAGATCCACCGCCAGATAGAAGCCCTCCGGATTCTCCGGGTTCGGCGATTTTACCGTCGGGAAATCGCCGTCAATCACCATCTGTTCCGGTACGCAAATCAGATTCTTCACGCCCAGACGCTTGAGGGCCTCCGGAATCAGCTTATGCCCTGTGCCGTGGAAGGGCGTGTAAACCATCTTGAAGCTGTCCGCCACCTTTTCCACCGCCGCACGGTCAATCACCTGTCCCTCGACATTCGCCAGGAACTTTTCGTCGGTCTCTGCGCCCAGAACCTCGATCATGCCCGCTTTTACGGCCTCGTCGTAGTCCATGCGCTTGATATCGTTGAAAATGTCAATCTCGCCCAGACGCTTCGCAATTGCGTCGGCGTGATGCGGCGGAAGCTGCGCGCCGTCTTCCCAGTATACCTTATAGCCGTTGTACTCCTTCGGGTTGTGGCTCGCGGTAACGTTAATGCCCGCCTGGCAATGATATTCCCGCACGGCAAAGCTCAATTCCGGCGTGGGACGCAGCTCATCGAAAATCCGAACGTGAATGCCGTTCGCCGCGCAGACCTCCGCCGCCGCACGGGCAAACTCCATGGAGTGATTCCGGCAGTCCATGCAGACCGCTACGCCGCGCTTCTTTCCTTCCTCGCCTTCGGCGGAAATCACATCCGCAAAGCCTTGCGTCGCCCAGCGGATAACGTGAATATTCATATTATGCAGGCCAACCGCCATCGTGCCCCGCAGGCCCGCCGTGCCAAACTCAAGCGGCCCGTAAAACCGGGACTCAATCTCTTTCGCGTCGTTCCGGATGCCTTCCAGCTCGGCCCGCTCCGCCTCGTTCAGCGCCGGGCTGCTGATCCATTTCTCATATTCCTTCATGAAGTCCATTGTACTGCTCCTCCTTATTCACTTTGACAATATTCCGTGCCCTTCCGCCGGGGAAATCCTTCCTATTGCACAAATTCATTATACGTGCAACCGTCCCCTTTGTCAAGATTTCCACGCCCCGATTGCGCTCCTCTGCACGCTTCTTTCTCCGTCTTCCCGGAAAATTGTAAAATTTCAAAAAAATCTGCCGTTTTTTTCTGGCAACCCCTCTCCGGGTATGTTATACTGGTGCCTGTAAAATCCAGCGGTATTGCCCGCTTTACTTTTTTTGAAGGAGGTTCCCTTGTATGGCAAATCATGTAGCCGTCACCATCTGCGGCGCGGAATACACCTTCGTCGCGGATGAATCCGCTGCTTATATGCACAAAATCGGCGCTTACGTCGGGGAAAAAATGGAGGAAATCCTTTCCGCAAGCAAGGTTGGACGTACGGACGCCGCCGTTCTTACCGCTGCCAATATTGCCGATGAGCTGTTCAAAGCTCAGGCCGCTGCCGAACAACTCCGGCGTCAGCTGAAAAGCTATGTCGATGAGGCTTCCAAAAACAAAAGCCAATCCGCCGACCTCCGGCGTGAAATTGTTCGCTCACAGAATGAAGCCTCGAAACTGCAAAGCCGTGTCAATGAACTGAAAAAACAATCCGCCGGCTTTCAGGAGGAAGCTGCCAGGGCCCAGGAACAGGTTTCCGGTCTGGAAAGCGATCTCGACCGCGCCAGGGAGGAGGCCGCAAAAGCTCAGGACGAACTGCAGACCCTTCAGAGCGAAATCGCCCGCTTGCAGCAGGAGGCCGAACAGGCCCAAAAGGAACGCGCTTCCCTTCAGGATGCCCTTGTCCGGGCGCAGACGGCCGTTGAAAAGTCCAGGGGCGAGACCGAGGACCTGAAACATAAGGTGATTCGCCTCCAACAGCGGCTTGATACCAGGAATTTGAAAAAATGAAACCTGAACTGCTTGCCCCCGCCGGGTCTCCTGACGCCCTCCGCGCTGCCGTGGAGCATGGCGCAGATGCCGTTTACCTCGCCTGGGGGTCCTTTAACGCCCGGCGCGGCGCGCAAAATTTTTCCGAAGACGAATTCGCTCAGGCCGTCTCCGATTGCCACGTCCGGGGCGTCAGAGTTTTTCTGACCTTGAATATTTTGCTCTCGGACCGCGAACTCCCTTCCGCTGTGGAAACCGCCCGGCAGGCCTGCCGGCTTGGCGTCGACGCCGTTCTCGTTCAAGATTGGGGCCTCTTTTTTCTGCTGCGCCGAATGTTCCCCGACCTTCCGCTCCACGCAAGTACCCAAATGAGCCTCTTTACCTCCGGCGGTGCCCGGGAGGCCGCTGCTGATGGCTGTCAGCGGGTGGTTTTGGCCCGGGAGTGCTCCGGCGACGATATTGCCGTGATTTGCAAGAATTGTCCCGCTGAAATCGAGGTCTTTGTCCATGGGGCGCTTTGTATGTGCTACTCCGGTCAGTGCGCGATGAGCGCCTTGATTGGAGGACGCTCCGGCAACCGCGGACGCTGTGCGCAGCCCTGCCGTCTGCCTTACGGCGTCAACGAGGCCGCTGGAACGCGGTTTCCTTTGAGCCTGAAAGATAACTGCCTTGCCGGGCATTTGGGCGAACTGACCCAGATGGGTGCTGCCTGCCTCAAAATCGAAGGACGGATGCGCCGGCCCTCTTACGTTGGAACCGTTGTCGGGATTTATGCCCGGCTCTTGGAAGAACAGCGTGAACCAACTGCCGATGAACAGGCGCTTCTGGAAGAAGCCTTTTCCCGTTCCGGCTTCACCGACGCATACTGGCACGGGACACATGGCTCGGATATGTTTGGCATACGCCCGGAAAATGCCCGGGAACCAGACACGCTTTTGGAAGCTCGGACGGAAAGACGGGCCGCCATTTCGTTCCGCGGCGCGGTGAAACGCGGCTTGCCTTGTTCGCTTACCGTCCAGGATGAAGCCGGACACGCCGTTTCTGTGACCGGTCCTGTTCCGGAGAACGCAAGGACTCGAGCCATTACCGTTGACGATTTTTGCGCCAGGCTCCAGAAAACCGGCGGAACGCCTTACCGCTGCGTAAAGGCGTCCGCGGAGGTGGACGAGGGGTTGTCGCTGCCTGCATCGGCGGTGAACGCTCTGCGGCGGGACGCCCTGGACGCCTTGAGCGCTGTGCGTTCCGCGCCTCCGGTTCGGCGCGAGTTGATGGAACCGGTCCTTCCTGAAACCGACTGCTCTGCCGCTGCGCCACAGTTTACCGTCTCTGTGGAGGACCTCCGCCAGATTACGCCGGAACTGCTGGACTTACAGCCGAAACGGGTTTCTGTGCCTTTGGTGCAATATGCAGAGTGGGCTGTGCCGCTTAATGCAAATATCGAATGGTGTGTTGCCTTGCCTCGCGTCTGGCGGGACCGTGACGAACCCGAACTCCGACAACTGCTTCAACGCGCCCGCGCTTTGGGTGCAACCGGCGCGTTCGTTGGTAATTTGGGACACCTTCCCCTGGTTCGCGGACTTGATTTCCACCTTTACGGGGATTTTGGCCTGAACGTTTTCAACAGCTTTTCCCTCGCTTATCTCAACAGCAAAGGACTCTCTTCCGCTTGCGTCTCCTTTGAGCTGCGTTTTGCTCAGATTCGTGATCTGCGGAAAATTCTCCCCGTTGAGGCCATCGTTTATGGCCGCCTCCCTTTGATGATTACCGAAAATTGTCTTGTGCAGAACAGCGTCGGCTGTCACTGCGGCCAGCCAAATGTTTTGATTGATCGGACAGGTGCGGCGTTTCCGCTGCTCCCGGCTTGGGGACATCGGACCGAAGTCGAAAACAGTCGTGTCCTCTGGCTCGCTGACCGCCCGGAGTTTCGCCGCCTGGGTCTCCAATATGCGCGGCTGCGCTTCACTGCCGAATCTCCAGAGGAATGTGTGCAGGTCTTCCGCTCTTATTTGGACGGCTCTCCAGCTCCAGGTCCTTTTACAAGAGGGCTTTATCAACGGGGCGTTGAATGAATTTATCTTTTATTTTATACCTCTAATTCTTGGATTTATCGTTTCATTAAGATTGCAATTCGTAATAATCGCTTATAATTATACAGAACTCAGGAGAAATCAACATGAAAGAATTGAAAGTGAAATATTTCACAAACGATATTGACCCGCTCGCCTGCGTTCCCGGCTCCGATTGGGTCGATCTTCGCGCCGCAGAAGATGTCGTCCTCAAAGCCGGGGATTACCGGCTCATCCCTTTGGGCGTTGCCATTGCCCTGCCCGACGGTTATGAGGCTCACGTCGTTCCCCGCAGCTCTACCTTTCAAAATTATGGCGTCCTGCAAACCAACTCCATGGGCGTCGTGGACGGCTCTTACCGCGGTGATAACGATCAATGGCGTTGGCCCGTTTACGCTACCCGGGATGTAATTATCCCGAAAAATTCCCGTATCTGTCAGTTCCGTATCGTTGAAAATCAGCCGCCCTTGCGCTTTACGGTCGTTGAACACCTCGACGCCTCCGACCGCGGCGGTTTTGGCTCTACCGGTCTTTGAGGAGGTTTTTATGTCTGCAATTGTTTTAGCCTCTGCCTCCCCACGCCGCCGTGAGCTTCTGGAACGAATCGGTTTGTCCGATTTCCAAATCCGCGTGCCCGATACTGATGAATCGTTCCCTGACAGCCTGACGCCGCCTGAAGTCGTGGAGTTTATCTCCAGGAAGAAAGCGCAGGCCGCAGACTGCGCAGAAACCGAAATCGTGATTGCCGCTGACACAATGGTTTTTCTCGATGGTCAGCGTCTGGGAAAACCCCACGATGAAACCCACGCCCTCGAAATGCTGACCGCCCTTCAGGGCCGTCGCCATACGGTTTCTACCGGCGTGACTGTACGGCAGGGCAGCAGGCTTCTTACAGAGTCCGAAACAACTGCCGTCTTTTTTCGAGCCGCAGCAGAAGATGAACTGCGCCGCTATATCCGGACCGGTGAGCCGATGGATAAGGCTGGCGCTTACGGCGTACAGGGCCGCGGGGCGCTTCTTGTGGAACGCTTGGAGGGCGACTTCTTTAATGTAATGGGTTTGCCGGTTCTCCGACTGGCCAGAATGCTCCGCGAATTTGGTGTTAACCTTTTTTAAGTTTGGTGGTTGTCTTGAAAAATTTCCTGAAAAATAACGGGTTGTGGATCTTGTTTGCTGCGGCCGTCATTTCGGTCGGACTTGCCGCCCTCTCTTTGCTTAGTACCAATTCTTCTCCTTTGGTTGATTTTACCGGAACCATCACTTCCCCCTTCAAGTCCGCTTATACTGCTGTCGCTACCTGGTTTAATGATATGCAGCGCTATTATAAGGACACTGCCGACCTTGAAGAAGAAAACGCTCTGCTGAAACAACGGATTGCGGAAATGGAAGAACAGGTCCGGCAGGCGGAGAAAGCGCTTGAAGAAAATGCACAGTTTCGTAAGCTCCTGAATTTGACCGAGCAGAGGCGTGATTTGTCTGATTTGGAAATCGCTACGGTTACGGAACATTCGGTCACGAATTGGACTTCTTCCCTGACGCTTAATAAGGGTACTTCTTTGGGGATTGAGGTTGGTGACTGTGTGATTGATGAAACTGGCGCACTTGTTGGCGTTATTCGTCAGGCGGGACTGAATTGGTCCACGGTTCTTACGTTGGTTGATACGGATACTTCTTTAGGCGCGCAGGTCTTTCGAACGAAAGACTTGGGGGTTGCGCAGGGTAATTTTTCTTTGATGGAGCAAAAACGTCTTCGTCTGGATTATCTTCCGGCGAATTGTCAGCTTCTGACGGGTGATCTTGTGGTTACATCTGGTTTAGGTGGATATTATCCTTCCGGGTTAGTGATTGGTTCGATTGAGGAGCTTCAAATGGATGATTCCGGCGCTGCCTCCTACGCCATTCTCGCCCCCAAAGTCGACTTTGACGCTCTTACAGAGGTTTTTGTTATCAAATCCTTTGAAATTGTCACCTGATTTCCACTGCGGGGGGCGCGGCTTGCGCCGCGGGATGATGGCTTGCCGCTCATCGGCGGCTGGGCAGTTCC
>CANDBG010000065.1 GCA_947382875.1 uncultured Oscillibacter sp. | reverse complement strand
ACTCGTTTGTGCACGAGGCTTCGCCATGGTTTGCTCACTCCTCCCTCTGCCAAAAAGTGTACCTTTTGACATTTATTGGGCAAAGGAGCAAGTTGGAAAATCCTTCTTAAATTTTTGTTTAATTCGCTTAAGATGCTCTTGAATATGCAGCGGGTCTGTGGTATTTTATATATAGAAGCCTACGATATCAGAAGGTACACCTTTTGATAGTTCTTCATTTTTGGTTTCTGAGCATACGAAGCTCCCGTACGCGGCGGTAGAAGGTTGCAGCACTGAAACCGCTGCGGTGCAGAGCTTCCTGAAAGGTTATCCAACCTTCCTCCCACTCTGCTACGATCTCTGGGAAATTATCGGGCGGCGGTAAAGAGGGCCGCCCAAACCGGACACCCCTGCGCTTGGCCGCCGCAATGCCTTCCGCCTGACGCTGACGGATATTGCTGCGTTCATTCTCCGCCACGAAGGAGAGCACTTGAAGTACAATGTCACTAAGGAAGGTGCCCACAAGGTCCTTTCCCCGCCGGGTGTCCAGAAGCGGCATATCCAGGACACAGATATCCACGCTCTTTTCCTTTGTCAGAATGCGCCATTGGTTTTGAATTTCTTCATAATTGCGTCCCAGTCGGTCGATGCTCTTGATATAGAGCAAATCGCCCGGCTTTAGTTTTTTGATCAGACGCTTGTAGTTCGGACGGTTGAAATCTTTGCCGGACAGCTTGTCCATGAAAATATTTTCCGCTGGAACGTTTACCTTCTGTAAGGCGTCCAGCTGTCGAACCTCGTTCTGGTCCTGGGTGCTGACCCGGATATAGCCGTAAACGTTTATCGTAATATCCCCTCCCTTTCCGTTTGACACCTTAACATAGTTTGTAGGAAATGCCACACCTTATCCCGTATCCATTTTGGTGCGCTTATCACTTTATATTATATCTTAGATGGTTTGTCAGTTCTATCGCTTCGCAGATACCGGGGAAAGGCTGGTTTCGGTCGTAAAGGGGACAAAAAGTCAACCGCCAGTGAATGTTTTCTTTCCTGATTTTACAAATTTCCGCTTAAAAAATCACTCGCCGGAACGGTGTCCGATGAGTGATCGTATCCAGAGATTTGAGGTCATTCCTTAATAAACTATTTAATAATAAGACCGCAGCCGCGTTTGGATAAAAGGCGATAAATGCAAATGTGACAGGCTGTTAACAGGGCAGGGTGTCATTCCCGATGTCATATAACCGCTTTTTCTTTTGCTATTGTTCGGCAGAACGGAGGGTTTCTTTCCTCAGAATGTATGGTATAATACAAGCGGATATTGTAAGGGGGGATTCTCAGCATGAGAAAGCTCAGGTATTTGCGTGGAAACGGGGCTGAATTGATTTTCTGTAAGCAATCTGCAATTTCCTACCCGCTGCATAACCATGTTTCTGTTTATACTCTCGGCCTGGTTTTAGACGGCGCAGTCGAGTTGATTACAGACAAGGGAATCCGCCTATGTCGAGAAAAGGATATATTTGTTATTTTTCCGTATATTCCACATCGCATAAGCGCGAAGCCTTCTTACACACTTTTGAGTCTGTGCGTCCGCAGCGATTTGATTGCAAATCTGAAAACAAAAGACTCAAAATCTGAAATTGCGTCCTTTTTACATGATACGATCAATCAACCGGACATCGAGGCAAGGCTCATTCAAACATTAAACAGTCTTGCTTATCTTTGCCCGATGGTACCGACGCAAAAGGACACGGCGATCTGTCATTTGAGGTCACAGCTTGAGATGTATCCGGAAACAAAATACAGTGTGGACGAAATGGCGGAAGCTGCTTTGATCAGCAAATATCATTTCATTCGCACATTCAAGCATGAAGTCGGATTAACGCCGCACCAGTTTCAAATTCAAAATCGGATTCGTAAAGCACAGAAAATGCTGGAACAATCGGTTACGGTAACAGAAGTGGCCTTGGCCGCCGGTTTTTGCGACCAAAGCCACTTTATCAGAAGTTTTGAAAAACTGATGGGCCTGACACCAACGGATTATCGGCAGGCGTGTGAAATCCGTGCCCCGTTGTTCTGTGATCGGGTAAGCGCCGGGATAAACTTGGCAAATAAGCAAAGACCGTCCGGCCCCGCTTTGACTTCATGCGGCAGTCCCCTCGGCAGGATCGAAATAACGCCGGGTTCATAAATCAGTTCAACGCCATTGTTCACACAGATTCCAGTTCCCGAAATGATTTCATGCGTTTCCAGCTGTGTCTCGTGGATATGATTCCCAATCGCTTTGCCGGGAGCGATTCGTACCAGGTGATAGCTGAACTGTCCGCCGGTTTTTCCGGCGGTTACAAGATGCTTCAGATCCACACCGTCAAAGGATGGATGCCTGTTCCACGGAATTTCTGCGAAGGAAATCGCTGTATCCGGAAGATACAGTTGTCCCTCCATATAGAACTTCTCGAACAAGTCTTGATACTTCATTTGTTATGCTCCTCTCAAAAAAATGACCGACAATTTCTTGTCGGTCAATATCGTACTGCAAAGAGAGAAGATGGAATTGTACAAAATTGCTTTTTATAATCCATTTTCCTTAATTTGGGAGCTTATCCATACCACTGACAGGAAAAACATCCTCAGGATTTATTACAAAAGGAGCGCGTATTCATGAAACGATCAGAAATCAACAAGGCCCTGAAAGAACTGGAAGCCATGTGCCAGATGTATCATTGCTATCTTCCGCCCTTCTGTCACTTCACCCCCGAGCAATGGCAGAGTATAGGACATGAATACGATGAGGTCCGGGAGTGTATGCTGGGCTGGGACATTACCGATTATGGCATGGGGGATTTTAACAAGATGGGCTTTTCCCTCATTACCATCCGAAACGGCAGCCGTACAATGGCGGACAAGTACCCGAAGGTTTATGCGGAAAAGCTGTTGTTTCTGAAGGAAGGACAGTATTCCCCGAACCATTTCCACTGGTTCAAGACGGAAGATATCATCAATCGGGGCGGCGGCAACGTACTGATTCGGGTGTATAACTCTCTCCCGGACGAGTCGGTCGACTATGAAAGCGATGTTACCGTCCACACGGACGGCCGTACTTATACGGTTCCTGCGGGCACGCAGATTCGTCTGACTCCCGGCGAAAGCATTCACATTCAGCAGTACCTCTACCATGACTTTGAGGTTGAGACCGGTACTGGGGATGTATTGCTGGGCGAAGTAAGCCAGTGTAACGACGACAACACCGACAACCGGTTCCATCCGCCAGTGGGACGTTTTCCGGCAATCGAAGAAGACGAAGCGCCTTATCGCCTGTTGTGCAATGAATATCCAAAGGCCGCCGACTGATTCGATGCACTGTGGAAAATTAAGCGGAAAGTTTTTATACTGCGACGAATTATGTCGAAAATCCGCGATTAGCTGTAAGCTGTATAACCATCTCCACAGGTATCGTCACGACGATCAAAATACATACCTGGTCGATCGTTTCCGCGGCTATCCCCCTGCTGTCAGGTCAAAATTTCTTACCCTTTTTAGTGGTGACACATTGCCGGATAACCTTGTTATACTGTGACCGGATGCACCAATTTCTTTTTGATGATGCTGATTACGGTAGTTTCTGCCCGTGTGGTACTGCTGCGCCTGATGTTGCAGCCCAGGTTTTGGAGTTTCTGTGCAATGACGGAGCCGCCAGCTCACCCTCATACACTCACTCTTAACAAGTTTTCATGGCCTCTTTCAGCGCCTGTGCATGGCGGCAGATTCAGTTCACCACTCTTTTGCTGTTTTCGGGACAGGATCTCAGTACCCGAAATCCTCGTCAATGAGGACTACTTCCATTTCCATACCGGTCAAGGCCCGCCAGTGAACGGTAAGACCGCGGCAAATACGGTCCGGACTGTTGCAGTTGCAGCACCGGCCGCCCTTGACCGCGCAGGGTGTTTTCATTTGCTTCCGCTGAGCGTTTTTCGGCGCGGCAATATTCCGTGCCCGCCATAACGCCTCCTCGTACGTCGGCGCAATTTTATTTCTGCCAATCACAAAATAAACCTTTTTGTGTCCGTACAGAGTGCCCGCCACGCGGTTGCCGATGCCGTCGATATTGATAATCTCGCCGGTTTCCGCAAGGCCGTTGGCCGAAGTCAGGTACACCTCCGTACTGGAAGCCGGCACACATTCCTCCAGGTTTCCGTTCAGCATATGCCAATACACGGTGTTGTGGCCTTTCAGTTTTTCATAGAGGCCCAGGTCCCGCAGTGTGATGGAGCCGCCAAACCCAACGGTTTTTCCGTCAATGCATTCATCCAGATAAGCCGCAGCCTCCGCGCCCGACCCAAAAACGGACACCTGAAACCCATGGTTCAGTAAATTCTGCCTTACAATTTCAAACGCCATATATTATATCCCCTTAATTTGAATTTTTGGGAAAAAGCCCGCCGGTCCCATACGGATAGAGTATGGAAACCAGCGGGCTTTTCAGCCGTTTTAACGATCAATCCAGCGTTGCGCCGCCGTCGGCGTCTCCAATTTCGCCGTCGATGAAGCTGGCGAGGTCGGAGAGGTAGAACAGCATCAGATTCGCAACCTCCTGGGGGTCTGCGGGACGGTGAAGCTGACTGCCTGCCAGCACTTTTTCCTCCTGTTCCGCCTTCAGGGCAGCCACCAGCGGCGTTTTCACGTAGCCGGGACACACCGCGTTACAAACGATGCCATACGGCGAACCTTCCTTCGCGATGGCTTTCGTGAGACACACCACACCCGCTTTGGAAACCGCATAAGCCGACGTTCCGAACAGGCCGCCGCCCACCTTGGCCGCCACAGAAGCCACGTTGACAATCCGTCCATACCGGTGCTCCGCCATGTGGCCGAACAGCGCATGAATCAGGACGTATTGGCTGGTGAGGTTAATGTTCATCACCCGATCCCAGATTTCGTCGGTCATGTCCATGAACTTGGTGGTATCCACTATGCCCGCCAGATTCACTAAGCCGTGTACCTGACCGAAATCCTGGATGATCTGAGCGGCCGCGGCACGGATATCCGCATGATTTGCCAGGTCCATTTTATAAAAATGAATCTGTTCCGGATTTTCTGCAGCGATCTTCGCCGCCGCCTCTTCGTTGAGGTCTACCAGGGCGACCTTGCCGCCGCCTGCGGCAATGCCCCGCACCACACAGCTGCCCATACCGCCGGCGCCGCCGGTAACAATGTAATTTTTTCCGCTGAAATCAAAGCCAATCATATCCAAAATCCTCCTGTTTTTCACATTTTTTGTTTCTTTATTCGGTTACGCCGCCGGGATACAGCAGCATTTTGCCTGTCGCTCCGCCGCGAATGTCTGCCAAGGCTTGGGCGAAATCCTTCAGCGCGTAGCGTCCGCCAAGAACCTGATCGAGCTTGTAGTAAGGCCCTGCCATGACTTTTGCAAAATCCTCCCAGGTTTCCCAGATCTTACGGCCGGAAATGCCTGTCAGCTCTACCTCGCGGTAGAAGACGTCATTTGCGAGGTCAAGGGCAACCGGCTTGCCGGGCAGTCCTACGCCAACGACGCGTCCGCCAGCGCGCACGCATTTCAAATCCGCAAGAATGGCTGGCGCTGCACCGGTTATGTCAATTACCACGTCAACGCCGATGTCATTCGTCAGAGCTTTTACCTCCGCGGCAAGATCGCAGTTCCCGGAGTTGAACGTCACATCCGCACCCATCTGCCGGGCGGTTTCCAGCTTTTCGTCGAACAAATCACAGGCAATCAGCAGCTTTGCGCCGAAGGTTTTTGCCGCGCTTACCGCCGTCAGGCCAATCGGGCCGCAGCCGCTGATCAGCACCGTTTTACCCGCTGGCTCTGCCGCCTCCACGCCGTGAACGCCTGCGCCCATCGGTTCAAACATACAGGCGGCTTCGTAGGAAAGGGCGTTGTTCAAAAGGAATGTCGCAGACGCGGGAATCTTGACATATTCCGCAAACGCGCCGTCCACATTGCAGCCGAACAGCTTCACATTCTGACAGATGTGCGCCAGACCGTGGGTGCAGAAATAGCAGGTGCCGCAGGCAATGTGAGACTCGCAGGAAACACGGTCGCCCACCTTGCGGTTTTTGACGTCCGGCCCGACCGCAACAATATCGCCTGCCATTTCGTGGCCGGGGATCATAGGAGCCTTGCAGTGCTTTTGCGACCAGGCATCCCAGTCCATGATATGCAGGTCCGTACCGCAGACCGCGGCGCAATGGACTTTCACCAGAACCTCGCCTCTGCCGGCTTCCGGAACCGGTAAATCCGTACGGTAAATGAAATCGCCCGGTGCAGCCGTTTCCTTCCACAGACCGCACATACTCTTGTTCATGTCTGCTCCCCCTTTTCCGCCGTTCTAGTATTATTTTACTCGTTTTGTCCGCAAAGTTCAAGTTTTTTGTGCTTCTTCATGCCATGGAAGGCAGCAACAGCGAGAATGTAGGGACATAAGTAACCAAAATCAAAATGACCAAAGAGATTCCCAGGAAAGGCAGAATTGCTTTCGTTGTGGGGCCCATGCCCGTACCGGCAATCTTGGTGCCCACCAGCAGGGACATTCCCACAGGCGGCGTGATGCAGCCGATATAGACGTTGAAGCAGGTAATAATGCCGAACTGAATCAGGTCAATTCCCAGACTGTTGACCAGCGTCAGCATCAGCGGGACCATCATAACAATAATGCAGTTGCCTTCCATCAGACAGCCCAGAATCAGAAGAATCACGTTGACAATCAGCAGAACGACAAACTTGCTGCTGGTGAGGGCCGTGACGGTTTCCATGAACAGCTGGGGAAGCTGCGAGGCGATTACCACATAAGAGGACGCCTTGGACATGCCCACCAGAATCATGATCGCGGCAACGGAAACCGCCGATTCAAACAGCGTGTCCAGCAGCTGCCGGAACGTCATGGTCTTGTAAATGAACAGCGCCACAATGGCCGAGTATACCGCAGAGATGGCCGCGGCTTCGGTAACGGTGCAGATACCGCCGAAAATGCCGCCCAGAACGATGACGGGCATCAGAAGCGCCCAAATGCCGTCCTTGAAAATCTGCGCGATTTCCTTGCCGGACATTTTCGGCTGTTGGGGAAGGTTGTGCTTTTTGCCATACCAGAGACTGTAAATCAGGAACAGTACACAGCACAAAACCGCGGGGGCCGCCGTCGCCATAAAGAGCTTTTGAATGGAGCAGTCCGTCAGGCTGGCGTAGACGATCAGCGTAATGGACGGGGGAATCATCGGGCCCAGCAGCGAAGCCGCGCTGGAAACCGCCGCCGCATAGTTTTCATCATAGCCCTGTTCCTTCATGGCGGGAACCGTCATGCCGCCAATGGCCGCCACCGTCGCCACGGCAGAGCCGGAGATGGCGCCAAACAGACCGGAGGCGACCACCGTAACCGCGCCCAGGCTGCCCCGCACCCGGCCTAAAAATACATCGGCCACCCGGAGCAATCGCTGGGTAATGCCCTGGGCCATGATGTTGCCCGCCAGAATAAAGAAGGGTATGGAGAGCAAAGAGGCGGAGTTCAGACCCAGAAAGGTCTTTTGCACCACCGTGCTCATGGGGAAGCCGGCAGCCGCCAGACCGGCAATGGTTGCAACGCCAATAGCGGTAAAGATGGGCAGGCCCAGGAAGGCCAGCAGCACCAGCAGGAGGAAAACCAGTAATCCAGCGTTCATTCACGTACCTCCTTCAGTGTTACAACCTCTCCGCCGCGCAGGAAACCGAGGAAATTCCGGACTGTCGTTTCAATCGCAAAGAGTATCATCAGAATCGCGCCGATGGGAAAGGCAATGTAAATTTCACGCATGGTAATGGGGAGCGTTGTGGCGCGGCCAGTCGCCACCGGCAGCAGCTGAAACGCATATACGCACACCGCCGCCATGGCGATCACCGAAACGGCTGTGCAGATCGCCGTCATCAGGCAACGGACGCGCTTGCTGTACAGATTCAGGATGAAGTCCACCTGCAAGTGGCTCTCCCGGCGGCTGCAGACAGCAATGCCGATCAGAACGCTGTAAACGCCCAGGTACAGCGTCAGCTCTTCGCACCAGGGCTGCGATTTGGAAAAGACATACCGCATAACGCACTGATAGAAGCTGATCAGCACCATGGCCGCCAGCAATGCAATCAGCGCTACCCGAATGATCTTTTCCAGGACATCCAGACATTTGGAATACGCTTTCAGGAAACGCATACCATTTCTCCTTTCGTGGGAACGTTTCAAATGCAGGCAATTCACGCAGAAAAACGGTTTTGATCTGCGTGAACTGCCCGTTTGTTCAGAGGCTTAACGGGAATCCTGCGTCATTTATTTCGCAGCGGCAATCATGTCTGCGTATTCCGTCAAAGCGGGGTATTTCTCGGCCAGGAAGCCATCCAGCTTCGCCTGCCATGCGGAAATATCCGTCTCGATGATGGTCGCGCCCGCGTCTACAAAGACCTGTTTCTTTTCCTCTGTGATGTCAACCACGATATCCGTCTGATACACGGCGGTTTCCTCCGCAGCTTCCTTCAGAACCTTCTGTACGTCCTCGGGGTATTTTGCAAAGGAACCGGAGTCCATAATAAAGGCGTTGCTGCTGTACACGTGGTTTGTTTCGGTGACGTATTTGCAGCATTCATGAATGGAGAGGCCCACGCAGGCGGGATAGGGGTTTTCCTGTCCGTCGACAGTGCCCTGCTGGATGGCGGTGAAGACGTCGGCAGCGGCCAAGGGGGTCGGGGTTGCGCCCAGCCAGGTCCAGGTGTCCAGATAGATGGAGATGGTAGGAACGCGCAGCTTCATGCCAGCCACGTCGTCAGGACCGTTGACGGGGGAAGTGGTGGTCAGTTCGCGGATACCCTGCAAGCCAGCGGCCAGAATGACGCGGTTGCCGCACTCCTCGCCCACGGCGTCCAAAATGGTCCGGCCGGCATCGCCTTCCCACACGGCACGGTAATGATCAATGTCATTGTACAGATAGGGGGCCGCGTCGATGTTGGAGATATCGGACCAGGCGGCCAAGTTTGCGAAGGAGTCGTAAACAACGTCCACCGCGCCGGTGCTCAAGCCTTCCAGACAGTCGGCGGTAGTGCCCAGGGAGGAGCTGGGATACAGTTCCACCGTAACCTTGCCACCGGACTTTTCCTCAACCAGTTCCTTGAACTTTTCACCGGCAAAATAAGTTGTGTCCGTCGTGCCCGCGCTGAGGTGAACTTTCAAGGTATAGCTGTCCGCGCCGCCGGATGCGTTGCCGGAACCGCTGCCGGAGGAATCGCCGCCGCTGTTTCCGGAATTACCGCCGCAGGCGGCAAGGGTGAGCAGCATGGCAAGTGTCAGGAAGAACGTGATGAATTTTTTCATGATGAGGTTCCTTTCTTGTTATAATGTTCAGATTGTCGTATCTGGGGGTATGAAAGGCTTGCATGGGAAATTGCCTTCAATATGGAATAAAGGGACCGCGTACGCGGTCCCTTTCGGCGAATTCGCCGAACCTTTCCGAAACGTTTAAGGGGGTTTTCTGGAAAGCTCTGACCGCTGAATCAAAATTCAGTTTTTCGTGTGAATGGCCCGTTTTTCCGCGTGGAGGGCCGCTTCGCGCATGGTCTCCGTTACCGTGGGATGAGAGTGAATGGTACTGATCAGTTCATCCAGGGTTGCCTCCAGACGAATGGCGAGCGCGCCTTCGGCAATCAGGTCCGTGGCGCGGGGACCAATGATATGCATACCCAAAACCTCGCCGTACTTCTTCCCAGCGATAATCTTCACAAGGCCCTCGCCGCCGTTGAGAATCAACGCTTTGCCGTTGGCGCTCATCGGGAACCTGCCGACCTTATATTCCACGCCCTTTGCCTTGCACTGTTCTTCCGTCAGACCTACCGAAGCGGCCTCCGGTTCCATGTACACGCAGGTGGGGTTGGTGCTCTCGTCATAGACAGCGTTCAGTCCCATGATGTTCTCGGCGGCAACCTCGCCCATGGCCGACGCCGTATGAGCAAGCTGGGCGCAGCCCTTCACGCAGTCGCCGATGGCATAAACGCCGGAAACCGAGGTTTCCATCCGCTCATTGACAACAATCGCGCCCCGTTCGGCCTTGACGCCGCCGGCTTCCAGCCTGAGGGAAGCGGTGTTCGGTTTGCGGCCTGCGGCCACGAGAACCTTTTCCGCTTCAAAGGAAACGGTCTGACCCGCCTTGTTCTTACAAACCACTTTCGCACCCGCCGCAGACGCTTCCACCGACTGCACCGGGCATTCCAGCTGGAAATCCATGCCCATTTTCTTCATGTGGGCAACGCCGATTTTGGTCAAATCGCCGTCCAGCATCGGAAGCATATGGTCCATTGCCTCCACGACCGTGATTTTGGTTCCAAAGGCCGCGTAAGCGCAGGCCAGCTCCAGGCCAATCACGCCGCCGCCAATGACCACCATCGAAGCGGGCAGTTTTTCCAGCGAAAGCGCGCCGGTAGAGTCGATGCAATTCGGGTTTTCCTTCAGACCGGGAATCGGCGGGGCCGCGTTTACAGAGCCCGCTGCCAGAATGATTTTATCGGCGGTCAGATCTTCCGTTTTGCCGTCCGCCTTTTGAACGCGCAGCTTGCGGGGGGCCGTGAAAAATGCTTCGCCGTCTATTTTCTGCACCTTGTTCATCTTCAGCAGACTGGCGACGCCGCCGGTCAGCTTTTTGGAGATATCGTTCTTGTGCCGGATCACCTGGGGGAAGTCCACTTCCACGCCGGAGACCTTAACGCCAATGTCCGCCCCCTGCTCTTTGATCTGGGAGACAAGTTCGGCGCTGTGCAGCAGGCATTTCGTCGGAATACAGCCGATGTTCAGGCAGGTACCGCCCAAATGCTCCCGCTCTACCAGGGTGACGTCCGCCCCCAGCTGGGCGGCGCGGATTGCCGCCACATACCCGCCAGGGCCGCCGCCAACAACTACTACCTTCATTCCTCGGTTCCTCCCCTTACACCAGAATCATTTCCGGATGCTCAATGTAATACTGAATATCCTTGAAAATGCGCCCGCATTCCAGACCGTCAATAATCCGATGGTCGAAGGTCAGGAACACGTTCATTTTCCAGCGGGGTCCGATGGCGCCGTCCGGCAGCACAGCAGGCTTTTGTACGCAGCGTCCAAAACCGCAGATCGCCACTTGCGGCAGGTTGATGATCGGAGTACCGATGTCAATGGGGAACATTCCAACGTTCGTGATGGTGAAAGTGCCGCCGGTCTGCTCCTCGGGCCTGAGCTGTTTCGACTTGGCACGGGCGGCGAGGTCCTTCATTGTTGCGCTGATTTCCGGCAGGCTCAGGACGTCCACGTTCCGTACGACCGGAACGACAAGGCCGTCGTCCGCGCCTACGGCCACGGACAAGTGAACGTGCTTATGAGAATACAGCGTGCTTCCGTCGAAGGTGGCGTTTGCAAGGGGATGCTTGGAAATCGTCTTGCCCAGCATTTTGCAGAGCAGGTCGTTTACCGTGATTTTGCAGCCAAGCTGCTCCTGGTCCGCTACCAGTTTTTCCCGCAGGGCCAGCAGCTCCGTGGCATCCACCTCACAGACGCACGTGTTCTGCGCCGTCTGCTGGAGGCTGTTGAACATGTTGCGGGCAATCGTTTTGCGAATGCCAGTCCAAGGCGTTTCGGTGATTTCGTCTTCCAGGCCGGAAACCGCTGCCGTCACAGACGCGGCCTTTGGCTGTTTCTTGTATGCCTCCACATCCTTCGCCACAATCCGCAGGCCGTCGGGGCCGCCGGTGGGCGTTACATCGGCAAGGTTAATGCCGGCTTCTCTTGCGAGCTTCTTGGCAAGCCCGGTGGCGCGGATTCTTCCCTTCACAGGCGACGCGTCCGGGACGCTGTTTGTATGTACGCAGGCGGGGCAGCTTCTTGCGCAGCCCTTTTCCTCTTCCGCGGCAGCGGCGCCGGACGCCGCAGGGGGATTCTGATTGACCAGCTGGCTGTACTGCGCCTTGGTTTCGGTCACGTACGCAATGGGCCTGCCAACCGCAACCGTTTCCCCTTCGGGGGCGGCGATGTGCAGGTAGCCGCCGCAAACGATCTCGTATTCAATCGTGTTTTTCTCGTTCTCGTACTCCATCACGACTTGACCTTTGGAAACCTGTTCACCCTCAGCGGCGTGCCATTTGACGATGGTGCCCTCCACCATGGTCAGACCTGCCCGGGGCATGGGAACCTCGGTCACGCCCGCCGCAGGGGCCGCGGGCATCTCTGCCGCAGGCGCTTCCGGAGCCGCCGCGCCGCCATTGCCCTTCACCAGCGCGTCATACTCCGCCTGGCTCTGCGCCAGATAGCCGATCAGACCGCCAACCTGAACCGTCTCACCCTCCTGAGCGACGATGTGCAGAATGCCGGAATCCAGAGCCTCGCAGTCAATCATACTCTTTTCGTTCTCGTACTCCATCAGAACGTCGCCCTTGTGAATCGTGGAACCTTCCGCGGCTTTCCAGGCGCTGATGGTGCCTTCCACCATCGTCAGCCCCGCTCGGGGCATTACAATTTCAACACTCATACTACCATACCGTTAAGATCGCTCTTAAACCGGGTTCCTCCTTCCTCAATTACAGCATTCCGCGGATGACGGTGCAGATTTTGGCGGCGTCCGGGATGGAATAATGTTCCATCGCGATGTTATACGCTACCGGCACGTCCAGCGCGGCAATACGGGCGATGGGGCCGTCCAGCTCATCATACAGCTCCTCCTGGAACAGCGCCGCCAGCTCCGCGCCGATACCGGCGGTTTTGTTGCTCTCCTCCACAATCGCCGCGCGATGCGTCTTGCGGATGGAATTGTAAATGGTATCTTTATCCAGCGGCGCAAGGGTCCGGGGATCAATCACTTCCACAGAAATACCGTCTTTTGCCAGCTCTTCGGCGGCGGCCAGCGCACGGGGCACCATCAGGCCAACGGCAATCAGCGTTACGTCGGTTCCTTCGCGCTTCACGTCGGCCAGACCCAGGGGAATGACATAATCACTGTTATATACATCGTCGGGAATTTCCTGCTTTGTCTGGTAGAGCAGCTTCGGCTCGCAGAACAGAACCGGGTTATCCGAACGAATGGCGGCTTTCAAAAGCCCCTTTGCGTCGTACGGACAGGAAGGCGTGACAATCGTCAGGCCCGGGGCGTGCATGAACAGGCTCTCCACACAATTGGAGTGCTCGGGACCCGCGCCGTTGGAGGAGCCGGAGGCGTTCCGAATCACCAGCGGCAGACGGTAAGCGGGGCCGTGCATATATCTCCACTTTGCAACGCAGTGGAAAATTTCCGTAAAGGGAACCAGTGCGAAATCGGAATACATCAGCTCAAGAACCGGACGCAGGCCCGTTTCCGCCGCGCCGATGGCCGCGCCGACCATGGCGGTCTCCGCAATGGGGGTGTTGCGGACGCGCGCTGCGCCAAATTCCTCCAACATCCCGCGGGTAATGCCGAAAATGTTGCCAAACTCCGCAACGTCTTCCCCGAAAATCAGGACCTTTTCATCCCGCCGCATTTCCTCTTTGAGCGCGTCGCCAATGGCCTTTGCATACGTTACTTTCATATCCGAACCCTCCTGTCAGACGTAAAGATTATCAAAGATTTCCTCGGGCTTCATCTCGGGAGCCGCCACGGCGTTTTCCACGGCGGCGCTCATTTCCCGCTCGAAGGACTCTGTTAACTCCGCAATGCCGGCCTCTGTGAGAACACCGTCTGCAAGCAGCTTTGCCTCAAACAGCTTTAAGCCGTCCTTTTCAGCCATGTACTTTTCCGTCACTTCTGCGTCGCGGTACGGACACTGGTCGCCCTCAAAATGGCCTCTCCAGCGGTAGTCCTTGCACTCGATCACGGCAGGACCGTTGCCCTCGCGGATGTACTTTGTCAGCTCGCGGGCCGCCTCGTAAACGGCCAGGATGTCGGTGCCGTCCACCACTTTGGAGGGCATTCCATAGCCCGCCGCACGGCCTGCGCCGGGGTTTTCAATGGCGCTGCTGAACTGCCGGGGGGTGGAGATGGCGAACTGGTTGTCGTCGCAGATGAACAGAACCGGCAGCTTCCACGCCGACGCCAGACACATGGCTTCATGGACCGGTCCGCGGCTGGCGGTGCCGTCGCCATAGAAGAAATAGGACACATTGTCACGTTTTTCCGCAGCAATCGTCAGCGCCGCCCCGACGGATACGCCGGCGTCCGCGCCGAGGGTGCCGGAAAAGCCAACCACGCCGTCCTCAAAACGGCCCAGATGGTTTGCGCCGCCGCGTCCGCCGGCATTGCCGGTCGTCTTGGCCAGCAGCTCGCCAAAGAAGGCATCCAGCGGTTCGCCCAGGATGTGGAAAATGCCCAGAGGACGGTGGCCCAGCTTGAAATAATCGCCCGGCTTGCGGGTCGCCAGCACGCCGACATAGGACGCTTCCTGTCCCATACCGCTGTGGATGTGCCCGGGGACAATGCCTTGCGCGTAGATCTCCACCATTTTTTGCTCGAGCATCCGCGCTTTGAGCAGCTCCGAATGAAGCTGCCGCAGAAAATCCTTTTCGTAGTGCATAGTTACCTCCATAATTCAAAAATTGGTATTTGCCAACAGGGATTCCTTATAATGGAAGCGGCGTGAAAACCGGAACGCCGCGGTCCGGGTCCATGGCGCGGGTCATGCGGAGACCATCCAGCTCCGCGAGGACCAGTTCGACGGTGGAGAGGACGCAGTTGCCCACGTTGAAATGACCGCCGTATTCTTTGCCGTTCTCGTCGGCGAAAGCCGCGTGGATGTGCAGGGAGGGCTTGCCGTCCGGCTCCGTGCAGATGATGCCGTTCATGGAAATCAGTTCAATCGGGCAGGGGAGTTCGATGGGGTCGCCGTATACGTAGTAGCCCGGACGGTCCGGGACCTCTGTAGGGTCAAAGAAGCTGCATCCCCGCAGGCTGCCTACGCCTGTGAGGATTGCGCCGTTTCCGATGTGATGTTCCTCGCAGAATTTTTGCAGGGACTGCATCACGTCTTCGCCGGGTTCCAGCCGGATTGCATGGACCTTTTTCAAGGTCCCCGCCGCAGATTTCATATTGCATACCTCCTGTTTTTATGGTTGTCCCACCCCTTGGGCGGAGAAGGAATCGGGTGTTTGCTTATATGTCATATGTTATCTGTTATACTTGTATTATAAGTTACTGATAATTTTTCAGCACCCGTCTTCTTTTCAACTGGGTGCTCAAAAATTATAAGTCACGAAACATGGTCTTCTGGGACATTAGGATATCTTCCATCAGGATTCTGCGCATCAAATTCGGTTTTCCCTCCAAAATAGAACGCAGCATATTCCGATGGTCCTGAATCAGACTTTCCACCGGTACCGGCGCCATACGGTGGACCTCCTGAACATAGTGCAGAAAAAACTCCTGGTAGGGCTCCATTGCACCGCGTATGAAACGGTTTCCGCAATGGTTGATAATCGCCATATGGAACTCGTAGTCGTAGCGGTCCATGTTTTCGACGCTCTCCGGGCCCTTCGTTTCGAGGTCCCGCATGGCCGTCGAAACGGCGGCAATCCGTTCCTCGTTGAGGTTGGCA
>CANDBG010000064.1 GCA_947382875.1 uncultured Oscillibacter sp. | reverse complement strand
CCGGATCGGGCGCGCAGGGCGCCCAGCGCGCCTGCTCGGGATTTTTGAGAAATTGAGAAAATAAACGGAATTGAGGCGGTCCCATGAAGAAAGAAAGGGGTTCCTACACAATTGAAGCCGTGATCGTAATGAGCACCATTATTTTCATCATTTTCGCCATTATTTCGGCCTTTTTGCTGCTGTATCAGAACGCGGTGATGTATTACGTCGCCTCCCGGGCCGCGCAGGAGGGTGCCCTCATGTGGACCTCGGAGGCGCAAAACCTGGACGGAAAGGGAAACCGAAATATCTATTACCGTCTGGGCGAGCTGGGCGGCGGAGGCAAAGCCGGCAGCAAAAAAGACGCTGTAAAGAAGTGGGCGGAGGAGGAGCTGAAAAGCCTGACGCCCAACACGCTGATTGGCAGCGGGGCGGAAACGGTAGAGGTGGAGTTCCATAATTATATTGTCCGGCAGGAGCTGGAGGTCCGCATTACCAAGGAAATTGATATTCCGTTCAAGGAAATTGCCCAGTATTTCAGCGAGGATTTGGATTTGCACGTTTCTGTGCGGGCCTCTATGGCGGAACCGGCGGAGCTGATCCGAAACGTGGATTATGGGATCGAGCTGAGCAAGGAAGTATGGAGTCTGGTCAAAGACAAGGTCGGTTCCCTTTTTAAGAAGAAATAGCGGAAGGGCGGTAATGACATGAAGAAGTCAAAAGGCGCGGTAACAGTATTTTTGATTATTGTCCTCTTTACCACAGTGCTGCTGGGCGGCTTGTTTATCGATGCGACCCGGGTGCTGCTGGCAAAGCGTTATGTTCTCAACGCGCTGGATTCCGCCGCCCGGTCCTCCCTCTCTTATTACGATTCTCACTTGGCTAAGGAATACGGCTTGTTTGGCGTGGAGAACAAGAAGGCGGAGGAGATGTTCCGGAAATATTTCAAGACAAACTTGGAGCTGTCCCAAAATGAGGGCTTTGATATCCTGCGCATGAGCGTGAAGGATGAAAATATTTCCGTTTCCCTCTCGGGAGATATTACAAGCAAGGATATTTTGATGAACTCCATGAAGGAATATAGTAAATACCGCATAATGGTCAACAGTGTCATCGGTGTGGTGGAGAAAATCAAGGGATTCCTGGGCGATGGGAAAGCAAGCACTGCCGCCAATTCGGCCAAGAAGGGCACAGACGCCTTGGACGCACTGAAAAATGAGGTGAAGAATTTTTCTGATAATGCCCGGGACTATATTTCCAGAGGCGTAAAAACCCAAACGGACCGGGCGAAAAGCGTGGTGTCTACCGCACTGAAGTCCGGAAAAAACGTCGTGGATTTGGGTTTTGGCAACATAAACGGAGAGATTGACAAGGCTTCTCAGGAGAGCTCGAAAATCGGAGATTCCAAAAAGACTTATCAGCAAAAAAGCACGGAGGCATTGAGCGAGCTGGATGGGGCCAAAACTGACCGCGTGGAATATCTGGATGAAAAAACCGGAACCTATCAGACGGATACAGCCGCTGATGCGAACGCGGGGGACAGCGGGACGCGAAGCGACCTGCCCGACGCCGCCCAAGCGGCGGATACGGAAAAACAGGCGGTAGACAAAAAAATCCAGGAGACGCGAGACCGTGCCGCCCAAAAGCAGGCGGAAATCCAAAAGAAGGTTGCAGAGGCCCAGAGGCTGAATCAGGAGATTGACAGACTGTCGGCCAGCAAGGAAACCGCCGACTCTCAGATCAGCCTGCTGCAAGGACACAAAAATACGCTGGAGGAGAATCGGCTCCGAAACCGCTTTGAGTTTATTCTGGGCGACAACCCGGATGCGCGTACCGTTGAGCTTAAGGAGGCGTATGAGATCGCCAAGAAGGCTCTGGAGCAGGCGCGTCTCAGCGGAACAGCCAGCGATATCCAGGAAAAAGAACGGGAGATGGAAGAAGCGGGCGAGGCGCTGAAAAAGCAGATTGAGGACAGCTCTGGCAAGACGGCGAAGAACAAGTATGACGACGATATCAAACAGGCGGAAAGTGATTTGAAAGCCGCCAAAGAAACAGCGGCACAGGCAAAAAAGGATTTGGAGAAAACCACGAAGGAGCGGGACAATCTGATAAAGGAGATTGAAGCGCTTTATGATGAAATCCCAGCGGAAACGTCAAAGTCAGGGACGTTGGACCTGCCCAAAACCGCCTCTAGTGAGGAAAAGGGCGAGACTGCCGCGGAGTCTGCCAATTTCCTGGTGCAGATGACGGAAATGCTTAATAAGGCATATGTTGAAATGCAAAAGGACGCCGAAGACGTTTATGCAAGAAACGGTTTGGGAGAATTCAAATTTGATCTGCTGTCGCTGTTGGAGGACGGCCTGGATATGGTGGACAGCCTGCTGGAATGCCTCAACGGCCTGGGACGACTGATTACCGGTTCCGCTGACACAGACAATGCGTTCCTCTTTACCGATTATGTATTCAGTACCCATACCTTCCTGACCTCCCAGACCGCCCGGAGCAACCGGCATTTCCAGGCGGGGGAAATCGAGTACATCCTGACAGGAGAACGCGGACAGGCCAAGGCCATTGCCGACACGGCAATGGAAATTGCCATGGTGCGGCTGAGCATCAACTGGCTGGACTACTTCATAACCGGGAAAAGCCCGGAAATCATCTCCCGCATCCTGATCGCCGCGGGCAGAGCGGCGGTACAGACGGTGAAGGATATGGCGGACATGATTTTCACCAGCAACAAGAAAGAAAGCGCCACCTGCGCCCTGTGTCCCAGCTTTCAGAGAGTGCGGCTGACCTACTCAGACCACCTGCGCCTGGCGATGACCCTCAAGGCCCTGGACGCAAAGCAGCGGGAGACCATGATGGACCGTGTTCTGAAATTGATGGAAGATACCTACGAGGTGCAGGATTGGGGCAGCTTGAACAGCCGGAAAACTCATATCAAGGGGGAGGCCACCGTGGAGGTGGATCTGGTCATGCTGACCTTGCCTATGTTTGAGGCTGTCCTGCCAAAAGACAACCAGATTTTGCAGGATGGGAAATTCTTGGTCCAGGCCACGGTAGAAATGGGTTATTAGAGGAGGAAAACGGAATGAAGAAGCGGAAAGGTTCTTTGACCGTGGAAGCTATTATTTCATTTACGGTGTTTCTTGGCGTGTCATTCCTCCTGCTGACGCTGGTCAAGCTGGTACTGGTAATGATTATCTTGAACAACGCCACCGTAGAGACCGCGAAAACCATCGCCGGGGTGGGATATCCTATCGCTATACTCAATGAGTTCGTGGAGGAAAAAGGGGAAAGTCTGATCAAACAGACAGAACCCTCCTCCCTGGAAGCCAGTGTGAAGGGCGCGGGCGTCAACAGCCTGCTGTCAGGGCTGATGGGGGGCGATGCGAAAAAAACTATGGAATCCAGCGCGGCAAACATCGTGAAGAAGTATATAGGAGGGCTGGCGGTGGACGCCCTCGACAATATGTATTACAGCCTGAAAGGCGCGGGGGTGAACTGGCTGTGTGGGTCGATTGTCAAAGGGTTTATTGACAATTGTGGGCTGCGGATTGACGAAAGCCGTTTGATGCTTCGCGCCGCCAAAATCCCGGAACGGGACGCCGAATTCAAAACAATGCACGGTGAAGCGCTTAACCTCTCGGAAAGTGGAAGCCTGACGGCTCAGCCCAGTAAGGAACCCAATGGGACAGACGGCGATTTTAACGCCGCGGATGTGCTGATCTGCCTGGAATACCCCTACGATATTTCCCTTCCCCTGATTCCCACCGTCACAGTGACACTGCGGAGCGTCTCCGTAGAACACGCGTGGGTGAACGGAACTGCGACCGGCCCCAAGCGCACGGAAGGAATCTACATAGAGGATTTGCTCTTCGGGGAAAAGGTCTATCGCTCCGGCGGCGGTTCGGGAAAGTGTTATCATGAACGAGAGGACTGTATTTCTCTGCTGCGCTGGAAAGACAGCTATAAGCCGGTAGAAATCACGTTCAGCGCGGCAAAGAGCGCAGGCTTGAAACCCTGTAAAATCTGCTACGGCAGCGATGCGAAATGACGGAGGCGGATGGAATGTTGACAGCAATCTGCGCCTTGGCAGGGTTTGGGCTTTCCGCTGCGCTGGGGAGCCGTCCGCCCTTGTGCCTGGAGGGGCGGGCGAGACGATGGTATCTTGTTGCTGCGGCTGTGGGAAACCTCTGGGTGAGCGCCTGCCCGGGGGCTGGGCCCTGGGGAGTGCTGGCGGTGAATGCGCTGCTCTGGATGGCGGCGACGGATCTGCGGGAACAAGCGCTTTATAACCTGCATTTTTACGTGCTGCTGCTGGGCGGCGCAGCCTGTGCGGTTTTCCAGGGGAGCGGCGGCTTGATCAGCCGGGGGATTCTCTTCCTGGCGCTTTTTGGCGTTTTGTTCCTGGTTTCACGGAAAAACCAGGGGCTGGGGATGGGAGATTCCCGTACCATTGCGTGTCTGGCGTTGTACTTTCCCTTTTCCGGCTGGATGGAGGTGATGCTCTTAGCCTTGGGCGGCGCGCTGCTGTGGGGCTTGTGGGGCGTTCTGCGGAAGAAAAAAACCATGAAGACCGAATTGCCTTTCGCGCCCTTCCTGTTGGCGGGCGTACTGATGGAATATCTGTTGTCCCGGGGCGTGTAGACGCGGCGTGGACAGCGGAACAAAGAATGGACAAAGGAGCGGAGATATGAAACTGACAAAGGAACCGGAATACAGTTTTCATTATGAGACGGAGGCAAACGCCAGCTTTCTGGTCGCGGAGTTGGGGGAAGAAACGCCTCTTGTGCAGTATCAGATGAAAATGCTGGAAAACAACCACATTGCACACCTGCTGGATGCCCAGAAGTACCAGCAGGATGAAACCGTGAAAATCCGGTATAACGTTACAGGACGGATGTCCCTGGCGCAAGTGACCGAACGGGAAAAAATTCAGCGGGAAGAGTTTTTGACCCTCCTGGCCGGACTCTTGGAGTGCTACGAGGATCTTTCGGAATACCAGCTTTCCGCTCAGGGCCTCCTGCTGGACGACGCTTATATTTTTGTCCGTACGGGCGGCTTTGAGCCGGATTTCATCTTTTTGCCCATTTTCCAGGAGGACGGCGGGCTGGAGGGCCTGCGGCGCTTTGTGCGGGAGATGGTGATGAACAGCCGGCTGGCCAGCACAAACGACAATTTTATTCAGCGTCTGCTGGACACCTTCAATGACCAGCAGCTGACATTGGAGAGCTTACAGAAGGAAGTGGCGCAGATGCGCCGTCCGGCGGCCCCGCCTCCGGCAGTGGAGCCGCCCCGTGTGCCGGTGTTTGATCCGGTCCCGGCAGACCCGGTTCCTTCTGCGCCGTCTCCGGCAGAGGAAGCGCAGGAGGCGGCCCCCCCGAAAAAGAAGGGGAGAAAGCCGGAAAAGGGCTCTAAAAAGCCGAAAGAGCCAAAAGAGAAAAATGGAAGCAGCAAAGGTTCCATCCTCTTTACCGCACTCCAGGCAGTCCTTGTGCTGGTATTGGCGTTGGCGGTGAAATCCGGGTTTTTCTTTACAGAAGCGGGGACGCTGAACGTCTCCTATGTGATCGGATGCTTGATTGCGGCGGCCGGCTTGGATGTGGTGGTCTACCGGGAGCTGTTTGTCAACAATAAAAAGAAAACGGACGGCGCGGGAAAAGCTGGCGGAAAGAAGCCGGCGAAGGCTGGCGCGAAAAAGCCGCCCAAAGCTTCAAAGGTCGGGAAGGAGCCCAAGGCCGGAAAAGCGTTCAAGGGTGGGAAAAAGCCGGAGCCCGCCCCAGCGGAGCCTGTCCGGGAAGCGAATCCTGCTCCGGCCGCGCCGGTATCGGCGCCGGTGGTCTCCGCTCCGCCGCCGGTCCAGGCGCTGCACACGGGCCGTGGATTGGATATGGAACCGGTGGAGGATACCGTAGTCATGGGAGCGGACGGCTTTGGCACGGGATACCTGGAGTATTTTGAAAATGGCCTGGCAGTGCGTATTCATTTAAATCAAGATGTGACGCGAGTTGGTTCCCGGGCGCAGAGCGTTGACCATGTGCTGCTCAGTCATAAGGTCAGCAAGGTTCATGCCGAATTCATCCGGCGGAACGGGCGTTACTTTATGCGGGATATTAATTCGACAAACGGAACCTACCTTAACGGGAGCCGGGAACGGATTGTCAGTAACCAGGAGATCGAACTCCACGACGGAGACCGGGTCCGGCTGGCGGATGTGGAGCTGGTTTTCAAATGCTGAAACGACCGCTTTACACCATGTGCAGCGCCTGGTGCGATCAGGGGGATCTGCGGCCCTCAAACCAGGACCGCATCCTTGCACGGCAGGGCCTTTTGGGAGGACGCGCCGCCGGGTTGTTTTTAGTGGCGGACGGCTGCGGCGGCCTGGCTTATGGAGGAGAGATCAGCCGTCTGGTGGTGGAGAGTTTTCAGCGCATTTGGGAAAGAACCCTCGGCCCGCTGCTGGCGGCTCCGGATGAAAAGGGGATTCTCCACGCGCTGCGGGTGTGGACAGAGCAAATCCATACGGAAGCCTATCGCTTTGGACAGCAGACCGGGCGGCAGGTTGGCTCCACGCTGACGCTGCTGCTGACGGTTGAACGAAACTATTACATTCTCCATACCGGCGACAGCCGGGCCTACCGTATGCGGAAGGGAAAGCTGGAACGCCTGACGGAAGACCAATCCCTGGTGGCGGATATGGTGCGCAACGGGGAGCTTGCGCCGGAACAGGCGGAACATTTTGCCCATCAGAACATCTTGACGATGTGCCTGGGCTGCTTCGAAGAACTGCAGATGTTCTCCGCGCAGGGAGAGCTGCGCCGGGGCGATGTGTTCCTGCTGTGCAGCGATGGGCTGTACCGGGGACTGGGAGAGGAGCGCCTTCAGAAGCTGTTTCCCGAACATATAGAGGCGGACAGCGCCCGGAAGCTCCGGCAAGAGATCGCGCCCGGAGTGGCGCGGGATAATGTTTCGATTATCCTTGTGGAAATGCTTCCCGGATGAAGGGGGATGGAGCGGATGGCGGTCCGTTTGGGAATCTGTTTGGTGTTTTCCCTTTACAGTAATTGGACGGACTGGAGGGAAGGCCGCGTCCATAACCGGGCGGTGGCCGTTTTGGCATTGCTGGGACTGGCTTGGCGCGGCTTCGCCGCCGGCTGGCAGGGAATAGGCAACGCTCTGGCGGGCGGCGCGGTTATGCTGGCGCTGTTTCCGCTGTTTGCCCTGCGGATGATGGGGGCGGGGGATGTAAAGGCCCTGATGGCGATTGGATTTGTTCTGGGGTTTCCCCTCGCCGTTTGGGCGCTGCTGTACAGTATCCTGGGCGCGGGCGCAGTGGCGCTGTGTATGCTGGCCGTGCGGAAAAACGGGCGGGTGCGGCTGCGGCGGCTCTGGGACTATCTCAAAAGCTGCTGGCTGCTGAAAACGGTTCTGCCTTATACACAGGAGCTGAAAACCGAAGATGGCGGCTTTTGCTTCACCTTCGGCATTACATTGGGAATATCGGCGCTTTTGCTGGAAACCGTATGGAAAGGATGAGGAAGCCATGGAATTCGGGGGATTGCTGTTTTACGGCGGCATTGCCGCCATGGCGGCCGCGGCGGTCGGGGCCGTTGTTGCCGCCGTGCTTTTGCATATGGCCAAAAAGCGGCTGAAACACAGGCTGGACGAAGAATTCGGAGAGGAAGAATAAGGGGGGGATGGGATGTCTCAGGTCATTGCGTCAACATATGAAATCATCGGGCGGCTTGGCTCCGGCGGCGGAGGTGTCGTCTATGAGGGGCGGCACCAGCGGCTGGGGAAAAAAATTGTCCTGAAAGCGGATAAACGAACCCTGTCCGCGCCGCCCGAGGTGCTGCGCCGGGAAGTGGACACCTTGAAAAACCTGTCCCATACCTGCATCCCCCAGGTCTACGACTTTGTGGTTGAGAACGGTGTGGTTTATACCGTTATGGACTACATTGAGGGAGAGAGCCTGGACAAGCCTCTGAAACGGGGAGAACGCTTTTCCCAGCCGCAGGTAATCCGGTGGGCCAAGGAGCTGCTGGAGGCGCTGTGCTACCTGCACAGCCGCCCTCCTTACGGCATCCTGCATGGAGATATCAAGCCGGCGAACATTATGCTCACTCCCCAGGGGGACGTGCGCCTGATCGACTTTAACATTGCCCTGTTTCTGAAAGAAGAGGGCGCCGTTCGGGTGGGTTACAGCCAAGGCTATGCCTCGCCGGAACACTACGGTTCCGCCTCCGACATGGAAACAGAGGCGGCAACGGAGCCTTTGGAGGGAGAATGGCAGACCGCGGCTATGACAGAGCCGCTGAGCAGCGTTTCAGGGGCGTCCGGTTCCTCCGTCCGGCGAAACGGGCTGCTGGACGCCCGTTCAGATATTTACAGCCTGGGCGCAAGCCTGTACCATCTTTTGACCGGAAGGCGTCCTGCCAGAAACGCCCGGGAGGTGGCCCCCATCCTGGACGGGGATATCAGCCCCGCCGTAGCGGAGATTATCCGAAAGGCGATGGAACCGAACCCGGAGGACCGGTATCAAAGCGCGGAAGAAATGCTCTATGATTTCCGGCACATCCGTGAAAATGATATCCGAACAAAGAGCCTGAAGCGCAGAAAGGCCGTATCCGCCGGAATTCTGACGGCGCTTTTTCTGGCGGGAGGTCTTTGCACTTTCCTGGGCTTGCGGCAAATGGAACAGGTCCAGGCGCAGGGCCGGCTTGCCGCTGAGGCGTCAAGACAGGCGCTGGCGGCTGTGACGGCTTCCGAAGAGGCCTATCGGGAGGGCGATCTGCCCACGGCGGTCCGGCGCGCGGCGGAAGCATTGGAGTCTCCCAGCGCCGCCCGGGCGCGGAAAGCCCTGACAGACGCTTTGGGCGTTTACCGTCTGGCGGACGGCTTCCAGCCCTGGATGCGGCTGGCCCTGCCTGCCGCGCCGGTAAAGGCGGTCCTTTCACCAGAGGGGACGCGGGCGGCTGCCCTTGCGGGGGGAACGCTGTTTGTATTTGATACCGAAAACGGCGAAGCTCTTGCAGAGCTGGAAGCGGACCCTTCGGCGCTGTCTGACGTTGTGTTTTCCGGAGAGAATGCCCTGTACTATGCCGGGGAGGGGGCGCTGCGGGCTTACAGCCTGACGGAAAAACGGGAGCTATGGGCCGGCAAGCCCGCGACAAGCCTTGCTCTTTCCGAAAACGGCTCCGTCTTGGCGGCGGTTTACAAGGAGGAAAACCTTGCCGCCGTTTACAGCGCGGCTGACGGCGAGGCGCTGCGGGCTGTGGATTTCGGAAACCGGAGACAGCGGGTGGAGGGGGAAGCCTTTGCGGACGCTGGGGACAGCCTGTTTGCCATCAGCGAGGGCGGAGAATGGCTTGCAGTCAGTTTTTCGGACGGCTCGCTGACCGTGTTTGATCTCTCGGACGGCGAAAACGACCTGACCCTGTTTGACACATCCGATTATATCCACTTCGAAGGCGGCTTTTTCGGGCATTATTTTGCCTTTTCCGCTACTCGGCCGGGGGACAGCGTATTTGCTGTAATGGATATGGAGGCCATGGAGCAGACCGGCGGCTTCCAGTCTCCGAATGCTTTCCGTGTCCAGGCGGACAAGACGGGAATTTCTGTTGCGACAGAAAATATCCTGGTACGCCTGGACCCGGAAACGGGGGAACAGTCGGAACTGGCCTATCCAGGCGCAGATATTACAGCGTTTGCCCTGGGGGGCGGCCGTGTCTTGACCGCCCTGAACGGCGGCTCTTATGCCTTTTTCGACGGCGCGGCCCGTTCCATGGGGCAGGCGGATGGTCTGTATGATTTTGTGGGCCTGTCGGGGGAATTCGCCCTTCTGGCCAGCCGGAACACGCCTGCCCTGCGGATTCTGCGGCTGGAGGAACACCCGGAGGCGCAGCGTTTTTCCTATGACGCGGATTTCCCTCACGACGAAGCCCGTATCAGCACAGGCGGAAATCTCCTGCTGTTCCAATACGACCGCTTCCGCCTGTACGGGCCGGACGGCGCAATCCTGGCGGAAACCATGCTGCCGGACCCATCAGGGGTCTATGACCAGCAGTTCCGGCGGGAAGAGGACTGTTTGGAAGTTCTTTACCGGGACGGAACTCTTGCTCGTTATTCCGCTTCGGATGGACGTCTGCTGTCTGAGGAACCGGGAACGCCGCCGGATGAAACGGCCGGGGAGACGTTCCTGACAGATCGATTCCGAATCGAATCGCCTCTCCACGGAACGCCTGCGGTTTATGACCGTGAGAGCGGGGAGCCGGCGGGAGAACTGGAAAAGGATGATTACCTCGCTTATGTTACCCAGACAGGCGAATGGATTGTTACAGAATATATCACAGCCCAAGGCAGGCGTTACGGCCTGCTGCTGGATGGGGCGCTTCAAACGTTGGCGGAGCTGCCGGACTTGTGCGACATCACTGGAGACGGGCTGCTGATGTTTGACGATGGACGCGGGAATATACGGCAAAGCCGTATTTATTCCCTGCAGGAGCTGTCCGCTCTTGCAGAGACATTTTTTTAAGGAGGGAACTCTATGCAAAAACTGAAACGGGGATTTGCGTCGCTGCTGATACTGGCGATGCTGATCTCCACCCTGCCGCTGGGCGTCCTGGCGGCAGAAGCGGAAGCCCAGGAGGGGACGCGGCTGGAAGCAGAAGCCGTCCCGGAGGCCCCGCAGGCTTCGGAGGCGCCACAGGATGAGGTGACGTTCAGCTGTCAAAACGTTTGGGATGGCCTGAGCATCACCGTAACCTCGGACGAGTCCAAGCTGGATGCGGAGGACGAAGACGGGAACCGACTGCCCTATGTTCCGTTCGAGGAAGACGGCGGGTTCACCATCCCCCTGGATGCGGGGACGGCTTTCCCGGTCGTGGTAAACTTCACGTTCGGGGAGCGGTCGTTCTTCTACACCTTCGGAAACAAGGACGACTCGACGGAGGTAGGCGGACACACCTTCACGGTGTTCTGCGAGGAAGCCCCGGAACCGGAAGACCCTGCGCTGGAACCGGAGGAGCCGGCTGAATCAGACGATTCCGCGGAACCGGCTGAATCGGTCGATTCCGCAGAGCCGGAGGAATCCGTTTTTCCCGATGTGGAGGATGAGGTATATGTCCGCGTAGATGGACAACCCATTCCGCTGACACCTGCGGACAGCCCGGCGCTTTTGTCTATGATGCCTCTTGAGGTCCGGTATTATGATCTGGACCTGCAGGGCTATCTTCCCTATGAGCTGCGGGCGATGGATATTTCGGACCTTCTGGCAAAGCTGACTCCGCGGCGGTATCACCCCGACGAGGAGGAATCCACCCAGAACCCGGACGAGGTTGCCGCGTGGATTCGATGGTATTATTACGATGAGGAAGATGGCTATGTCACCAAAAACGATAATTATACCATCGTTGGGGCGGATAAAACCATCGACTGTTCGGATTACGATTGGTATAACGGCTTCGATAATTATCACAGTAGCTATATGGAGCTGATCATCGGCAGAGCCGACCCGCTGGACAAGAATAATACCCGTTATATTGTCTATGTAAAAACTGCTGGCCTGGAGGATATCGTCTCTGCCGAAGTGTACAGCACATCAAACCCGCGGCAGAGAATCGAAATCAACCGCCAGAGGATGAATAATTACCATGGAGAGAAGACGCGTCAGATATTGTACATGTATGTAAACCCGAAGGACTGGCAGACGGGTCAGGAGGCTTATTTGAGCCTGAACCTCAACAGCCGTCTCAGCGGCCTGACGGCCAGGGTTTACCAGGGTCTGTATGAAACGGAGGAAGCCCTGACAGGCGCACGGGAAATCACCAGTTCAATTTTGAACCAGAAGAACCTGGCCTCCGAGGGCGGCTGGCGGAATGATTACAGCTATAAACGTGGTTACGAGGGAATGCCGGAGGCAACTTTGGTGTTGACCCGCGAGAGCACAGGCAAGACGGCTCTGATCCTTCCCATGGTCTTATATATGCAGGAAGATTCGTTAGTGATGAGGATGGACCTGTATGCAAAAGACAAAGATGGCCGCAGGCTGGATATTTGGGATTCCTACGACAATGATAACGAAGTTCCCTATGATAGCCGGATCGTTTTGCTGAAACCTGGCTATCCGGAGGATGAAACGTATTTTGTTAACTTGGAATTGTACCCCCGCAGCAGCTATTCATCAAGCTATGGGAAGTCGTATGTAAAGAAGGCTGTAATAGGTTATTACGATTCGGAAAAGAGAATTCCGGCGGAAGCGGAGGATGTGAAGGAGGAGTTATTTTCTGACACAGGATACAGCGCGGATTTCAGCAAGGGCGTTGTGTTTACGGTCGTTGATACTTATGATTCCCTTCACTGGATGAAAATCAGGACTGTGGAAGGCGAGGAGAAGGAGCCTGTTGTTTCGATTCGTGACAATGACCCGCTGTCCGAGGACACTTATTTCCGGATGGAGGGCGCATTGGAGTCTCCCGCAGAGGAAGAAGGGTATGAACGGAGCTTAAACGCTTACGTTATGCCTTATACCGCTGACAGCTATTATTACAACGGTTTCCAGACCGTGCTTCTGCTGGACGGGGAAGGCGAGGCGGTTTCCGGAGAAATTCTCCCCGTTTTTGATACGCACGACGGCGTGGAGATATTCGCTGGCCGGGATAAGGACGGCACGCAGGCCGGAGCCGAAAAGCAGGAAAGCGGAGTGTCGAAAATCACGTTTGAAAACAACAAGGCAATTCTTTATTCCGCTGCTGCTGAAAACGGTTCGAACCTGAAAAACTATTGGGTCACATTCCTGACCAAACAGCCCGGAAAGGAGCTGTTTGTAAACGGGATCAACGACAGCAGCCGCAAGGACAAGGAGACCGGCTATCCCGTCCGCGAGGTGCTCCTGACGGAATACTATGGCAACCATCACGACGTGTTTTTCGCGAATATCGGCAGCGAGACGCTGACGGACCTGAGCGTAGAGCTGCTGGATGCGCAGTATGTGAAGCTGGACGAATATTGGAAGATTCACGAAACGACGGAGCTTGATCCGTTTACGACCACCGAGCGGACAGAAGCCTATGGAGAATTGTCCAATGTGTCAAAGATTCGCCTGGTACCCATTGAGAAGGACGGCAAAATCCAGCCGGGTGTGGTCAGCGGTATCCTGAAAATTACCGCAAAGGATATTGAACCAATTTACATCAAGCTGATTGGTACGGCGGGCCCGCCGCAGATCATTACCGAAAGCGTCATGAACGGCGTAAAGTATGTCCACTATTCCTGCCTGATTCAGACGAACAATATGTATGGCACGAACCGGGTGGAGTTCTCCCAGACCGGCGGCAAGCTGCCGGAGGGCATGGAGCTGAAGCCGAACGGTGAGCTTTACGGCGTTCCAAAGGAGAACGGAACCTTTACCTTCACGGCTACGGCGAAGTATGAAGACCGTGGGGAGACGCGGGAGACCAGCAGGGAATTTACCTTTACCATCGCGAACAACTCAGATGAATATGTAGAGGCAGTAAACACTGGGACACAGGGCTATGCGCTGTTGGACCGTGTGGCCGACCTGTCGGGTGTAATTACCGAAAACCAGTTGTTCCGTTCGGAAGGCGCGTTCAGCGAATTCATGAACGTGTATCTGGATGGTAAGATGCTGACGAAGGATGTGGATTATACTGTAAAGGAAGGCAGTACCGCAATTACCTTCCAGGCAAAGACCATGCAGCAGGCCGGAGAAGGAACCCATACCATCTCCGCTGAGTTCCGAAGCGGCGCTTCCGAGCAGGGTACCATGAAGCGCACAGCGCAGAACTTCAAAATTTCCGAACCGGACAAGCCGGACACCCCGGGCACCCCGGGCACGCCTGGCAAGCCGGGAAAACCGAGCGGTTCGGGCGGCGTCTCCAGCTCCGGCTCCGGTTCCGGACGGCCCGGCGTAAATCCCAATAAACCGTCGACATCCACCCCCACCCAAACGGAAACCCCGAAAACCACAGCGGATATATTCCGGGATATCAGCACGGCAAACTGGTTCTATCCGGACGTGGATTGGGCTTACCAGAACGGCTTGATGGTTGGCGTGACGGAAAGCGATTACCAGCCGTATGGCTCCATTTCCCCGGCGACGGTGGTTGTGGTTCTGGCCCGGCTGAACAAAGCGGACCTGACCCAGTGGCAGGACAACGTTCCGGAGGAAGTCACGCCGGGCCAGTGGTATACGGCGGCTGCCTCCTGGGCCAAAGCCGCGGGACTTCTGCCGGATGGCCCGTTTGAGGTTGGTCCGTCCATGCCGAGAGGACAGATGGCGGTCATGCTGAAGAAATACCTGGTGCATCTGGGAATTGACTGTACGCTTCCTTCCCAGCCGGTCGCTTTTACGGATGCGGCCTTGATGACGCAGGAGGAAAACGACGCGTTCCAGGTCCTGTACCAGTTCGGTATTTTTAAGGGAATTGGCAACTATACCATGGACGTGGCGGGCTCCACGACACGGGCACAGTTTGCGGTGCTGCTGCACCGGCTGTCGGTGTTTGTGGCGGCACACCAGGCACAGGCGTAAGCGAAAAAGGGGGCAGGCCTGCGAACGGGCCTGCCCCTCTGTTAAGAGGAATTCTGAATCTTGAGTGAAGGAGAACACGGTATGAAAAAACGAATCATGTCGGCGCTGCTGGCGCTGTGCCTGGCGTTCAGCATGCTGCCCGGTACAGCCCTGGCAGCGGGGACGGTAGTGGCCTCCGGGAACTGCGGGGCCGAGGGCGACGGAAGTAATGTCACCTGGACACTGGATTCCGATGGCCTGCTGACCATCAGCGGCACGGGGGAGATGAAGGATTATGGCGAAGCGATCGGTACCACACAGATAGTTCGCCCCTGGGAGTCCTACCACTCCCGCATTACCCGTCTTACAGTTGAAGACGGAGTTTCCAGCATCGGCGGAATGTCCTTTGATGGCTGTGCGAACCTCGCCGCCGTTTTCCTCCCTGAAAGCCTGACGGTGATCAACACCGCTGCCTTCCAGGGATGTACCGGCCTGGAAAGCATCGACATCCCAAACAGCGTGACGCTGATTGAGGAAAACGCATTCTTCAACAGCGGCCTGACGGCGGTGGAAATCCCAGCGAACGCAGAGGTTATGCCCATAGCGTTCAACAACTGCGCAAATCTGAAGCAAATTTCTGTGGCCCCGGGAAACAGCCGTTATATCTGGGCAAACGGCGCCTTGTTTTCGCAGGATGGGAAAACTTTGTACTGCCGTCCTGCGGGACTTCAGGGCTATTACAGAATTCCGGAAACGGTGGAAAGTATCCAGAAGTCTGCTTTCGGAGGGTGTATAGGACTGACTGGCGTGAGCATTCCAGAGAGCGTAACCAGCCTGGGAGTTGATGCGTTCAGCGGCTGCACTGGGCTGACCGCTGTAAAGCTGCCCAAAGGTCTGGACAACATTGCAACTGTGGCCTTTTATGGGTGTACGAGCCTGACCAGCGTGACCGTCCCATCCAGTGTGACGGAAATTCGTTCCATGGCATTTTCAGGCTGCACAGCCCTCACGGACGTGTATTATTCCGGAAGCGCAGCAGAATGGAATGCGGTTGTAATTGGGGAGTATAACGAATCTCTTTCCAGCGCGGAAATACACTACAATTCCACTGGTCCAGAGGAGACTGTTATTGATTCTGGAGAGTGTGGCGCGCAGGGGGATAACCTTACTTGGACGCTGGATGCCAACGGCCTGCTGACCATCAGCGGCACGGGGGAGATGATGGACTATGGCGGAAGAGATGCGCCCTGGTATGAACAGAGATTAGACATCAAAACGGCAGTGATTGACAACGGTGTGACGAGGATTGGAGATGGTGCGTTTAGGGATTGTAGTAGTCTGACAAGCATCACGATTTCGGACGGTGTGACGAGCATTGGGAGTAGTGCGTTTAGGGGTTGTAGGAACCTGACGAACATCACCATACCGGACGGTGTGACAAGCATTCTATATGGTGTGTTTTATGGTTGCAGCGGCCTGACGGGCATCACGCTTCCAGAAAGCGTGACAAGCATTGGAAATTCTGCGTTTTATGGTTGTAGCAGTCTGACAAGCATCACGATTCCGGACGGTGTGACG
>CANDBG010000063.1 GCA_947382875.1 uncultured Oscillibacter sp. | reverse complement strand
CTTCCTTCTTGCCAGAGCCTGTAAACTATTTTGCGAAATTATCTTGACACTACCGAGTTTTGTTATGGAAGGCGTAACTTTTCCAGCGCCCGACGAGCAACTTCGGCAATGGTCCAGCCATAAGACATCCCGTTTCCGTCCAGACGCCGAACAGCCGGAGGACACACTTCCTGAGACAGCGCCTCTTGCAGCAGCGGCCTTGCTTCGTGCACCTGATACGTCCCCGCCAGCGTAATCGCAAAATATCGCACCTGTAAATTTTCCGAACGAATCAGACGGCATAGGATTTCAAAAACATCCTCCTTGCACATGGAGTTCTTTTCTTTTCCCGGACGCGCAAACCATTGGAATCCAGACGTTTTCGGAGGCTCCCCCAGCCAATGCCGGAAGCACCGTTCAAAATCCCGGTCTTCCAGCAGCTTGCCGTAATGTTCCCGGATGTATGCATCCTGGAAAACAAAATCGACCTCTTTCCAGCGCAAACCATCCTGTACCCGCCGCCATTCCGCCGCCAGTTTACCGTCCTCGCCAAAATAGCGATAGCTTGCGCCTGCCGCCTCAAAAACCTGCTCCTGACGCAGTACGCCGGACTCATAAAACAGCCGCTCATATTGCGGTGTACGTTCAATGCCCAGCGTACCATCCCGGTAAAAATACTGCGTCAGGCCCGGCGCATACCTTCGCCAGATGATCTCGCCCGGCGGCCACCAGGACGTGCTTTTGACCGTCCGGCCCTGCTCCACCCATTCCTCGCTGGACATGGCCCCGTTCGCAAACAAGCTGAAACAGCGTCCCTGCGCCGTTCCGTCTACATAAGAAATTTCCGAATATTCTCCATCCTCATCGCTCCACGCAATGCCCGTGAACGGTTTTCCCTGAAAGACGGCCTCAAAAAAGCAGTTGTCCTCATTTACCTCGATTTCATCCTGTGGGACGCGCAAAACCTCCGTCATATCAGTCCAGAACTTCCGTAAAATCGGCGCAGTAATTCGGGCGGTGGATGTCCAAAACAACGGGCAGCTGGTTTTCCTTGAAACGCTCCTCCAGGCCCTCCATGCCATATTTCAGCTTGTATTCGATTTCCTCTTTATACGCCGGAATCACATAATAAAACATGATGTTTTTTCCGTCTTCGGTTTCCAGGCGCCCCAGATCTTCGCCGAACCAGGACAGCACTATCCCGCCAAATCCGACGCCCTCGCAGAACGGCGCGTAATCCGGCCCGTTTGGCATGGTGTGGCCAAAGCCTAACCAAGTCTGGTACTCATGCGGAAACCGTGCCAGGAATTTCAAAACGTTGATAGGCCAATAGCTTTCATAGGGCAAGTCGCCGGCGTTTTCCATGTCCTCCCCGACGTTCCAATCTCCCGGCAGAAACATAAACAGTTCTGCCCGATTCAGCTGTTCCTTCTTGGAAACCTCCTCCGGCAGCGTCATGGGCAGGTCGCTCATGCCGGTGGTGTAGAGGATGTAAAAATCCCCCTCCTCCTTCGGCCGGAGAATGTGTACATCCACGTGTACCAAATCGCTGATAATCTCATGGTACACAAAACCGCCCCGGTCCGGAAACAGCGCTTCAAAGTGTTCTTCGATCTCCTTTGCATAGACGCCGCACTCCATTGGAGGCTGGAAGCCTGCGTCCTCGTGGTTCTCGTAACGGTAGATCGGCGAACCGCCGGGGGAATATTCGTCCGTTTCCGGGCCATTGCACTTCTCTGGCGTGGTTTCTGGGGCCTCTGGTTTTTTCTTGCGGAACCGGTCTAAAAAACTCATGGCTGAAATCCTCCGTTCTGGTATTATTGCTCTATTTTACCGCAAATTGTTTCGGCTGGCAATTGTTTTTTCTGTGAAAATCCGTTACAATAGAGGACGCAAAAAATTTTCATTTGTAAAGGATGGGATTTTCCATGAAACTGATTTCCTGGAACGTAAACGGCCTGCGGGCCTGTCTGAAAAAGGGCTTTTTGGATTTTTGCAGCTTCGCCAATGCGGACGTAATTTGTCTGCAAGAGACAAAAATGCGTCCGGAACAGGCGGAGTTTGAACTCCCCGGTTACTGCCGCTACTGGAACAGCGCCGACAAAGCAGGTTACTCCGGCACGGCGATTTTCACCCGTCAGGAACCGCTTTCCGTCACATATGACTTTGGCATTGACGAGCACCGTCACGAGGGACGGATTATTACGGCGGAATATCCGGACTTTTACCTTGTCTGCTGCTACACGCCCAACTCGAAGGACCAGCTTCTTCGTCTGGATTACCGCATGGCCTGGGAGGACGACCTTCGGGAATACCTCTGCGGGCTGGACGCCAAAAAGCCGGTGGTTTACTGCGGCGATTTAAACGTCGCCCACCAGGAAATTGACCTGCGGTATCCCGGTCCCAACCATCGAAGTCCCGGCTTCACCGATGAGGAGCGGGACAAAATGACCAAACTGCTCTCCTGCGGCTTTGTGGACACCTTCCGCGTCCTGTATCCGGACAAGACGGGGGCCTATTCCTGGTGGAGCTACCGGGGCCGTGCGCGGCAGAACAACACGGGATGGAGAATTGACTATTTCATCGTTTCCGAACGTCTCCGGGACCGCATCCGCGGCGCGGATATCTGGAGCGAAATCCAGGGCAGCGATCACTGCCCGGTGGTTTTGGAGCTGGAAGCCTGAATACGCAAAAGCCCGGACGGAACAACAAATTCCGTCCGGGTTTTCTTATTCGTCAGCCACTTTTTCCAGGGAAAAAATCACCTCTATGGTTTTGCCGTCCCGCCAGAGGGTGACGGCCAGTTCGTCGCCCACGTGAAACCGGCGGCGTACCCGCATCAGGTCCTGAATGGAATGCATCGGTTCTCCGTCCGCCGTCAGGAGGAAATCGCCCGCCTGAACGCCCGCCCAGTCTGCGGCGGAATTTGTCTCGACTTCCAGAACCTTCAGCCCCCAGACGCCCTCTGACAACTGCTCGCCCACCTGCGGGACCGTAACGCCCAGCAGAGGCTCCGGCTTGATTTCGCCCCACGCCAGCAGGTCGTTGACCATTCGGTTCATCAGCGCCGAGGGAATGGCAAACCCCAAGCCCTCCACCGTGGAGTAGTCGGAACTCATTTTGATGACGTTAATTCCTACGACCTGACCGTATTCGTTGATCAGAGGCCCGCCGGAGTTGCCGGAGTTCAGCGCGGCGTTGGTCTGAATCAGCGTCATGGTCCGCCCGTCTACCTTCACATCCCGGTTGATGGCGGACACAATGCCGTCGGTCAGCGTGCCCCGCAGTTCCCAGCCCAGCGGGTTCCCGATGGCATATACCGGGTCTCCTACGGACAGAAGGTCTGAATCCCCGAACTGCGCCGCAGGCAATGCTCCCAGGTTCCGCAGCTCCACCGGCTCCACCTTCAGAATCGCCAGATCGTTTTTTGCATCCCCGGCTACGTACATGGCGCTGCATCTTCTTCCGGTATCCAGCATCACCGAACAATCCTTGCCGCCCTCCACTACATGGTGGTTTGTCAAAATATAGCCGTCTTCCGTAAAAATCACGCCGGTGCCTACGGACATCTTGTTTCCGCCGATGCCAACCAGCACCGTCACAACCGACGGGTTCACTTTCCGATAGACCTCTTGAGGCGTCAGGCTTTCGCCGTGCTCCTGCAGAACCGTCAGCTCAACCCCCTGACCTGTGGGCCAGTTTGGAATGGTAATCCGTTTGTCTGACAAATCTTCCACTGGTTCATTTCCGTTCCAGCCATAGTGCTCAAAAGGGTCGTGTACTTCCTGGGGCGTGGCGTCTTCCATCAGGTGTACCCCAATGGTCATCAAAGTCGCCGTCACCAGAAAAAATACAAATATCCGCAAACCGCTTTTTCTCCGCCGTCTCTGGCGCAGGGGAATGACCGCCGCCGCGTTCCCCTCCGCCGCTTGAACGGCAGGCCGTTCCGGCGGGAAAGGAATCTCGGTTTTCTTCGGGGGCGGAAACAAATCCGTCAAAAGGTCCGGCTCCTTCGGACGCTTCACCGGATGAACGGGCAAACTGCGGCGGTACTGTTCCACCACTTCCCGGCGATCCCGCTGGCGGTAGACCTCCACGATTTCACCCGGCTCCCGTCCCGGGACCGGAACCGGCCGCCGGTAGACTTCCACAATCTCGCCGGGAAGCTCTCCCCGGCGCTGCTCATATGCTCCCATGCTCTGCTCTCTCACTCCGTCGTCAGGGAGAAGGAAAACGTGGTCACTCCATTCTCACTGGTCACTTCAATTCGTTCCTTGTGCTGTTCCAGAATCGTCTTGACGATATACAGCCCCAAGCCTACGCCGTCCTTGTCCTCGCTGCGGGACTTGTCGCTCTTGTGGAACCGTTCAAACAGCAGCGGCAGTTCTTCCGCCGCAATGGTCTCCCCTATATTCCGCACCGTCACCCGGGCCTTGCCGCCCAGCACGGTCACGCCCAGATACAACGCGGTTCCCTCCCGGGCGAACTTCGCCGCGTTTTCCAGAAGGTTGTAAATTACCTGCGTAATCATATCGTTGTCCCCCAGAACCAGAATCGGCTCGTCGGGAATATCGGCCTCCACGTCCAGACAGCGGTCGTTAATCTTTTTTTCCATGGAGATCAACACCCGCCGCATACTCTCGCAGATATCAAAATGAACGCCGCCCTGGAGAGGGTCAATGGCTTGCAGCTGGCTTACGTCCAGCATCCGCCGCACCAGACGGCTCAGACGACGGCTCTCATTGGAAATGATCTGCAAATAGGGCTGTTCGTTCTCCGGCGGGATGGTTCCGTCCAGAATGCCGTCGGTGTAGCCGGCAATGGTAGTCATGGGGGTTTTCAGCTCGTGGGAGATGTTGGCGATGAACTCCCGGCGCTGCCGTTCCGTCTGCTGAAGACTTTCCGCCATGGCGTTGAAGGACGCCGCCAGTTCCCCCACCTCGTCGCTGCGGCCGTAGTCGTCCATCCGAACATCGAAGTCACCTTCGGCATACCGGCGGGTAGCCTCCACCATCTCCCGAATGGGTTTTACCTGCCGCATGGTCGTAATGGAAGACACCATAAAGGCGATCATCAGAACCACAAAGGCGGTCATGAAGAACAATCCGATAAAGCCCTGCCACATGGAATCCAGGGAAGCCATGGTGGAAACCGCCACCACTTCGCCAACCGTCTCCCGCGTGATGGGGTTCACGGACGCAACGCCCACGGCAAACCGCCGCTGCGTATAGATGCCGTTCAGGTCCTCCCTCCAGGACGCGCTGCCCTGTTCCATCACCCGGCGGGTCATCTCCGGCGAAACCATGACGGACATGCCGTCCAGGGTGTCGTCGGTGGACAGAAGCACCTGACCTTCCGTGTCGCAAACCAGGAAGTGAACGTCGGAGACCATCGCGGCAAAGCTCGCCAGCCGCTGGAAATCCAGATCGTTCTGCAAATCCTCGATATCCATGTAGCGTCCGCTTTCCAGATAGCTCAGGGATAACTGACTCATAACCCGGGCCTTGGCGGCAATTTCCTCGCCCTGTTGACTGCGGGCATAGTTATAGCTCAAGGAGAAAAAGGACGCTCCCAGCAGACACAGCGTCAGCACCACCATACCGGCAGTTACGAACAATTGCCTCCAATACAGGCTCTGGGTGCGGGGGTGACGGAAAAGCCTCATGTTTCGCCTTTCTCCTGCGGGACGGTCAATTCAAACTTGTAGCCCACGCCCCACACGGTTTTCAGCGCCCACTGCTCAGACACGTCCTCCACCTTCTCCCGCAGGCGCTTGATGTGAACGTCCACTGTCCGGCTGTCGCCGAAATAGTCAAAGCCCCATACTTCGTCTAAAAGCTGGTTGCGGGTGTAGACCCGGTTCGGCGTGGCCGCCAGATGGTAGAGCAATTCCAGTTCCTTTGGCGGGGTGTCGACCTTTTTTCCGTCCACGATCAGCTCGTAGGAATCCAGGTTAATCACCAGCTTGTCAAACGTCAGGCGCTTGCTGGTGTCGTTCGGGATCTCCGTCCGGCGGAGGACGGCGTTGATGCGGGCAATCAGCTCCTTCATCTCGAAAGGCTTGACGATGTAGTCATCCGCGCCCATTTCCAGGCCCTGAATGCGGTCAAAGACCTCGCTTTTGGCCGTGAGCATGATGATCGGAACACGGGATGTCTCCCGGATTTTGGCGCAGACCGCCCAGCCGTCCATCACGGGGAGCATGATGTCCAGCAGAATCAGGTCGGGAACGGCCTTCTGAAATTCCTCGATGGCCTTTCCGCCGTCGCCCGCAATGCGGACGTCAAACCCTTCCTTTACAAGATACATATGGATCAGGTCCGAGATGTTGCGGTCATCTTCCACGACCAGAATGTTGCGTCCCATAAACGATTCCCTCCCAGTTTTCCAAGTTTATCCTCTTATTATACCCGGCCAGGCGGCGGGGTGTTGAATATTTTGTAAAATTTTCAGAACAAGGCCCGTTTTTTGGGCCGGACCGTTATGTAATTTCCGTCCAGCCGGCGCACTGCCCCCCGGCTTCCTTCACGGCGGTGAGGAAATCCCGCAGGCCGTCGGCCGTCGGGCTGCCGAGCCAGACCGTCGCACTCTCCGAACGCGCGGCGATGCGGCGGAGAAGCTGGCTGATGGCGGCTTCGGTTTGCAGGCCGTTCCAGCTGAAATCCGGCTGGAGATTGCGGAAGCCTTCGGCCTCCGTTTCCAGGAGGCTCTGGGAGGAGGCGTTCTGGATGCAGACAAGGCGGGTCATGCCGCAGGTGGCAAAATACAGGGCTTGATTTCCTGACTCCAGCTGTTCCAGCACACTGTATTCCGGGTCCCTGCCATTCGCCAGAAGACCAATGTTCTGCCCGGTGGCGGTCATGCGGCGCAGAAGATCTTCCTCCTGGTTCAGAAACTCCGCCGGGGCGAAAAAGGTCGCCTGAACGCCGTGGGATTCCAATATGTTCAGAAGCGCCGCCGTGGAAGCGTTTGCCTCGATGCACAAGTTGATGCGCTGTCCGGACAGGGTAAGTTCCTCCGGATCTTCGGCGGCTTCCGGGTTGGGCTGTACCACAGGCGGTACATACGGTTCTGAGGTCGAGGGACCGCTGGGCAGCACCGGAGACGGCGGGTCCGGGTGAAGCGCCTCTTCCTTGGCCCGGATATAGGTGGCATAAACCGATTCCATGGAATGCTTGGCCGCGTCGGCATAGAGCTTATCCGACAGGCTGAAGCTCGGCGGACGCACCCAGACCAGACTCCCCCGCTCCACCTCAATCACGGAGTAAGTAAGGTCAAAGTAGCGGGTCACTACATAGGCGGGGACGAATACGTTTCCGCTCCGGCGGACGGCGCCGGGATAAAAGGTGTTTCCGTCCTCGTCGACGGCAAAATTTGTGCTCAGGTCAAACGTCAGGGAACGCCCGCTGCTGTACAGCACCAAGCGGTTTTTTACGTTGTTCAGCACCTGGGACACATCCAGAGCCTCCCGCGCCGCGCCGGTGAAAATAGTGCTGGGAATATAGAGATAGCCTCCCGTCCAGAAGGGCATCGTATTGTCGGACAATGGCAGCATATAACTGCCTGCGGCGGTGAAGTAAACGCTTTCCGCCGCTCTGGCCGGAAAGCACAGGAACAGGAACAAAATACTGAACGCCAATGCGGCGGCTTGTTTTTTCATCCGGTTTCCGGCCTCCTTTCTGTTGTGTCGGAGAATTCCCCCTTATTTTAGCACAATGTCTCGTATTTTGTAAAGCGGCAGCGTGCGCCGATCTTTTTTATTGAATCGGTCCTACTGTTACGCCGGTATAATAATGCGTAAGAATCTCACGGAAATCCGCGCCTTCGGAGGCCATCTGGTTCGCGCCGTACTGACTCAAGCCTACGCCGTGACCGTAACCGGTCACAAAGAATGAAATCGTTTCGTTCTGGACCTCCCACGTGAAGCAGGCGGACCGCAGTCCGAGAATCGACCGCAGCTGCGTCCCTTTCACCTCCACGCCTCCAACGCGCAGCGTCCGCACGGTGCCCGCTTCGTCGGAAACCGGGTTTGTCAGCCAGCTTCCGGCTTTGCCGGAGAAATCCGCTTCCGGGTACGCTTCCAGGAACTTTGTGCGGAATTCCTCCGCCGTGAAATCCACGCGGCTGTGGTAATTTGGAATCGTATCCCCGGGTTCCGGAGATTGTACCGGCTGCAAATAGGGCAGGTCATTCATCCATACCTCCCCCGCCGCCCGGGTCAGACCCGCCGACGAGGAGTGAAACACTGCCAGCACGGGCGTGTTATTGTAAAGAATGGCCTGTCCATCGGTCTCCACTACCGCTTGTTCTACTTTCTGTTCGTAGGCGTTGGCATTGCCGCCCCAGTTGGCGAAGGCCCGTTCTTCGCTGATGTACGCCTGACAGCAAGTGGAATCGGTACAAATATTGGCGGTTTCGCCGTGGTTTCCGCCGTTGGACAGCTTGTACAAGGTGTATGTACGCGCTGCGCACGCCTGCGCTTTCAGAGCTTCCAGCTCAAACGACGCCGGCATCTCCGCCCGTACCACGCCTACCAGATACGTCCCCAGATCCATCTCCTGTACGGTCTCGCCGTCCAGGACCCGAAGGATGATATCACTGTCCAGCGCGCCGCTTTCAAAGGGCAGACGGATTTCCGGTTTTGGTTCCGGCGGTTTTTCCGGAGCGGCTTTTTTGCCCGTCAGGGCGGAACGGAAGGGGACAATCACCGCCAGCGGCAGTAAAAACAACGCCGCCAGCAGTACGGCGGAAACTGCCGCGCTCTGCCGGATATTAGATCGATTTCTCATGAGCTTCCTCCTTTTGTACTTCTTCCAGCTTATGCGTGGCTATTGTGAAACATGTATCGCCGTAAACTTCCTTTTGCCTTGTAATCATACAATATCATACGCCGTTTTGCAACCGGAAGCAATTAACAGGCATTTATACTCAAAAACGCAGGAAAGCCGCCCGAGAGGGCGGCTTTCCCATCGCAGGGCCAATCGCGGCCACATTACAGCTTTCCGTTTCGCGCCCTGCAGATCAGCTGCGTCATGGTACCCATCGGACAATACACGCACCAGCTGCGGGGCTTGAACAACACCATCGTAATCATTCCCAGCACCGTTGAGGTCAGCATCACGCTGTAAAACCCAAACGCAAACTGCGCTGCGCCAGCATGAAACAGCGTCCCGTGGTAGGCCCACTGCCAGGGCAGTTTGAACGTCCACAACAGCGTTACCACCTGCCTTAAATCCTGTGCGCCGGCAAACACTAAATATGTATTCCAAAGCATTTGGAAGAACATGATGAAAAAGAAAATCAGGAATCCATACCGGAACGCTTTGCTTTTCATCCATTTGGGAACGTCCTTTTTGCGGGAAAGCCCGAAACGTCCGCCCAGCACGCCGAACAGCTGGCCGCGTCCACAATAGCGGTTGCAATACGCCTTGCTTCCACCGATTATAGAAATCAGCAGCGGAATGAAAAAGCAAAGGAGTCCCAGCCAGGCGAACAGAATGTTGAAAAAGCCCAGAATCAGGTAGGTCAGCGACACAATCCACATAAAATCATACCACTTTTTTTGTTTCATACCGCCGCCTCCTCAAGCGTAATCACCGTTGCAGGGCACTCCCTGGCACAGCGCCCGCAGCCGACGCATTTCTCGCGGTCCACCTGCGCCGCGATCCCCTTCACTACTTGAATCGCCGCCAGCGGACACACCTTCACACAGCACCCGCACGCCACACACTCCGCCTGTGACACGACGGCTTTGCGCCGTTTCTTCGTGGTTGTTCCCATGATGTAACGCCCCCTGTCATCAGATACCCTCATTATACACAAAACGGCCGCCGCCGCTGTGATAAAGTCACGGTGCCCGCTTACAGGGTGGAAAAACCGGGGTTCCCTATTGACACTCAAAAACTTATGTTGTATAGTTTCTTTGTACTGTACCATTTTATTTGATACATAAATTGGACTTTATCTATCAGCGGAGCCTCTAACCCCCGTAAATCCAGTGTTTTCAATGCTTTTGAAGTTTGTCCGCCTGCCCTTTTCCCGTGTTTTTTCCCTTATGAGAAAATTTAAGGAAAAACCGTCAGCTGCTGCTTGCTGCCTTGTCCAGAAGCCTTGCACTGGAACGTTTTGCCTCCCTGGTGGCGTGGACGTAGATGTTCATGGTCGTGTTAACATCTGAGCATCCCAACAGTTCCTGCACATCCTTGGGGCCGCGCCATAGGAAAGGAGGTTGCTGGTGAACGTGTGCCCTTGCGGTATAATAAGGACAAATAAAGTCATAGTATCCGCTCCTCGACACTTCGAAGAACTGACACATGTCAGATACAGGATACTCTTCTCGATGAAGATAGATAACCCGATATTTCAACCCTGCTTTCACCTCCTTCCTGACAGCCGCAGAAAATCCCGCAGCAGTTGGCTTTCCATCCGCAGTCTTTTCCGTTCGCTGCTTCACTTTGATGTGGCACTGTCCATCCTTTCGGGGGCGTCCCTTGGGCCGTAATGCCATCCCTGCTGCCAGTTTCTTCTCTTTTCTCCTTTGTCTTTTCAACAGCTTGTGTATTGGACGCTCCCCTTCCAGCCCAAAATACACCTCGATCTCTTTGTGGCTTTTTCCCTCGTTTTCCCATAATTTTACCCCCTGATGTAGTTTCTATTTTCCTACATCAGGGGGCTTTTGTCTATTGTCCGGTTTTGCTGGTTCAGTTCAACCGAAGAAAGGGGCGCACCTCTTTCTCAATCCGTTTTCGCAGCAGTTTTTCATTTTACATTCTACACAAAACCTTTCCCAAAAACAAGGCCACTCTGCTATTTTACACGATTTCGCTGCCAGACAACATCCCCTGGGCCTTGACAGCGGCCATTTTCCCGGTTACGCTAATAGAAACCGTGCGGAGGAGGAAGGAATATGCGGATAGAGAAACGATGGGCCAGCTGTCTGGCCATGGGCCTGTTTCTGCTGTGTGCGGCGGGGCTGGCATGGCTGCTGTGGGTGGAGACGGTCCCCCGGCAGGAACCTGTGCGCCTGACACCGGCGGCCGTGAGCGGCGCGCCGGGGCTGGAGGGCCTGTACCTCCATGCGGGTCCGCTGTCGCTGGAATACGCCCTTCCGGAGCAGGCGGGAGAGCCGCGCCCGGTACTGGAGATCAGAGGGCTGCACGCGGCGGCGGAGCTGCGGCTGGACGGCGTATCCCTCCAGCGGTTCCCGGCGGGGTCGGGCAACCTGTACGCGACGCTCCCAGCGGACTGGGGCGGCAGTGTCCTCACCCTCACCTTGGACAAGGGTGCGGAGGACCCGGAGCCCTCCCTTTATCTCACCAGCGGCATACTCATCAAGGAACAGACGCGGGCCGACACCAGCCTCCGCGCCTTTCCCGCCGCCGTGTTCGGGGTGGTCTTTCTGCTGACGCTGGGCCTGTTTCTTTTCGGCTGGTTGGAGGGGACCCCGCCCTGGCCGGTTTTGCTGCTCTGCGCCGCCGCCCTTGGCCAGTCGGCGTACTTCTATCTGCAAAACCTGTCCCTGTCCACCCTGCCGCCCGCGCTCTACGGGCTGGCGCTGAGCCAGTCCCGTGCGCTTCTGTTCGCCGCGCCGCCCTTGTATCTGCTGCTGGGCATGAAAAAGCGGCAAAAGGCGTTCGCCCCCTTTGCCGTCCTGCCTGCGCTGATTTACTTTGTGGTGGCAGGATTCCAGACGGTGGTCCCGTCTTTTTCCGATGCCGCCTATATCGGGAGCGTGTTCTTCTTCACCATCGCCGCCCTGCTCGTCTGCGCCGTTCTGGAGTACCGGGACGGCAATCCGGTGTTTCGCTTCATTCTGCCCTGGCTGGGCGTCTGCGCCGGAACCGCCGCAGCGGTGTGTATCGTCTCCGTGGTGCGGACGGGGGCGCTGCCGCCCTTTTTGCGGATGCTCCTGGCCGCCCCCATCGCCTGGGCGGATACGGAGCTGTTTTACTGGAGCAGTCTGCTGCTGGCACTGTGTTTCCTGGAGAGTTCGGCGGCTCTGATCCGGCGCGTGGCCCGGCGGGAAACGGAAATACAGATGCTGTCCGCCCGTGAAAACCTGACGCGGGAGCAGCTTGCCGTTGTGCAGGAGAGCGCCGCCGCCCTGGGAGAACTGCGGCATGATGTGAAAAACCATTTTTTAGTATTGCAAAACCTGTCCCGCGCGGGGGAGCAGGAGCGGCTAGACAGCTATTTGTGTTCCCTGCTGTCCGGTGTGGACGCCATTCCCGTCCTGACCTGCGCGCCGCATCCGGCCATCAACGCCGTGCTGACCACCATGCTGGCGCGGGCGCAAAAGCAGGGCGTGGAGGTGGATTGCCAAAGCAGTGTGCCGAAGACGCTGCCCTTCCCCGACGCGGAACTTTGCACCATACTGATGAACCTGCTGCAAAACGCGCTGGACGCCAACGCTCAGGCTCCGGAAGGGGCGCGGAAGTGGCTGCGCGTTGATCTCCATATTCGAGGGCTTCATCTGTATATGGGCGTGGAAAACGCCCGCTTCGCTCCGGTGGACTATGACGAAAAAAGCGGTCTGTGCCGCACCACCAAAGCGGACAAGACCGCTCACGGATACGGTTTGAAAGCCGTTCAGGCGATTGCGAGGAAATACCAAAGTGAACTGCTGCTGGATTTTTCGGACGGCTTCTTTTCCGCCGCCACCGCCCTGCAGGCACCTGACGAACCAACCGCCCTCCTGTGACAGGAGGGCGGCTTCTATTTGACAAAGGCAGTAAACCGTTCTGCAATCTCCCGCTGATAGGTGCGGCTGACGGGAATTTCCGCCTTGGTATCCAGCAGAAGCCCCGCCGCAGAAAACCAGGAAACGGTAAAGTCAATATCCCGCTGGAAATGGCGGGCCTCCAGCATGCGGCAGAGCATTGTTTCGTTTTCCTGATCCATCAGCGGACACAACTTCACACAGCACCCGCACGCCACACACTCCGCCTGTGACACGATGGCTTTGTGCCGTTTCTTCGTGGTTGTTCCCATGATGTAACGCCCCCTGTCATCAGATACCCTCATTATACACAAAACGGCCGCCGCTGTGATAAAGTCATGGTACCCGCTTGCAGGGCGGAAAAACCGGGGTTCCCTCTTGACAGCCAAGAACTTATGTTGTATAGTTCCTTTGTACTGTACCATTTTATATGGTACATAAACTGGAATTGGAAAGGATGGATTTTCATGCAGGGAAACTGGGCGATTGCGTTTCGCGGGCCGGAGGACAAAATCACGGCAATGAAAACAGCTGTAACGGCGTATTGCAAGGAAAAAAATTATAAAGAGCTGCTGGACGCTCTGGAGCATTTCTCCCAGATTTTCAGCCAGGAGGACGGAAAGAATGTCCTTTTGTTTGAAAGTACAGCATCCTGCCAAATCATCGGCATGGAGAAATTTCTTGTGGAGCTTGCGCCGCTGGACCCGTCTTTGGAGGGCGTCTGCGCCACAAAGGTACTGGATGCCGACAACCAGCGGGTCATTTACTATTCCGCGCCCGGCGATGACGGCAGCGCGCTTGTAAAGCTGAATGCTCATTCCTACACCAGCGGCGGCATAAGAATTCATGTTTCCCGTGATGCCTGGGAGTGTTATCACAGCTGGGAAGAGGAATTGAGAGAGGACGGAACGCCGTGGGTTCCGCCGGACATTTCCTGGGAGGACGCAAAAGCTCTGGAAGACCTCTACATCGGGGACTCGTACCCTCGCGACCATAAACCCTTCACGTTCACATTTGCAGAATCCGATTATGATGAGGAAGGCCATCCTGTCCGGCTGGGGGAACCGGTCACATACCGCAGCGATGAGGGACGCTTTCACATGGACTATGACGGGGATTTCGAAAACGAAGAGGATTTGGTATGGTCTGCCGGAGGAACGGGCCGTTGGAACATCGTCGACGAACAACACAACCTATACAGCAGCCTCAACCTCGCGGAGATGCTGCGCCTGCCGGACCTCTCGCAGTCCTGACAAAAAACGTCCCCGCCTGCCGGAACGCTTCCAGCGGGCGGGGTTTTTGCACGAATCTCCATTATCCCTTCAAAATATCCGTGTTCCGATACTGAATCGCCTCCGCTAAATGGACCGCGCCGATGGCCTCCTCTCCGTCCAGGTCGGCAATCGTACGGGCCACGCGCAAAATCCGGTCATGTGACCGGGCCGTCAGGCCCATGCGCTGAAAGGCGTTTTTCATCAACGCTTCCCCCGCGTCGTCCAGACGGCAGTACGTCCCCAGCAACGGCGGCGGAAGCTGTGCATTGCAAAGCGCGCCCGTCCCCGCCAGACGCTTCGACTGGAGCCCCCGGGCGGCGTCCACCCGCTTCTTGACCGCCGCCGAATCCTCCGGCGTCTCCCGGCGGCGCATGGCCTCGTATTCCACCGACGGCACATTGACGTGCAGATCAATCCGGTCCAGCAGCGGGCCGGAAATTTTTTCCACATACCGCGCGACCTCCCGGTCGGAACAGGTGCAGCGGCGGTCCGGATGGCCCCGCCAGCCGCAGCGGCACGGGTTCATCGCGCACACCAGCTGAAACCGGGCCGGCAGACGCAGCGTCCCGCCCGCCCGGGCGACCATAACCTCTCCATCCTCCAGCGGCTGGCGCAGCGTTTCCAGCACATCCCGATGGAATTCCGGCAGCTCATCCAGAAACAGCACGCCGTTATGACACAGCGAAATTTCTCCCGGACGCATATTCGGTCCGCCGCCCGCCAGCGCCGAGGCCGACGTGGTGTGGTGCGGACTGCGGAAGGGCCGCCGGGTCAACAGCGGATGTTTCGGGTCCGTCAGCCCCGCCACCGACCACACGCCCGACGCTTCCAGGGCCTCCGCCCGGCTCATGTCCGGCAGAATCGACGGCAGACGCTTTGCCAGCATGGATTTTCCTGCGCCCGGCGCACCGATCAAAAGCAGATTGTGACCGCCCGCCGCCGCAATTTCCAACGCGCGTTTTACGTTCTCCTGTCCCATCACGTCCCGCAGGTCCGGAAGCCCCGCCTCATCGGCCTCCGGCTTCCAGACACCGGCGGGCGGCAGCGGCTTCTCACCCTGCAAGTGCGCCGTCAACGCTCTCACGTCCGGCACGCCGTAGACCGTCAAACCGCCTGCAAGCGTGGCCTCCGCGGCGTTTTCCGCCGGTACGAACAATTGCCGGATGCCCGCTTTCTCCGCCGCCAGCGCCATCGGCAGTACGCCCGTCACCCGGCGCAGCGCCCCCGTGAGCGACAGCTCCCCTAAAAAGGCCGCATCCGGCGGCGGTACCGGCAAGTCGCCGTTTGCCGCCAGAATTCCCACAAAAATCGGCAGGTCGTATACGGTCCCCGCTTTCTTCTGTCCGGCGGGGGCCAGGTTCACGGTAATCCGGCTGACCGGGAACTTCATCCCGCAGTTCTTTACCGCCGCCCGTACCCGTTCCCGCGCCTCCCGGACCGCCGCGTCCGGCAGGCCCACCACGTCAAACGCCGGAAGCCCTCCGGAAAGAAAACACTCCGCGCTTACCTCATACCCGCTGATGCCCCGCAGACCCAGAGAACGCACCGTCACTACCATTGCCGAAGCCTCCTTCCCACCCCCGCCCGGAAAGGGGAGTGGTATCAATCTTTTGTCCCAGTGTACCACAAAACCGCGCCGGAGAAAAGGGTCTCCTGCAAAATTCGCGGAAAAAACCGGAATGTGACAGAGTATCAATAGAAGCCGGAAAAATTTGTGCAAAAAATAACAAGGCTACGGTTTACACGGGAAATCAATCGTGCTATAATGACAACGCATGGATTCCGGGAAACCGGTGCTCGTGTGTTTTGGAAACACGCTGCCGGGGGCAGCGATTTATAGGAGGTAAGTATATGGCAAGAAAGTTCAAGTCTATGGACGGTAACAACGCCGCTGCATACGTCAGCTATGCGTTTACCGAAGTGGCGGGGATTTATCCCATCACCCCGTCTTCCCCCATGGCAGACTTGGTTGACCAGTGGTCCGCCGCCGGTCAGAAAAACATCTTCGGCACAACGGTGAAGGTCTGCGAGATGCAGTCCGAGGCCGGCGCTTCCGGCACCGTCCACGGCTCTCTGGCCACCGGCGCGATGACCACCACCTACACCGCCTCTCAGGGCCTGCTGCTGA
>CANDBG010000062.1 GCA_947382875.1 uncultured Oscillibacter sp. | reverse complement strand
CTGATAATCTCCTGAAAGAGTTGAAGCAGAGCCGCAATATGGGCAGCCCTCACCGGAAAGCGTTGACGGTTCCGGAGCAGGATTTATTTATGGACTTTCTAGCACGGGAGGATACTCCTTACCACCACTGGAAACCCATCTTTACGGTACTGCTGTACACGGGCCTCCGTGCTGGCGAGGTCTGCGGCCTCCGGTGGTGCGACATTGACCTGGAAGAAGGGATGATTGATGTCAACCACACGCTGGTCTATTATAGCCACGCCGAAAACGGCTGCTACTTCAACGTGCATCAGACCAAGACAAGGGCGGGTACTCGCACTGTTCCGATGCTGGACGAGGTAAAAGAGGCGTTTCTGGAAGAAAAACGCTATCAGGAGTTCAACAGCATCCGCTGTCGGGCGCAGATTGACGGATATACGGACTTTATCTTTGTCAACCGCTACGGGGACTGTCAGCATCATGGAACACTGAACAAAGCCCTGCGCAGGATCATCCGGGACTGTAATGATGCTCAGTTTGCCAAAGGCTCCAAGAGCCCGCTGCTGCTCCCCAGCTTTAGCTGTCATTCTCTGCGCCATACCTTCACGACAAGGCTCGTAGAGGCTGGCGTTAATATCAAAGTCGTGCAGGAAACCCTTGGTCACGCTGATTTTGGCACAACGATGGATATTTACACGGACGTTACCAAGGAGCTGAAACAGCGAGAATTTGACGGCCTACAGGAAAAAATGAGACATCAGCAGAAGGAACGCCGCAAGGTCAACGACAATAGCGGTGAATAAGCGTACCAAGAAGCCACCGCATGGGAACACCCGTGCGGCGGCTTCTTCCATTTGACGGGAGGAATTTTATGTGCTATGATACAAGTAGTAAGGTGGTGAGGTCTATGGGTTATGCCGAGTATAACCAGCGGCGGGAAGGGTACTTGCAAAGAATCAAGTTACTGCGGCTTTTTGATGATGATTTTTTCACTCGCTGCTTTGACGGCAGTCCCGAATGTACGGAGCTTCTTCTTCACATTATTTTGGAGAAACCGGATTTGCGGGTAGTGGAAGTAAAAGTCCAGTACACCATTAAGAACCTGCAAGGGCGGTCTGTAAGACTTGATATTCTTGCCGTAGACAGTGCCGGAAAGAGATACAACATAGAAATACAGCGGGATGATCGCGGGGCCGGGGCCAGGAGGGCCAGATACAACAGCAGCCTTGTGGACGCGAATATCCTGCTGACGGGCGACGATGCAGAAAATCTACCAGAGAATTTCGTTATTTTTATTACAGAGCATGACGTGATCGGCGGGAATAGACCTGTCTATCATATTGACCGGACGATTCGGGAAACAGGCGGTTTGTTTGGGGACGGTTCGCATATCCTGTATGTGAATGGAGCTTGGCGGGACGATTCGCCAGTAGGCAAGCTGATGCACGATTTTTCTTGCACAGACCCGGACAGTATGAACTACGCGCTGCTGGCTGACAGGGTGCGCTATTTTAAGAAAGATAAGGAGGGTGTTCAAACAATGAGTAAGATTTTTGAGGACTTTGGAAAAGAGGTTGCAAAAGAAGCTGCGAAGGGGACCCTTTTGGAAAATATCAGAGCCATTATGAAGAACTTAAATTATACGGTAGATCAAGCTATGGATGCCCTTAGCGTTCCAAACGAAGACCGCCCTGATATCCGAAATATGATTGCAATGCCTTGATGCTCCATGCTCCAACCGTGCTCCACTTTTGCTCCATCCAGCAGAATTTTACCGGAGATTAGCGAAGAGTTATACCATCTGAATTGTTGCTAAAAGCCGAAAAAATAGGGATTTGCAGGCATATAAGTGGCTACTTATCTATAGGATGTCCTTTTCCCCACGATGAAACCCTTGGACTAAGCGCAGACATTTGAAAATCCATCTCTGAAACACAGCAAAAACGCCTGACCGGTTTTTGGTCAGGCGTTTTTCATGCATTTCTAATGCTTTAATCATTCGCAAGCGTAAATTGGTCTACGAGCTGCTTCAGGCTGGCGGCCTCCGCGGAAAGCTCTTCACTGGCGGCGGCGCTCTCCTCGGCGGTGGCGCTGTTGGTCTGCACCACAGAAGAAATCTGGTCGACGCCCTCCGTCACCTGACTGATGGCGATGGTCTGATTGGCTACGGCCTCTACAACGATCTCCATTTGCGCCGTCACATGACCGGCGAGTTCGCTGGTTCGTTCCAGGGCTTCCGTGACTTTTGTCACCGCCTCACTGCCCTCCATGACCGCCGCAATGGACCCCCCAATCAGTTCCTTGGTTGCCTTGGCGGCTTCGTCGGACTTCGAGGCAAGATTCCGCACTTCGTCGGCCACGACTGCAAATCCCTTTCCGGCGCTTCCGGCACGGGCGGCCTCTACGGCGGCGTTCAGCGCAAGAATATTGGTCTGGAACGCGATGTTTTCAATTGCGGCAATAATCTTGGAAATTTCTTCGGAGGAATTGGAAATCTTCCCCATAGCCGTGTTCAGTTCCTTGACGTGCTCCACGCTGACGCCCAGCTGCGCGCCGGCCTGCTCGACATACTCGCCCGCTTCCTCGGCCGCGGCGGTGGTCTTCTGCGCACTGTCCGAAATATCCGTGATGGTTGCGGCCAGCTCCTGCACAGAGCTTGCCTGCATCATGGAACCCTGACTCAACGTCTGTGCGCCGGTGGAAACCTGTCCGCTGGCGGCAGAAACCTGCGCGGCGGAAGAATTGATCTGACGCATTGTGCTGCTCAGCTCGGTTTTCAGCGTACGCATGGCCTGCAAAATTCCCTGAAAACTGCCGACGTAGGCATCCCGGTGAGCGGAATGGATATCGAAATTCTGCCGAGACATTTCAGTCAGCAAATAATCAATGTCCCGAAGGATGGCGTTCAGACCCATCACCAGTTCAGCGGTGGAACGGGTCAATTCCGCCGTTTCGTCTTTACCCCGGCTTTCAGGAACCGGAGACTCCAAATCACCTGCAACCAGCAGCTTCATCCGCTCGGCGCAGGCCCGCATCGGAACGCTGATATTGCTGGACAGCTTCAACGCCACCACAATCGAGGCCAGAATCGAAACCACAATAACCAGGACGTTCATCACAATGCTGGAATATGTATCCGCCAAATAGTCCGTCTTCAGGGCGGTAACGGCAACGCTCCAGCCGTCCGTGCCGTTCACAGGGGCGTAAGCGGCAAACCGCGGGCCGTCGGAGGCGTGGAAGCTGCCAAAGCCATTCTGACCCTGCCGCATGGCGCTGTGAATTTCAGCCAGTCCCTTCAGGGAAGAATCGCTCTGCGCTTCCTGTTCAATGTTCTGTGTCGTGATGGTCTCCAAGGTGATATCCGCGATGGTATCTCCGTTTTTGTTAATCATGTAAGCGCGGCTGCTCTCACCCACTTTAATGGAGGAGACGATACTGTTCAGGAACGTTTCCGGCGGCACGAAATAGACCACACCGGCAATCTGGGAGCCATGTTCGCCGTTGGCATAAAGGGGGGCGGCCACCATAATGGAAAGCTCTCCCGTGATCTTACTGATCAAAGGTTCCGACACGTAAACATTTCCCTGCATGGCCTGACGCACATATTCCCGGTCGGAGTAATCCTTTCCATCCAGAAGGCTGTGCCCGTTCAAGCCGATCAGGTTGCCCCGCTGGAAGCCATGCATGGAAACGCGTTCTTCAAGAATGGCCCGCTTTTCACTCACGGACACAGTTGAGTCGGACAGCTGGGCAATACAGCCGGTGTCCATAGCCACATTTTTGTAAGCGGTCAATTCCTGTTCGATGCGTTCCGCCGCCAATATGGCGGTTTCACTCATCATCTGGTCCACGGTTGCCAGCGTGCTTCGGTAGCTCATCGTAATACTAAAGCCCCCAACCACAGCCAATGCGGCCAGTACCGTTGCCATCAGACACACGGTAATTTTTTTGCGGATGCTTCTCATCCCACTGCACCTCCATTTTTTGTAACGGAACTGCGCTCCAATCCCCGTTGTTTCATTTTCTATTATATGTGGTAGGAGGGGGGTTGTCAACGGTTTCTGCGCATTCTGACCAGGAATAAAAAATAAATGGGAAAAACTGGGATATTCTTGCAAAAAAGTCAAGCGCCGCAGGGAGAAAAACGGTAGAAAAACGCATAGAATATCCAGGGAAATCAAACGGGCTGTACGCTTCCGCTCACGAAAAAAGAAAGCGTGAATGCATTCACTTCCGCAGGAACAGTTGACAGCACAAAAACTTTCGGGTATAATTAACAAATCTGTAAGATCACGGGAGGAAAACGGCGTGAGACAGTTTTTTGGTATGAGCCAGAATGGAAATCTGGAGGAAGCCGTACGGGGTCTCCGGTCCCCGCAGTTTCTCATTTTAATGTCCAACGACAACCAGTTTGAGGCGCACGTAAAGGCACTGGAAAAGATGTATCCGGGGGTTCCGAGCATCGGCTGCATCGGTATGAGCTATCAGACGAAAATTGTGGAGCATGGCGTCGGCGTGGTGGCCTTTCTGGACGGTGTTGCCGCCGTGGCCAATGTTTTGGAAAACGTCTCCGTGATGCCGGTGAAGTACATTCACCGGCTGAAGGAAGACATGATGATGTTAAGCAGCTCCAGTCAGGACACAGTATGCATTGATCTTTGCAGCGGAAATGACGCCTGTGTGCTGACGACCATCAACACCGTTCTGAAAGACCGGAACATTTCCCTGGTGGGAGGAACTGGCGACGGAGGACGGGTTTCCGCCAACGGCCAAGTATATCCGGACGCCGTAGCTTACGGACTGGTGAAAAACCGGAACGGGCGCGTCAAGACCTACAAGGAAAACATCTATCATCAATATGGAAATTACCGTTTCATCGCCTCGGACACTGACCGCGCCAATTACATACTGGGTTCCCTGAACGGGAAACCGGCCAAGCAAGTTTATGAGAGCATTCTTCATGTGACGGATCAGGAGATTCTGACCCGGACGTTCCAGAACCCCTTCGGAAAAATCAACGGCAACGATACCTGCATCATCTCCATCAAGGATGTCAGCGGCAACTCCCTGGCGTGCTTCCGGCAGGTGAACGACTCGGATGTGTTGATTCTTCTGGAATTGGGGGATTATGAAGCCATTACCCGGGAAACCATCCAGCAGATCTGTCACGACTTTCCCCGCCGTTCAGCCGTTTTTTCGGTGAACTGCCTGTTCCGCTATAAACTGTTTTCCGAACGCAATTATATGCAGCGTTACCTGCAAGAGATGGCGGCGCTGGGCGCTCACGCGGGTCTTGTGGGCTACGGCGAGCATTACAACAACCGGTTTGTCAACCAGTCCATGACCTGTGTGGTATTTGAGTAAGAGAAGGGAGAAAACGGTATGTTGTTTGCGGGAAAAGAGCGGCAGACGCCGAAGCAGCGCCGGGAGAAAATGGATCTCGCGCCTGTGCTGCATGTGGCGAGCAGCCTGAAAGCCTACCAGAAAGAACTGGTACAGAAAGAAGTCGCTTCCCTCTGGGAGCTGAACAAGATGTGGACGTCGTTTTCCGGCGCGATGAACGAGGCCGACAGTTTTCAGGCCAAACTTCAGGAGCTGGGACAATCCTTTTCCAACATTGACACCACAGCGGAAGAATTTTCCCATGTGCGGAGCGATATTGCCCAGACCGTAATGGAGTCCCAGAGCAAAATGGTGGAGCTGGGGAACATCTCCGCAGAGGTGCAAAAGTCCTATGGAGCCATGACGGAGACCTTTGCCCAGCTGGAAGCCGCTATTCGCGGAATTCAGCAATGTATGGGAAAGATTGTATCCATTGCGGACCAGACGAATATTCTTGCGATCAATGCGTCCATCGAGGCTGCCCGGGCCGGAGATGAAGGACGTGGTTTCGCGGTGGTAGCCGCGCAGGTGAAGGAGCTTGCAAAGGAGATCAAGGTTCTGGCGGGCGAGGTGGACACCGGCATCTGTGAGGTGGAGACACAGGCCGGAGAACTGAGCGTCAGCATTGACCTTTCTCAAAACACGTTGAATCAGGGTTCGAACATTGTGGTTCAGACGGACCAGAGCTTCCAGAAGATCACGGAGGCGGCGGAGGGGGCTGTTTCCGTGCAGTCGGAAATTTCCAGCGTAATTCAGGCGTCGCAGATGGAACTGGAAGTCATTCGGCAATTTTTTGACAAGATGAAAAGCCAGTATCAGGAGGTTGTGACGCACATCAACCGTGCCAGCAGCCTGGGTACGACCAAAAGCGCCATGTTTGAGGACATGGACAACATGATTTCCCAAATTCCTCCGCTGATCAAGGACGCGGAGAGCGGCAAATAAAAAACGAACGGCCTGCCTTGCAAAAGGCAGACCGTTTTTCGTTTTTCTGTCCGGACGCCGCCGCGTCAATCCCGCAGCAGCCAGGCAAAGCTGTCCGGATACAGTTCGATGCTGTGAATGTCGTCGTAATGCGTACCGTACATCAGCTCGGTATAACCGCCGTCACGGTTCACGCCGGCATGGACAAATTCCCGGCTGAAATTGAACAGACAGATCAATTCCCGTCCGTCCATCCGGCGGCAGAGAGCCAGAACATGAGGATTCCCGCTGTCCTCTGCCCACAAATCGGCGCCGGCGTCGAAGCAAGGCTCGGCGGCACGCAGTTCGGTCAGACGCCGCAGGCCCTGGAACTGTTTTCCCTCCCGGGTTTCCGGGTTCGTCCGCAGCTTGGCAAGCTCCCACGGAAGATTCCCGCGATGGATATACCGGCTGTCATCCCGCTTGTCCGGGTCATCGTGGTATGACCAGTCATTGAGCTGCCCGATTTCGTCGCCGCTGTAAATGACCGGGATGCCGCTCTGGGAGAGCATCCAGGCGTGAAGCGTCAAATCCCGCGCGATGGCCTGTTCCAGCTTGGCGGGGTCCTGTTCGTAGTCCGCCGCCTCCACGCCGCAGAGGGACGCCGTGGTTCCGCAAAGGCGGGCGTCGCCCAGACGGGGATCATCGTTGTAGAGTTCGCCGCGGCTGTCGCTGCCGGGCCATTTGCCGGTAAACCAGTCGTTGAGGTATTTTTTGTGGTCCACTTCCCGGATTCCGAAGTTCTGCGCCAACCAGGGATAATCCAGGCCCCAGCCAATGTCGTCATGACAGCGGAGGTAATTCAGGAAGAGGAAGTCCTTCGGCAAGCCGCTGATAATCTCCATCTGACGTTTCAGCAGGGAAGCGTCGCCGGTGGCAACGGTGTGCCAAGTGGAGGCCATGGTTGTGACATTGTAAAGCATATGACACTCAGGCTTTTCGGGTGTGCCGAAGTAAGGCGCAACCTTGGACGGCTCCATGACCACCTCACCCAGCAGCAGTACACTGGGGCAGACGATTTCACACACCATCCGCAGCATCCGGGCCAAGGTATGGACTTGCGGAAGGTTCCGGCAATCAGTACCGAGTTCTTTCCAGATATACGGAATGGCGTCCAGGCGAATCACGTCAATGCCGCGGTTTGCGAGATAGAGGAGGTTTTCCGTCATGTCGTTGAAAACGGCGGGATTGGCATAATTCAAATCCCATTGATAGGGATAAAAATTGGTCATTACGATCTGACCATCATCCAACTGGGTAAAGCTGCCGGGCGCGGTGGTGGGGAACACCTGGGGGACGGTTTTTTCAAATTCCCGCGGAATGTCCCAGCTGTCGTAGAAAAAGTACCGTTCCCGATAACCCGGTTCTCCGGCGCGGGCGCGTTTTGCCCACTCGTGGTCTTCGCTGGTATGGTTCATCACAAAGTCCAGACAAAGGCAGACTCCTGCTTTCCGACAGGCGTCCGCCAGCGATTCCAAGTCCTCCATGGTGCCCAGCTCCGGCTGTACCGTGCGGAAATCCGAAACGGCATAACCGCCGTCGCTGCGGCCCTTTGGGGTTTCCAGCAAGGGCATGAGGTGCAGGTAATTCACGCCGCACTCTTTGACGTACTTCAATTTTTTCTTCACACCGTTGAGGTCGCCTGCAAAAGCGTTGACATACAGCATCATGCCCAACAGGTCCCGGCGGCGATACCAGCTGGGATCAGATTCCCGTTTTTTGTCCTGGTTTCGGAGGGCGGTTTTCCGTTCCTCCCAGCAGCGTTTGAGCATCCTGCAAAAGTAGTCAAACGCCTCTTCATCGTTGTGGTACAGTTCCATATAGAGCCATTTCAGCTCATCAAAATGTCTGGCAAACCGATGACTGTAATCTGTAGCAGGGTATTTCATGGCAGACGCGCGCCTCCTTGTTCATCAAAGAGTTCCGCCAGCGCAGGCATGGCGGGGATGGCCCCGCTGCGGGAGCAGGTAAATGCCGCCGCCCGGTTCGCAAAAGCCAGGATATCTTTCAATTCCGCGCGTTCCAAGCCCTCCAGCGGCTTGCCCGACCGTTTGCACAGACAGCTCAGGACCGCTCCGAAAAAGGTATCGCCCGCGCCGTTGGTGTCAGCGACCTTGACCGGGATTCCGGGCTGATGCCATGTATCTCCCTGCCAGCGGCAGAACACGCCGTCGCCGCCCAGCGTGACCAGAATCAGTTTTACGCCCTGTTCTTCCAAAAGACGGGTTCCTTCTTCCCGGTCCGAAACGCCGGTAATCAAGGGGAGTTCTTCCTCGGCCAGCTTGATCACGTCCACGAGGGGGAGGGGGATGCGCATCCATTCCACCGCGTCCGCCTTGGTGTTCCAGAGGGCAGGACGGTAATTCGGGTCATAGCTGACGAGAACTCCTGCCTGATGTGCGCTGCGGGCGGCGTGAATGGTCGCATTGCGGGCCAATCCAGGGGTAAGGCTCACGGACCCGAAGTGCAGGATTTTGCTTTGATGTATAAATTCCTCGTTGATTTCATCCGGCGTTAACTCGCTGTCCGCGCCGCGGACAAAGCGGAAATCCCGTTCCCCGGAAGCGTCCACGGAGACAATGGCCATGGTAGTTGGCCGGGCATTCGTGAGCAAGCCGTTACAATTCACATGGTCCTTTTCCAGCACGCTCCGAAGATACGCGCCGAAGCCGTCTCTTCCAACCTTGCCAATGAACGCGGTTTCTGCGCCCAGGCGGGAGGCCGCTACCGCCACATTCGCGGGCGCGCCGCCGGGATTTGCCGCAAAAAGGGGAACGCCCGCCTCATTGAATCCGGTTTGCGTCAAATCAATCAGAATTTCGCCAATCGCTGTAATATCCGCCATGATGGCCTCCTTGTTTCAAAAATTCTCCGACGGCGGTCTGCGTGCCTGCCGCCGGAATGCCTTGGTTTTTTATCCTATCAAAGTTCCAGGCGTTTGTCCAGAGCGGCGGAAAGAAATTTACAGGTTTTTTGCGGAGTCTTCAAAAGCCGTTTCATTTTGCCGGAAGCGCGTAGAGAAACAAGGAATTCGGTTCCCCATTCACGTCGTAGAGGAAGAAACCCAATTCGCGCGTTTCCGGCAGGTAGAAACTTCGGCAGTGACCGGAAGGGCTGTGCGGTTCCGGCGGACAAAGCGTATTCCGGTCTATTTCTTTTTCCTTGAAGAAGTTTTCAATATCTGGAGTTTCCGTCAAAATCCGCGAGTTGTTGTATTCGACAGCGGCAAAAATCATACGCGTCAAAAATTCTTCCAGACTGGGGAACTCCATCTCCCAGATATAGGAATAGAGTTCATCCGGGATGTAGACGGGAATGGTGTCCTTCTCGAAATCCTCCACCCGAATACCTGCAATCCAGCAGCCCTGGTTTTCATCCCAAATAATCAGATGGTCCTTTACAAAACGGTCCCATTCTTCCTCGGGGTGCCGGAACAGCTCCGCCAGAGGGTTGATCGTCTCGTCCCAGCCCGTGCCGTTGAACCAGCGGTCAACGGCCCACTCGGGGTCGTCGGGGTCGTAATCCTCATCCCGCATTTCCCGGTAATGGTCGTAAACCCGCTGTAAATCAGAGGGTTCGATCAGGTAGTTCTGACGAGAATTCAAAGCGCACTTTCCGTATTGGCGCAGAAATTCCCGGTAGGACGCCGGAAGGCGAAGTCCAAGCCTTGCCTCAGCCTGTTCAAGTTCTTCCTCGGAAAAACCGACGATGCCCTCGCCGTAAACCGGCTCCAAAAGCGACAGGAGTTCCCCGGGCGGCAGGTTGTACTGGATTTCCATTCGCAAAAACCTCCTTAGTTCGATGGAAGAAAGTATACCAAACCCCCGCACGTTTGTCCAGCCGCCGCAAAGAAAATACTTGACAATATCGAATATCGATGTTATATTGAAAACAAGAACATCGATATTCGATATTAAGCGGCGGAAGAACCCGTGATGAACCGCATTCAGGAGAGGAAGGGGTGTCTATGGCAAGAGAAAAATTCCAGTCCTTGACAGAGCAGATGTTTTACATTCTCCTGTGTCTCCGGCACGAACTCTGCGGCGCGGACATCGCCGCGCAGATCAGCGCCATGACCCGGAACCGCGTCACCGTAGGGCCGGGAACGCTCTACAACATTCTGGACAGCTTTTTGCAGGCGGAAATGATCGAGGAAACCAAAGTCGAGGGCCGAAAGCGGAGTTACCTGATCACCAAAAAAGGCCGAATGATGCTGGACGAAGAATACCGCCGTCTGACAACCCTGGTGGAAGACTACCGGGCCTGCATCGGAGAGGAGGAGCTATGAGAACGACCAGATACCGCAGGGAAACCATGCAGCTTTACGACTTCCGGGGCGTGGAAGAACACCTTGCAGACATGGCCGCCGACGGCTGGCGTCTGGAAAAGGCCGGACGTTACTTTTGGAAGTACCGCCGGGCGGAACCGAAAACGGTCCGTTACGCCGTGACGTACAGCCTGGACGCCTCGGAATTCAACCCCGGCCCCACGGACGGCCAGGAGGTCTTGCAGGACCTCTGCTCCGCGGCGGGCTGGCAGAAGGTCAGCGACTGGAATCAGATGCAGATTTTTTCGACGGAGGAGGAGAACCCGGTTCCTCTGGAAACCGACGAAGCCCTCCGGGTAAAAATCATTGATCAGGTCATGTGGAAAGCCCAGCTGCCCTTGCTTGCCCTTTCGATGGTGATTGGAGGGTTTATGTGCCTTGGGCCAATCATGGAACTTATAGGAAATCCTGTCCGGTATTTTGAAAGCTGGACCAATTCCGTGATTCTCGTCTCATGGCTTCTGATTTTGTTCTTCTACGGCAGCAACGCGCTGCTTTACCGCCGCTGGCACCGGAAGTCTCTGGAATCCATCGCCTGCGGCGGGCCGTGCGCGGCGGCGGGACCCTACCGGGCTTTGGGACGTGTATTTTCGGTCCTGATGCTTTTCAATCTGGCGTATATGCTGACGCAAGTGATGCGGTCAGGAACTTCTGCCATTACTGTGGTATTCACCTTGGCTTACATGGTTGTGTATGTACTTGTGGTGGCGGTTCTGGAACAGGCGCGGCGGTTTATGCGAAAGCGGCAGGTTTCCAGAGGCAAGAACATCGTTGGCGTTTCCGTTCTTGGTATCTTCCTGTTCTGTGTACTCAATTTTCTTTTGATCTTTGGACTCATGGGAAGCCTGCGCACTTCCAGGGAGGCGGAGGAAGTCCCATTCCCCCTGACCTTGGAGGACCTGACAGGCGTTCCCTATGAAGACGTGCAGCTCGATCATATTTCCTTGAGTCCCGGTTCGTCTCTGATGACCCGAACCGCTTATTACGTGTCAGGCGCCCGCACAACGCCGGACGGCGAAACGATCCAGGAAACCCTTCGCTACGAGATCATAGACGTAAAAACGGAGTGGCTGTACCAAAAGACGCTGGAGGACCGTCTGGAAGACAAAGAATATTCCACCATGGGTACTATGACCTGGGAGCCGTCGGACGCCGCCCCCTGGGGCGCGGAACAGGTCTACCGACTTCATTACAGCCATGGAAAAAGCAATTCCTACCTGCTCTGTTTTCCGGGGCGTCTGGTGGAACTGAATTTCACGAAACCCCATGCCCCGCTGACTCCAGAAGGAATGGCGGAGGCCGGACGTGCGCTGAAGCCTCAAACCTAGAGCAAAAAGCCCGGGAGAAGCCGTGACTTCTCCCGGGTTCCCGTCCTCACTGCTTGGGATGGTTCAAATCGTTTTTCGATTTGTTCTTCTTTTCCTCCAGATTGAGGCGGTCGGCAATCATGGCAATAAATTCCGAATTGGTGGGCTTTCCCTTGGCGTTGGAGACAGTGTAGCCGAAGTATTTTTGCAGGGTTTCCAGGTCGCCCCGGTCCCAGGCGACTTCAATGGCGTGCCGGATGGCCCGTTCCACGCGGGAGGGAGTGGTATTAAAGCGTTTCGCAACCGCGGGGTAGAGGACCTTCGTCACCGCATTGATGACATCCATATCCTGTACGGTAATGATAATGGCTTCCCGCAGATACTGATAGCCCTTGATATGTGCAGGGACGCCGATCTCGTGAATAACGGCCGTTACCATATTTTTCAGCGCGACCGTGTAATTCTCCGGCTCTGCGGACTCCGCAAAAATACTGTTCATGCGCTCCATTACGGAATCGGGGTTGCAGGGCTTGGGGATGAAATAGGTTACGCCCAGCTTTTCCGCATCATTCAGAACCTGCGTGCCGCAGAAGGCGGAAAGGATCATAACCTTTGGCATCGGCTCGCCGCTGGTACGGAGCGCTTCCAGAAGGCCGAGTCCGTCCAGGCCCGGGAGGGCGATATCGAGGAGGAGCAGGTCAGGATGCAGCTGACAAATCCGGTCCAGAGCTTCTGTGCCGTCGCCGGTGTCGCCAATAATGGTAAATTCCTCTGCTTTTTCTATCATCTCTCGCAGCATGGCGCGAAACTCTTCGTTTGGGTCTGCCAAAAAGATTGATTTCTTATTCGTCATAATAATCAGATTCCTTTTCATAAATTTAGGGTTTACGACCTATTCAGGAAGCATCCAATTTTCTTTTCTATAAAATATCATAAAGCAACACCATTTTCAAGCCATCTCTGTAAAATCATAGCAAAAATCATTCGACAGTTTTTTCTCATCCTTTTCGACAAAATTATTGCTACACGGTTGTTCTATGGTTTTGATGATTAGCTATATTTTCCATATAATTTGTCGGATTTTAACTGAAAATATTGGAAGATGTGAAGCCTTGCAGCGTTTTCAGGAGCGAACCAAGCTCCCACTTCGTTCAAAAGTGAAGGGAACGCGTCCATCGATTTCCAGAGGAATCCAGAATGGAAAAGGAAAAGCAGGCAATTCCGGTCGAATTGCCTGCTTTTCAAGTACAAAATACGAAACATCTGATTGTGGGGCTGTATCAAATATCCGATCGACTCAGTAAGCGACCCCCCAGTAAATATCCGTTCTACAAGTCTTTCCGCACACCGGGCAGATCCCTTCGGTGCCGCTCTGGGTGAGGGGCATACAGCGGGAAGTGACGCCGGCTTGTTCTTTCATCACCATCTCACAGGCCAGCTCGCCGCACCACTTGGAGCGCAGGAAACCGCCCTTGCCCTCCGCGATAGCCTTGGCCTCCGCGGGGGTTTTGATGTCGAAGGTGTTGTCCTGAAGATTTTTCAACGCCATGGCATACAAATTTTCATGTACGGCATCCAGCAGCTTTTTCACGGTATCTTCCAGCTCCGCCAGGGATACGGAGATTTTTTCGCCGGTATCCCGCCGGGCAATGACGCACTGTTCTTTCTCCATATCCTTCGGTCCGATTTCCACCCGCAGAGGCACGCCCTTCATTTCGTACTCTGCGAATTTCCAGCCGGGACTGTTGTCAGAGCCGTCCATTTTGGCGCGGATTCCGGCGGTTTTCAGACGGTCCCGCAGCGCGGAAGCGGCGTCCAGCACGCCGGGCTTATGCTGCGCAATCGGGATCACCACCGCCTGAACCGGCGCCACGCGGGGCGGCAGAACCAGGCCGTTGTCGTCACCATGGGTCATGATGATGCCGCCGATGGTCCGGGTAGAAAGGCCCCAGCTGGTCTGGTGGGGATAGTGGAGCTGGTTATCCTTACCGGTATAGGTAATGCCGAAAGCCTGCGCGAAGCCGTCGCCGAAATAGTGGCTCGTTCCGCTTTGCAGGGCCTTGCGGTCATGCATCATGCATTCAATAGTATAGGTCCGCTCTGCGCCAGCAAATTTCTCCTTATCGGTCTTAAGGCCCCGAACCACAGGCATTGCCAATATGTTCTCGCACACATCGGCATAGATTTCCAGCATCCGCTCGGTTTCCTCAATTGCTTCCTCTGCGGTGGCGTGCATGGTGTGGCCTTCCTGCCACAGGAATTCCCGGTGGCGGAGGAAGGGACGCGAAGTTTTCTCCCAGCGCAGAACGCTGCACCACTGGTTATACAGCTTGGGGAGGTCCCGCCAGGAGTGGATAATGTTGGCGTAATGCTCGCAGAACAGCGTTTCGCTGGTAGGGCGGACGCAGAGACGGTCTTCCAGTTTTTCGCTACCGCCCATGGTAATCCATGCGCATTCAGGCGCGAAGCCCTCCACATGATCCTTTTCCTTTTGCAGAAGGGATTCGGGAATCAGAACCGGAAGGTATACGTTTTCGTGTCCGGTTTCCTTGAAGCGCCGATCCAATTCCGCCTGAATGTTCTCCCAGATTGCATAGCCATAAGGGCGATAGATAAACATTCCCTTTACGGAAGTGTAGTCAATCAGCTCGGCTTTTTTGCAGACATCGGTATACCACTGCGCAAAATCGGTATCCCGTGAGGTAATGGCGTCTACTTGCCGTTTGTCCTGTGCCATAAATTTTCATCCTTTACATTGAATAATCATTGTCCGCAGCCTGCGGTCCACACTGATTTTCTATTTTAGCCATTTCCATGGAACTTGTCAACGCGAACTCCCTATTTTCTTTTGGATTTGTCGCAATCCGCCGCCGCAGCCGCTTTTTCAGGCTTTCAGCACGAAAATACGCGAATCAAAATCGGCGCTGACCCCCTTTCCGGCGGTCTGGTCTGTAGCTACGCTGTCGGTAGTCACCAGGCCGGCGCACATCAGCTCATCGCCAAAATATCCGTCCCCGCCGTCGACGGCGTAGCAGAATTCCGGATTCAGCCCCTGGAGTTTCAGGCGGCGGTAGGGGCCGTTGACTTCATTGAGAACCTTGTACAAGCCCACCAGAGCCGTCCGCTTGTCCGGGCTGACAGCCATCCAGGCGGTAAAATTGCCGTCAAAGGGGGAGAGGAGGCGGTAGAAATCACCAAATTGAAGAACCTCCCGATACTCCTTGACAAACGCAATTTGCCGCCGTACTTCTTCCCGTTCTTCGAGGGAGAGCCGGGTCAAATCCAGCTCGTAGCCGAACGCGCCGAAGCAGGCGACATTTCCACGGGTAGAAAGAGGCGTCCGACGGTTTGCCTGATGGTTCGGCACCGCTGAAACGTGCGCGCCCATAGAGCTGACCGGATAGCAGAAAGAGGTCCCGTACTGGATTTTCAAACGTTCCACGGCGTCGGAGTCGTCGGAGGCCCAGCCCTGAGGCGCATAATAGAGGATACCCGGGTCAAAGCGTCCGCCGCCGGAGGCGCAGGATTCAAAGAGAACGTGCGGGAAATGAGAGGTCAGCCGTTCATAGAGAGCATAGACGCCCAGGATGCAGCGATGACAAACCTCACCCTGCCGGTCCGGCGGAAGCGCCGCAGAATACGCCTCGGAAATACTGCGGTTCATATCCCACTTGACATAGGACACTTTGGCCTCAGAGAGAATCTTCGCCATCATATTGTAAATGTGCTCAACGACTTCCGGTCGTGAGAAATCCAGCACGAACTGGTTGCGGCCATGAGAGGCGCGGCGTCCGGGCGTTTGGAGAATCCAGTCCGGGTGAGCGCGGCAGAGGTCTGAGTCCTTGTTGACCATTTCCGGCTCAAACCAGAGACCAAATTTCATGCCCAGATCATCGATGCGCTGAGCCAGACGGGTGATTCCGCCGGGCAGACGGTCCGGGTTGGCAATCCAGTCCCCCAGGCCCGCAAAATCGTTGGAACGCGCGCCGAACCATCCATCGTCCAGTACAAAGAGTTCCACGCCGTCGTTGCGGGCGGCTTCCGCGAGGGAAACGAGTTTATCTTCGGTGAAATCGAAATAGGTCGCCTCCCAGTTGTTGATCAAAACCGGCCGGACCTGATCCCGCCACTGGCCGCGGGCCAGACGGGAGCGGTAAAGGCTGTGGAAGGCACGGCTTATATCTCCCATGCCCTGCTTCGAGTAAACCATAACAGCTTCCGGGGTTTGGAACGCCTCGCCGGGCGCGAGCTTCCAGTCAAAGCCAAAGGGGTTGATGCCCAGTGTAACGCGGGAAACGTTCCAGGTGTCCACTTCAACCTGTGCCAGGAAATTCCCGGAGTACACCAGAGAAAAGCCGATCACTTCCCCGTTGTCCTCGCCGGTTCCGGGACGGCGGAGCATAATGAACGGATTATGATTGTGCGAGGAGTGGCCCCGGGCGGATTCCACGGACTGAATGCCTTGTTCCAGACGGCGCACTTTCATCCAGCGTTCCCGTCCCCAGGCCCCGGAGAAATGGACGAATTCATAATCCATATCGGGCAAGTCCAGGGAAAGACTCATAGCATTGGTGAGGTGGAGGTCCAGGCTTCCGCCGTTTTCCAGACGCGCGGAACGGGCCAGAACGGGCCGTCCGGCAAAGAGGGTGTAAGAGAGGTCCAACGTGACGCCAATCAGTTCATCCTTCAAATGAACGGTCAGCGTTTCGGCTTCCGAATCCGCTTCACAGTACGTAGCTGGCAGCCCCTCCAGCGCAGGCTTTCCCGGCGCGGCCGTATAAGACTGATAGATAAAATCAGTAATCCGGCTTCCGTCCGGCTGACGAATCTCCACCGCCGGGTGACGGAAATCGCTGGAACCGTACACAGGATATTCCTGACGGCAATGTTCCAGTGAAAATTGCCCGTTGCCCTCAAAGACACAGGAGGACATCGGCCGGTAGCACATTTCCAGCAGGTGATCAAAGGATTCCCGATCCCGAATGGCCTGCCCGAAATAAAGCTGTCCCAGAGCGCCGTTGGGCAGAACCTTCATAATGTAGCTGATCAAGCCGTTGGAGAGGTGAAAGGTTTTTGTGTTTTCGTGGAAGAAAATGCTCATAGTAATATCTCCTTTAGAAATATGATTATTCGTTTTTCAAAAGCGGTTCCGCGACATGTGTTTTGAAAAACTGAATCAGGGGACCATTGAACAACGCATTGCAAACTGTTCCCACGCCGATGATCTGCCAAAGACGGCTGCCGCCCAGCAGACAAAAGGCCACTCCAATCAGCACAGCAAAAACGTCACTGAAAATCCGCGCCTGCTGAAAGGAAATCCGATTCTGTGTGACTCGCTGCAAAACAAGCGCAAGGCTGTCGTAGGGCGCGACGCCCAGTTCCGCCACCATAGAGAGGGCAACGCCTAACCCTATGAAAACCGCACCGAAAACCAGGAGACCGATCCGCAGTGGGAGGGTGATGGAAATTTGCAGAACATCCTGTGCCAGCCAGCAAACCAGGTCCGCCAGATAGCCCACGCAGACCATGTTGACGAAGGTGCCCAGGCCAATCAGTTCCC
>CANDBG010000061.1 GCA_947382875.1 uncultured Oscillibacter sp. | reverse complement strand
TGAACGGCCCGTTTTCTTTTCTCTCGCCAGAGAAAAGAAAATGGGGGGTTCAAAATGGGACCAGCTGCCCGAAAGCAGCTGACTATTCGATTTCGATTCCGCCGTTTTCTTCGGCCAGAAGTCTGGTGGAACGACGGATGAAATCTTCATAACGCTGCATCGTCGGACCTACATACGCAAAACAGGCTGCAAACGGTGACTTCGTGAACACGATTCCTACATCGTGCGCCTTGTCTTCTTCATCACCCGTCTTATGCGCCATCGGAAAGTCCATCGGTAGGAAACCACCTAACTTGTGGTTGATCTGCTGCTGACGCATAATGTCCTCTAACCATTCCGACGCTTCCTTGTTTACCAACGTCCGGTTGTACATCTTCTTCAACAAAATGCCCAATTCTTCCGGAACAAAATAGTTATTGATACCCCGATTTTCTTTCTCCTCGTCCCAATATTCCCGGTTGAACTGCGTGCCAATCAAACCCAACTCCAAAAACGCCTCATGAATCGCCGTCGCTCCATAGTGACGGAACAAGCCATTTGTTGCAGTGTTGTCGCTGAGTGTAATCATCAGCTTGCTTAACTCGCCGACGGTCAGTGTTACATCTCCATTCAAAAACTGTACGCCGCCACAGCCTGGAACCTTTTGGTCGTCCCGGATTGTCACCGGGTCATCAAAGCTCGTCTTGCCCTGAGCGCGCCAGTGCAGAATGGAGGCCATCAACGGCAGCTTCACAACGCTGGCTGCCAAATATGGCTCTTTTTCCCGATACCCCCACGCTTCACCAGTCTCCAGGTTCTGGTAATAAATGCCAGCCTGCCCCTCAAACTGCTGAATCTCCTCCAAAATCTTTTCCTTCGCTCCCATATTACTTTCTTCCTTTCCTGAGAATTTGGCCGCTTCGCGCACCTGTATGAACACCGTCCAAGGCTGTCAGCACACCGTTAACATAAACGCGCCGAATGCCCTTGCAAGGCTGCTGAGGATTCTTAAAGGTTGGAGTGTCTTCGATCTCATCAAAATTAAAGAGGACAAAATCCGCCTGCATACCCGGTTTGATCAGGCCCCGGTCCGTCAGGCCCAAACGGGACGCAGGCAGACCCGTCATCTTAAAAATTGCATTTTCCAGAGGAAACAGCTTCCGCTCCCGACAATATTTTGCAATCACTCTTGGAAACGTTCCGAACCAGCGGGGATGCGGCTGTCCGGCATAGTCCAGAGAAACCGCATTGCCGTCGGAACCAATCATTGTGTAAGGCTGACACATGATATACTCAATATCTTCCTCACACATACCATAATTAATTTCGTCCACGCGGCAGCGTTCGTCGAGAATCAAATCAAAACAGGCGTCGGCAGGGTCTACGCCCCGGATTTCGGCGATTTCCAAAATGGATTTGCCGACTGCCCACTGGTTTTTTTCGGAAGCGACAAAAGAAATGAAAATATCACCCCAGCGGCCCACGTGACTGGCGTTGGCTTCTGCGTTGATTCTCTTACGCGTTTCCGGGTCCTGAAGACGTGCCAGAAGCGCTTCAACGCCTCCATCAAACGCCCAAAGGGGCGCGTTGCTGTCCAGCGTCGTGGCGGAGGCGCTGTACGGATATTGGTCCAGTTTTACGTCCAGCCCTTCGCGGCGGGCCTGGTCAATCCGTGCAATTGTAGTTTTGCAGTGGACCTGCCACACTGTTTTCCGGGTAACTTTATGATGTGCGATTTGCAGCGGCGCGCCGGAATTGCGGGCAATTGCCAAGGCTTCCTGTACAGCCTCCACAACGCCCTCGCCCTCATCCCGCATATGCGTCTCATAAAACGCGCCGAAGGGAACCAGTTCCTTACACAATTCTGTAAGTTCCTCGGTGTCAGCGTAACAGCCGGGCGGGTAAATCAAGCCGCTGGACATACAAAATGCGCCGTCGGCCAGAGCCTGCCGCAGCAGCACGGCCATTTTTTCCATTTCCGCTTCGGTCGCTTTGCGGGCCTCAAAGCCCATCGCCGCAAGACGAATCGTACCATGCCCCACGGCGGAACCAAAGTTGACACTGGGTCGGATGTGCTCCATATAATCGAGATATTCGCCGAAGGTTTCCCATTGGTAATCCATGTCGCCGATATAATCCCGGAGCTGGCGTTTTCTCTCTGCGTCGCCGCTCACCGGCGCAACGGACAAACCGCAGTCGCCGCCGATTTCGGTGGTAATGCCCTGCAAGATACGGCTTTCCGCCTGGGGATATTCCGGAAGGGTCGTGTCGCTGTGCGCATGAATGTCAATAAAGCCAGGGGCGAGATATTGGTCTTCGCCGTCCACGGTTTCTGCGGCGGCAGGAGGCGTACCGGCTCCCATTTCTGCAATCACGCCGCCCTTCACGGCCACCCAGCCCCGGAACCAGGGTGCAGTCGTTCCGTCAAGAATGCGGACGTTTTTCAAAAGTAAGTCATACATGACTTGTCAGCCCTCCGTTTCTTTGGATAGGATACTCTGTTTATGTACGCAAAAAACGTGCCATGTTTTTCTGAGGTGGGCGGCCGACACCGCAAACCGATTTTATCAGAGGGAACCGTTTTCGGCCTCCTGCAAAAAAGCGACGCCTTTTTCTGTAATTTGTGCGCCGCAGCGTCCGGGACGTATGGTAATCAATTCCTGTTTCCGCAGCTCGTCGAGAAACAGACGCAGCTTATGGTCACTCAATTGAGGATAACTGCCCCGAAGCTGATAGAGCAGATTTGTGCGCCCGATGCCGTGAGCCGGACCTGTATTCTGCTGAATGAGGCGCAGAAGCGCCAGCCGGCCTTCCGGCACGCCGGAAGGAGAACGCGTAGCGGTATCGGTATAAATATAATCAGGAAAACGGTGCATAGTACGATAAAATGTACAGGCGTTTTCCAGTTCCCGGACGTTGCCCGGCCAGCCGTAGCGGTTCAAGCGGGCGAATTCTTCCCGTGTGATGCCGAGATACAACTCCCGGAGAAAACATTTCATCAAGGCGGACAAATCCGCCCGCCGCCGCCGCAGAGGCGGAATCGACAGCGGCAAAACGTTCAGACGAAAATAGAGATCACTGCGGAAAGCGCCCTCTCGGACCTTCTGTCGAAGGTCCCGGTTTGTGGCGGTGATGAAGCGGACATCAATATCAATCAGCTCCTTTCCGCCGACACGTATAATCTGCCGCTCCTGAATAGCCCGCAGAAAACTGGCCTGAAACTTAGGCGATATTTCACCAATTTCATCCAGAAAAACCGTGCCGTGCATCGCCAGTTCCAGGAGGCCCTTACGTCCCCGCGCACTGGCCCCGGTAAAAGAGCCGGGTTCGTAGCCAAACAGCTCGCTTTCCAACAGCGTATCCGGCAGGGCGGCGCAGTTGATGGCAATAAAAGGACCTTTCCGCCGTCTGGAGGCATTATGAATGGACTGGGCAAACAATTCTTTTCCGGTACCGCTCTCACCGTAAATGACGATGGTGTCGTCTGCGGAGGCAATCTGTCGGGCGGTGTCAATGACCTGCGCCATTTCCCGGGATTCGCTGACGATATCCTTAAAGGTATATTTTGCGGCAAAGCCGGCGTGAGCGTGAAGCTGTTTCTGACTTTGGGCTTTGGTATAGTCCTGGAAAATAATAGAATACCCGACCACGTCATCCATAAGACGGATTGGATTTTTTTCGATGCTGTATGCTTCGCCGTCAATGAGGGCGGGCGCATCCGGCGGCTCGTTGGCGGCGAGGACCTCCGGCTGGATAAAATCGGTAATATGAATCTGGTTTTTGTTGATGGCATGAAAGATTTTCAGAGCCTGTTTGTTGGCGTACACCGGCTGGAAGGAGCCGTCGACCAGCAGCATCCCGTTTTCGCTGGTGTTGACGACCGTGCTCAGCATTTCGGATTTGAGGTATCCATAAATGTAGTTGGAATGAAAGCCCTCGTTGGATTCCACGACGGAATGAATGTGCCGCTGCAAATTACGGTTGATGATGCTGATATCCAGGTCCAGAAGCTGCATGAGCTTGAACATGGTGTCGAAGCTGACCCGCCGGTATCCGATGTCAATGACATTATGAATGTGCGGCGGAACGAGGTGGGGTTCCGAGGGCGTCACGGCAATTTCAATATGATCGTAAATGCCGGTGTGGAGCAGTGCGCGGTCGTAGGGAATCAGGTTGATGTGGCTGATGCCGACCTCATAAAAGGCATAAATGGTGTTGAGGGTAGACTCGTAGGAGTCGTTCACAAGAAGAACGTTTGTCCCGGCGGGAATGTCCGAAATTTGCTTGAGGGATTCCCGCATGGGGCTGCGGTTTACCACAATGATTTTGGAAAAATCGTCCACAAAAGTACGGGCTTCCTGCAAGAGCGTTTCATCCCGGACGAGAAACGCGTCGGCCTTCAGGACGGTATGAGGGGTGAGTTGATTCAGGTAACAATTGGAAAAGGAAATATAACGGCCGAAAATCTCCTCAAAATTCTCCTGAATGAAGCGGATGGCTTCCGGATTGTCGTCATCTGAATATAAAAGAATGGCATGGAGCAAAAAAGACGCCTCCTTTTGGGAAGTTGAGAAAAATCTTAACAGAATCATAACATAAATAATAGGATAAAACAAGATATAATCGGATAATAAAAGGAAACGGCTTCCAGATAAAGCGGAGATTTTTTGTGGGAAAACGATTCCCGGTCCGCCAGGGAGGAGAACGGGATGTTTTTTCAGCGTTTACAAAAAGTGGCACAAATTTTGCTTTATAAAACCGGCAAGGGGAAACCCGGATGCAATTAACAAGATATGTTTGAGAGGAGAGCAGTATGGAAAACAAAAACGGAGGCCAGGAGGTCAGCCTGAAACGCGAAATGGGCCTCTTTGGCGGCATCGGCATTATTGCCGGTATCGTGGTAGGCTCGGGTATTTTCTACCTGGGTTCCTACGTCCTGGAACGCACCCACATGAGTATGGGTCTGGCGCTGCTTTGCTGGGTAGTCGGCGGCGTTGTCTCCATTCTGGGCGGCCTGTGCTTCGCGGAACTGGGCGCCTGTGACCCGGCAGCCGGCGGCATGGTGGTTTATCTGGACAAGGCGTACCATCCCGTCGTGGGCTATATGTTCGGCTTCACCAGCTGGCTGCTGAGCGGCGCGGGGTCCATTGCCGCCGTGACGATTGCACTTCCGACGGCCTTGCAGGGCTATTTCGGTTTTTCCGAAATGACCATTAAAATCATTGCAATTGTTCTGATCGTTGTCCTGACGGCCTACAACTGCTGTGGCATCAAGCTGGGCGCGCTGCTGCAGAACGTGTCGCTGATTGCCAAGCTGATTCCAATCGCCATCATTATCCTTGGCGCGCTGGTCATGGGACGTCAAAGCCCGGACCTGAGCCTGGTCCCGGCAAACTATGACGGCGGTATTGGCGGTATCATCGGCATGATTGCCTTTGCGACCGTAGCCACCCTCTGGGCCTACGAGGGCTGGACCAATGCCAACGCTGTCGCCGAAGAAATCAAGAACCCCGGAAAGAACCTTCCCGGCGCACTGATTATTGGCATCGGCTCCTGCACGGTACTCTATGTGCTGTTCAACTTCGCCATTTACCGCGTAATTCCTCATGAAGAAGTCGTTTCCATGATCGGCGACGGTAATCTGTACCTGGGCACGGAAGTCGCGAACCGTATTTTCGGCGGACTGGGCGGCGGTCTGGTTCTGGCGGCGATGCTTATTGCTATGCTTGGTTCCGCCAACGGCATGATTATTGCCTTCGCCCGTTACTACTACGCCATGGCTGTGGAAGGTCATTTCTTCAAGAGTCAGGCGAAGCTGTCCAAAAAGTATCAGGTTCCCACCAACGCGCTGATTTGGCAGGCGATTATTTGCATCGTTCTGGTTCTCCTGCGGAACCTGGACCAGCTGACATCTCTGGTGGTGTTCTCCGGCATGGTGTTCAACACTTTGGTTGTGATTGCGGTTATTATCTACCGCAAGAAGTTCCCGAACCTGGAGCGGCCTTACAAAGCCTGGGGGTATCCTGTGACGGTCGTAATCAGTGTGATTCTGTTCGCGGGCCTGATGATCAACACATTGATCGAAGACCCTGTGACCTCCATTATCGGTCTGGTAGTTCCCGCTATTGGCGCGGTGGTTTACTTCATCTTCGACCGCAGGCTCAAGCAGGAGCGCGGCGAAGCCTGACTGCGAACAAGGGCATACAGCATGGAAAAGCCTTGGGAAAAACGGCCCGGCGGCCTGCGCCGCCGGGTTTTTTCTCGAAAATATAAAAAGTAAAGGAGTTTTTGCTATGGGTTTGCCGGAAGGAAGCGGCTTGACACTTCACTCCAAGCGGAAGCCTGGAAAACGCAACTTAATCACAGATGTACCCGGCGTTACGGTGGGACAGGTGACGATCCAGGACGGCGAGATCAACACCGGCGTTACGGCGATTCTGCCGCATCAGGGGAATTTGTTCCAGGAAAAGGTTATGGCCGGCGCGGCGGTGATCAACGGCTTTGGAAAGAGCGTCGGACTGGTGCAGATTGAGGAGCTGGGAACCATTGAATCCCCGATCATACTGACCAACACTCTCAGCACTGGTACCGCTCTGACCGCTATGGTCAAGTATATGCTGGAGCAGAATCCGGATATCGGCGTAGACACAGGGACGGTCAACTGTGTGGTGACGGAATGCAACGATGGCCGCCTGAACGATATTCGGGGGCTTCATGTAAAAGAGGAGGATGTGCTTCAGGCCGTGAAGAACACGGCGGAGACATTTGAGGAAGGCGCCGTAGGCGGCGGCACGGGCATGGTGTGCCTGGGTCTGAAGGGCGGCATCGGTTCCGCCTCCCGAACCTTCGAGTCGGATGGTGAGACGTACACGATTGGCGCGTTGGTTATGTCGAATTTCGGCGAGGCCGGGAATCTGGTCATCGGCGGGCGTCACCTTGACACGCGGAAGTGTATTGAGGACTGCAAGAACAAGGACGTTGGTTCTATTATCATGATTCTTGCCACGGACGCGCCCCTGAATGAGCGGCAGCTCAAGCGGGCCGCCAAACGGGCCATGATCTCCCTGGGCCGGGTTGGCTCTTACAGCGGCAACGGCAGCGGCGATATCGCCATCGCATTTACCACCGCCAATAACCAGCCGCATTACAGCAAGAAAAACATTCTGGACATGAAGATGTTCTACGACGAAAACATCGACTGTGTTTTCGAGTCCGGCGTGGAGGCGGTAGAAGAAGCAATCGTCAGCTCGCTCTACCATGCAAAGACCACTACCGGCGTCCGCGGAAACACCTATATGGGTTTGCAGGAGTTTCTGAAACGGTACGAGAGCTGACGGGAAAGGAGCGTCGAAATGGAAAAGAAAATTTTTATCAGCGCGGACATCGAGGGAATTACGGACGTAACCACATGGGCCGAGACAGAGGTTGGATGCACCGGTTACGACGAAGCCTGCGCCCAAATGACCCGTGAAGTGGCCGCGGCCTGCGAGGCGGTTTTGGAGGCCGGTTATGTGCCGGTCGTCCGGGACGGTCACGAAACCGCCGTAAACATTCGCCATATCGACCTGCCCGACGGTACGGAGCTGATGCGGGGCTGGGCCTGTCATCCCGGCTCCATGATGGCGGGAATCAACGACTCGTACAGCGGCGTGTTTTATATTGGTTATCATGCGCCCGCCGGAAGCAATGGGAGTCCTCTGGCCCACACCGTCGACCGGGAGAGAATCCGCTGGATTAAAATTAATGGAAAACTGGCGTCGGAATTTACCATCAATTCCCTCTATGCGGCATCGAGGGGCGTGCCGTCGCTGCTGATTACCGGCGACGAAATGATGTGTCAGATGGCCAGGGAGGAAGTGCCGCAGATTGCAGCGGTTGCGGTGAAGCGCTGCCGGGGCAGCTCAACCCACAATCTGCATCCGCTGGAAGCCTGCCGCCGAATTAGAGAGACAGCGGCCCGTCAGCTGGAAGCGTTTGCGAAAGCGCCGTATGGCCCCGCGCAGGTGCCGGAGACGCTGGTTATGGAAATTTGCCTCGGAAGCCATCAAGCCGTGTTGAGCGCCCTGCGTCTGCCGGGCGTGGAGAAGGTCGACGAAGCAACTGTGCGCTGCACGACGAAAAACCCGAGGGAATTCAATATCCTCCGGGAACTGATTCACGGCTGAATTTTGAGAAACCCGCCGGAAGCCCTAGGCTTCCGGCGGGTTTTCATGCGTCTTTGCGGTTCCGGCGGCGGCAAACGGCCTTGAACGGTTCTTGCAGCGCATGGAGGATCTTCTGCCAGACCGTGACAGCCCCGCCCAGCGGTTCCACCATCCACGCCAGAACCCCCGCCCGGTTTGCCGCCAGCATATCCGTGAGCAGCTTGTCGCCCAGCATGGCCGTATGGACGCGGCTGGCTCCTGCGCGCTCCATGGCGGCCAACAGCCCTTTTGGCGACGGCTTGCCTGCGTGTCCCTGGAAGGGAATTCCAAGGCCGGAACAGAATTCCGTTACCCGTTCTCCGGAACGGTTGTTTGAAACAATCATTACCTGAATGCCCTCCGCCGCCAGGGACGCAATCCAGTCCCGCAAGGCTTGATCGGGCGTTCGGCAGGACTTCGGCGCAAGGGTGAAATCCAGGTCGCTGAGAAGAAGCGTAATTCCGGCGCGGCGCAGGACTTCCGGTGTAATTTCATCGTAGCGGCGGAACAGGCGGGAGGGAATCAGAGAAACGGGCATAGGCGGCTCCTTTGCTGCATAAGGTAATGCGAAGCCGTCCGGAGGGACGGCGGACGTTTTATGTTCAGTATAGCAGGTTTGAAGATTGTGTGCAAGGGGGAGGGGAAAGGGCAGTGCAGATTTATCTGGCGGCGTCGCCGGAGGAGACCCGGGAGGCCGCCCAATACTGCCGGACGCTGGCCCACGTGGCGTACCGGATTGGACCGGATTCCACACTTCTGCGTCAGAGCGTGCTGCTGCAAAGCCGCGGGGGACTGTTGTCGGTCAGCGACTGGGAAGCGCCGGTCATCGAAGACCCGGAGGCCCTTTGCGCGGCGGTTTTGCGGGAGTGCGGCCGGAGAGGCTATAGCGGTGCGGTTCTGGATTTCGAGGAGACGCCCCGCCCGGATCGTCTGGCTTTTGCGGGACGTCTTGGCCCCGCGCTGGCGGGAACGCGCCGGACGCTCTATGTCCCGGAACGGTACGCCGCGGCGGCCCCGGAGGCCGTCACGCTGATTTGTACAGCGGTTTCCGGCGGCAGCTTTTCCCAGCGGCTGCAGGAGGCCGTTTCACGGGCCGGAAGCGCAAGCCGTCTGGCGCTGGACGTACAGCGGCTCTGCATGGACTTCCGCCTCCCCGCCCGGTCCGGAGAGGGAGAACCCCTCAATACGGAAACCTTCCGGCGTCTGATGGAGCGGGAAAATCCGCCGGTGTTTTTCTCCCAGGACTTATGCGCCCGGTACTTTACCTACACGCAGGAGGGCGAAGCGCATTTTGTCCTGTTCGACGACGCCGGAACCTTGGGCCAGAAGCTGCGCTTAGGGACCGGGATGGGATTTTCCGCCGCGTTTTTCATGTGGCCGGAAATTAAGGATATGGCAGGAAAACTCTTTTCTTCTTCGTCCGGCCGGCGGGGCTGAAACGGAAAATACAGCGGTATTTGACACTGTGTCAAATACCGCTGCTTTTGCGTGCCCGGACGGTTAATCCGCAGAACTCTTTCGGTTTTTCCAGACGGACGCCAGAATGTCCTTTAGCACCAGAAACGAATCCAATTCCTCGTAGTTGTAGCGTTTTTTCAGGTCGTCCAGCAGCTCCGACAGAGCCGTCATGTAAGGCCCGGTTTCCACCTCGTCCGGATAGCGGGCAAGAATCGGGTATTTTTTGCTCCATGCCTTCGTCCAATCGATTTTGTCCGCTGCTGCCTGACTGGTGCGGTCAATGGCGTCCTGGATTTCCTGCACGTCCAGGTCAAAGTCGATCAGCTCGTCCAGGGACAGCCCGAAGAGAACGGCGAGCCGTTTCGATTGCCGGATATCCGGCAGCGTTTCGCCGGTCTCCCATTTGGAGACTGTCTGGCGGCTGACGCCAAGTTTCTCCGCGACCGCTTCCTGGGACAGCCCCTTACGTTTGCGCGCATTGGAAAAACTGCTGCCTAAATTCATCAAAATCCCTCCCAAATCGAATGTATTTGTATTATAATGGATTCCGCAAAAAAAGAACACCAATTTTCCGGTATATTTCCGCCCGGTTTCCTGACATGCCGCGGCCCCGGCGGAAAATGGAAAAGGGAGGCGTTCAAAACAGCGCCAGCCATTGCAAACGGCAAGGCATTTGTGGTATGATGAGGCTGGCTGAATATATGTATGAAAAGGAGCGGCTTTATGACGGCAAAAGAATTTCAGAAAAAATCCGCTTTACGGATTTTTCTTTCCTATTTCAAACCGCATTGGCGTCTGTTTGCGTTGGATCTGACCTGTGCGCTGGGGATTTCTCTCATTGACTTGGCATTTCCCGCTGTGTCCCGCTGGTGCATGTACGAACTCCTTCCGCAGAACGCGTATCGTGCGTTTTTTTCTGTGATGGCGGCTGTATTGGCGGCCTTTGCAATCCGGGCGGTTCTGACCTACATTATTTGCTATTGGGGTCATACCTTCGGCATTCTCGTCGAGGCGGATATACGGCATGACCTTTTCCGTCATATGCAGGAGCTTAGCTTCGACTACTACGACCGCAACCGTACCGGTCAGCTTATGAGCCGTCTTACGGCGGACTTGTTCGACATTACCGAACTCGCCCACCACGGGCCGGAGGACATATTCATTTCCGGCGTCACCATTATCGGCGCTCTGGCGATTATGTTCTCGATCCAGTGGCGTCTGGCGCTGGTGATTGCCGGGATTCTTCCGATTTTTTTCCTTGTGGTCTGGAGCTGCCGCCGCTCCATGGGCAGAGCCTCCGCCGCCGTCAAGCAGCGTACAGCGGTGATTAACTCCGATATTGAATCCGGCCTTTCCGGCATCCGTACCGCGAAGGCTTTTGCCAACGAGGAAACCGAACTGCGGAAATTTGATTCCTCCAACAACAGCTTCAAGACCTCCAAGCGGGCCTTTCACAAGGCAATGGGACGCTTTAACGCTGTCATGGAGTTCTTTCTCTGCATTTTGTCGGTGGCGGTCATCGCCGCGGGCGGACTGCTCATCATGAATGGTCAGATGAACAACGTGGACCTGATTACCTTCAGCCTCTATATCACAACGTTTGTCAACCCCGTCCGAAAGCTCTCTAATTTTGCGGAGCTCTTTGCCAACGGCTCTGCGGGTCTGGGACGCTTTATCGCCCTTATGCGGGAAGAACCCGCCATGCAGGACGCGCCGGACGCCCGGGTTCTCCAACGGGTGGAGGGCCGTATTGACGTGGAACACGTGAGCTTTGCGTACCAGGACGATTTGGCTGTCCTGCACGAAGTGGACCTCCATATCCGGCCCGGCGAGACGGTGGCGGTGGTGGGACCGTCCGGGGGCGGCAAGTCGACCCTGTGCCAGCTCATTCCGCGCTTTTACGACGTTACCAGCGGGGCCATCCGTCTCGACGGCTCCGACGTGCGGGAAGTGACACAGGAATCGCTGCGGCAGAACGTCGGCGTTGTTCAGCAGGACGTGTTTCTCTTTGCCGCCAGCATTCTGGAAAATATCCGTTATGGCCGTCCGGGGGCTACGGAGGAGGAGGTTGCACGAGCGGCGCGTCTGGCGGAAATTTACGACGATATCGTCGCCATGCCCGACGGCTTCAACACCTACGTGGGCGAGCGGGGAACGCTGCTGTCCGGCGGACAGAAACAGCGGATTTCGATTGCGCGGATTTTCCTCAAAGACCCGCCGGTTCTGATTCTCGACGAAGCCACCTCCGCCCTGGACAGCGTGACGGAGGCAAAGCTGCAGGAGACCTTTGAAAAGCTCTCCCGGGGCCGCACGACGATTATTATTGCGCATCGGCTCTCCACTGTCCGCAGCGCGGACCGCATTGCCGTCATTGAGGAAGGGCGCGTGGTGGAGCTGGGTTCTCACGAGGAGCTGATGGCAAAAAATGGGTCCTATGCGGACCTGGTTCACACACAGGAGCTGCGTCATGGATAAAACGAAACTGCTGGATCGTCTGGGGGCCGTCGGGGAAGAACGGCTTTTCATGGCGAAGGTCCTGGACCGGGCCGCCCGGGCGCAGAACCAGAATATTCCGGTTTCCACGGATTTCCTCAGCCCCAGCGAGCAGGCCAGGGCGGGAGACCTCCTGCGTTTGGCGGGCGTTTCCCGCTGCGTGGCCGCAGGGGGCTTCGAGGGCGCCGAACGGCGAATCTTCCTGTTTCTCCCGGACTGGCAGGAGCCGGAGGACGTCGAACCGCCAATCCGTTTTTTACGCGCGGCGTACCGTGCGGAGGACAAGCTGAATCATCGAGACCTGTTAGGCAGTTTGATGAGCCTGGGTATTGTGCGGGAAAAAGTGGGAGATATTTTGATCGGAGACGAGAGCGCTGATTTGATGGTGATAGATACCATTGCGGATTTTCTCCTGCAAAACTGGTCCTCCGCCGGACGGGCGCATCTCAAGGTTACGGAAATAGCGGCGTCGGATTTACAGCCGCCGGAGGTCCGCTGCAAGGAAATCCGGGACACGGTTTCCTCGCTGCGTCTGGACGCGGTGGCCGCGTCGGGGTTCCGGACCTCCCGCGGGAAGGCGGCGGACCTCATTTCCGCCGGACGGGTACAGGTGAACTGGCGGGAGTGCATGAAGCCGGACAAGCTGCTGTCCGAGGGCGACACGGTTTCCGCCCGGGGGCTTGGAAAATTTCGATTATCGTCGGTGGGCGGTACGACCCGCAAGGGCCGTGTATCCATTGTGATTCAGGTTTACGTTTGAAGAAAAACGGGGCGAAAAACCGTATAAACAGGGGAGGCGTTTGGCAATGTTGGAGTACGCGTTTGAAACCGTGGCCGCCAGCCGCGGCGTGTTTTCGGTAAAAACCCAGGAACACCGGGAAATCATTCAGCGGCGGGCAAAGCAGGGATGGCGTTTCGCCGGATGGATTCCCGCTGTGCAGAAGGGATATGGCTATCTTGCGGAACTGGATTTGATTTTCGAGCGGGAAACGGAGGGGGAAACATGAAACAGGAGCAAATACAGCGCATCAACGAACTGGCAAAAAAGGCCAAGTCCCCGGAGGGCCTGACGGAAGCCGAAAAAAAGGAACAGGCCCTTTTGCGGCGGGCCTATATCGACTCCGTACTGGGGAACCTCCAGGGGCAGCTGGATAACACATATCTGATCGACGAAAAAGGGCGGAAAGAGAAGCTGAAAAAGCGGGACGCGGATAAGGAGGACTGAAACCATGGCAAACGCGAAAAGAGACAATGACTGGGGCTGGCCAATTATTATTGCGCTGTTTATCTTCGGCCTGTGGCCGATTGCGCTGATTGCGCTGTTCGCCAAGCTCTTTGGCAGCGACAACAGGCGTCGTCAGCAGCAGGCGCCGCCGCTGCAAAGCGACACCTGGCAGAAGCAGCCGGTTTCACAGATCCGTCAGGCGCAGCAGCGTCAGCAGCAGGCGAATAAAGCCACGAAAGCCGTCAAGCAGGCGATGAAATCTCCGGCAAACAAGAAATCCACCGCCCAATGGCTGAAAATCGGCGGTTTGATTCTGCTGGCAATCGGCGTGTCCGCCATGTGTGACGCCGGCGGCAACGCGGTTTTCTGGGGCCTTGAGGAAGTCGGCTTCTGGCTGGAGGATTTGTTGAGCGGCTTTGCATTTGGCGTCGGCGGCGGCGCGATGCTGTTCAGCGGCTTTTCCATGGACCGGAGCCTCAAGCGGTACAGCAAGTACCTTTTGGTCATGGGCGACCGGGAAGCGATGCCCATTGAAGAATTGGCCCGTACGCTGGGATATACGGAAAAGCGTGTGGAAAAAGATTTGCAGAAAATGATTGATAAGGGCTATTTTGGAGGAAAAGCCTACTTAAATGTTGAGTTGGGCTACATCTTCCGCAGCAGCGGCGCGGATGCGGAAATGCGTCAGAAGCAGCAGGCGGCGGCGGAGGCCGCCAAAACGCCGAAAGAAGCCGAGGAAGGATATTCCGGAATTCTCCGGGACATCCGCCGGGCGAATGACCGGATTGCCGACCCGATTCTCTCCGCGAAAATCAGCCGTCTGGAGGAGATCACCGCCAAAATCTTCCGTCTGGTGGAGGAGGACCCGAAAAAGGCAGGACGAATTGACACCTTCCTGAATTACTACCTGCCGACGACGCAAAAGCTGTTGAACTCCTACGCGGAATTTGAGTCCGCCGGAGTGGAGGGCGAAAATCTCAAGCAGGCGAAAAAGCGCATTGAATCCACAATGGATTCCATCGTCAAAGGGTTTGAGCATCAGTTGGACGAGTTGTACAAATCCGACGCAATGGACGTGGATACGGATATCCGGGTCATGGAGTCGATGCTGCGACGCGACACCGGCAGCGCCTCCGAGGATTTCGGCCTGGAAGAATAATACAAAAAAGCGGCAGTGTTCAACTGCCGCTTTTCGGTTCGGGGGTCGGGCTGACCAGGTGGACGTTCAAATGCTGATACGTGATCTCCACGCCCAACGCCGCGAAGGATTCCCGCAGACGTTCGCCAAGCTCACATTTTACGGTCCAGTAATCGGCGGTTTCGGCCCAACAATAGACGGTGTACTCAATGGCGCTGCTTGCGTAGTTTGTCAGACAGACCGACGGTTCCGGTTCCGTCAGAATACGGGGCGTTTCCGCAAGGGCCATCTGACAGGCCGCTTTTACCGCTTCCGTAGGCGCGTCGTAGGAGGCTCCAAGGGTCCACGTGACCCGCCGGCGTCCCAATACGGTGTAGTTGATGACCTTAGAACCGGCAAGCTCTTTGTTTGGCAGAAGAACCATCAAACCGTCCAGCGTCAGGAGCTTTGTGTGGTTGATGTTGATTTCCTCCACCGTTCCGCTGGCGCCGTTCACTTCAATGAAGTCACCGATGGTGAACGGATGGGAGGAGAGAATGACGAGTCCTCCGGCGACATTGCCGAGAATGTCTTCCGCGGCCAGGGTGATTCCCAGTGAGCAGACCGACAGCAGCGCCACAAGAGAGGTCATATCGACGCCCAGGCTTCCGGCGGTGAAGACGGCGGTGAGGATGTACAAAACGGCCTTGACGCCCGCCAATACGTAACGCCGCACTCGTTCCTCCAGCTTTGTGCGGTCCAGCACCCGTTTGGCAAACCGCAGCAGAAGCCGTACGGCCAGCAGGCAGATCAACAGGGTCACGACGGCGGAGAGTACGTCGGAGAGGTGAAATTTTCCGATGGAACGGCTCAGCAGGGCGGTGATTTCCTCCGGCAAGGGATGGCCTCCTTTCTCACTTCCATTCAATGCCCCGGATAGGGCTTATATTCGGAAGTCAGGACTTTTTCAAAAATCGGGGCGTCGGGGTCCTCGATCCGCCGAAGGATTTCCTCCCCGGCGGCCTGTCCCAGCGCCTCCACGGGCTGAATAATCCGGTCCGCGCCGACGTAGTACGGGTCGTAGAAACCGGCGTCGTAGTCCACGAAACCCACCAGCTCCAGACCCTCGGCCTTTCCGGTGATGTTCAGACAGGAAAACGCCGTCGTGGCCATAGCGCCTTGGCAGACCAAAAGCGCGTCACACTGCTGGTTCACGATCAGATGATCCAGACAGCGCAGGGTGCAGTCTTCCTTCAGGTCGTTGTAGCAGATCAGCGTTTCCGACAGCTCCAGACCACAATCCATTATGGCCTCCCGGTAAGCTGTGACCCGCTCCTGGGTGGAGGAAAGACGGTCCAGCCCGGCGATCAGCCCCACCCGCCGGCAGCCCCTGGCCGCCAGACGGCTGATGGCCCGGTAAATAGGCTGAAAGTTGGAGACGGTGACGGAGGTGTATTTTTTTACGGGAAACGTCCGGTCCACCAGGACCACGGGAAACCCGGCGGGAATGAGCTCGTCAAAACGTGCGGAGTCGGTCATGGTGCTGGCGACCAGGATTCCGTCCACGAGACCGGCCGTCAGAAGACGGAGGTTGGTTTCTTCCCGCTGAATGTTCTCCTTGGTGTTGGCAATGATCAGATGATATCCCTTGGCGGAGAGGGAATTTTCCACAACCTCGATCATGGTGGCGAAGAATTTGTTGGAGATATCTGGCACGATAAACCCGACGGTTTTCTTTTTTCCTGTCCGGAAGCTCCGGGCGGAGGCATCGGGCGTATAGCCCAGTTCGGCGATGGCGCGGTAAACTTTGTCCTTGGTTTCGACGGAGACATAACGTGTGTTGTTAATCGTGTGGGAGACGGTGGCGGTGGAGACGCCCGCCAGCCGGGCCACATCCGAGATGGTGACTTTCATACCATAAATTTCCTTTGCGTAAATTCCGGTGTACCGTTGCGCAAATCTGCGCCCTGCCAGTATAGGACAGGATTCGCTTTACGTCAAGCGTTTTTTTTGCGCCGCAGGCCCGTAATTTTTTTCCGTTAGGCCCTTGTCCGCGTATATTTGCGGCTGAATTATCAAAAATCTACAAGAGAGGCTTGGAAATGTTATTTGAAATGACCATTGCCAAAGTCCGGACAATATGATAGGATACCTGTGGAATTCAGGAAACAAAACGTTTACGCAATCGATTAGGTGTCCGTTTCCCGCACCAATGGCAACTTGAAAGGAGTCTTATTTTATGAAAGCGAAAATCGGTATCAATGGTTTTGGCCGCATCGGTCGCGTCGTGTTCCGCGCCGCTCTGAAGCGTGACGACGTTGAGGTCGTCGGACTGAACGACCCCTTCATGTCCCCTGAGTATATGGCGTATATGCTGAAATACGACAGCGTTCATGGCAAATTCCCCGGCGAAGTTTCTTATACCAAAGATGCCCTCGTCGTGGACGGCAAGGAGTTCAAGGTGTTCACCGCGAAGGAAGTCGGCGATATTCCCTGGGCTTCCGTCGGCGCGGAGTATATCTGCGAGTGCACCGGCCAGCACCTGGAAAAGAGCAAGTGCGAAGGTCACATCAAGGCTGGCGCAAAGCATGTCATCATGGGCGCTCCCTCCAAGGACGACACCCCGATGTTTGTTATGGGCGTCAACAATGACAAGTACACTTCCGATATGACCTATGTCTCCAACGCTTCCTGCACCACCAACTGCCTCTCCCCGATTGCGAAGGTCCTGAATGAGAACTTCGGCATCGTTGAGGGTCTTATGACCACCGTGCACTCTGTCACCCCGACCCAGAAGCTCCTGGACGGCGCTTCCATGAAGGATTGGCGCGGCGGCCGTGCGGCGACCGGCAACATCATTCCCTCCTCTACTGGCGCGGCGAAGGCTGTGGGTAAGGTTATTCCCGAGCTGAACGGCAAGCTGACCGGCATTTCCATGCGCGTCCCCACCCTGGACGTTTCTGTCGTGGACCTGACCGTAAAGCTGGAAAAGGCTGCTTCCTATGAGGACATCTGCAAGGCCATGAAGGCCGCTTCCGAGGGCGAGCTGAAAGGCGTTCTGGGTTACACCAACGAGGACGTTGTTTCCTCCGACTTCCTGGGCGACACTCGCACGTCGATCTTTGACGAGAAGGCTGGCCTGTCCCTGACCGATCATTTTGTGAAGGTTGTTTCCTGGTACGACAACGAGTGCGGCTACGCCAACAAGATGGTTGAGCTGATTGCTTATATGTTCTCCGTGGACAACAAGTAAGAGACCCCTGCACAATGAATAAAACCCCGCCGGATGCAAAATCCGGCGGGGTTTTTATGATAAAAAAAATTTTGTTGCCATTCGGGAAAGAAAGATTGTAAAGTGGGAAAGATTGTGGTATACTACAAAAAGTCCTCCGTGGACAGCTGCGGAGCCGGTCTCGCGCAATGGATGCCCGTGAACCATGTCAGGCGGGGAACCGAGCAGCAT
>CANDBG010000060.1 GCA_947382875.1 uncultured Oscillibacter sp. | reverse complement strand
CCCTCACATACAGAGTCAGAGTCTGCTGTGCTACCTTTACACAAACCCGCTGTATTCCCTCGCGGTTTACACCGCTCACGAACAGTCTCTATTATACAGAAAAACCCTTAAATGTCAAGGCCCTTTTTTCATTTTTTCAAAAATTTTACGGACAGCATGAAATTTCCGGTTTTCTGAAAACTTACCGCTGTGACTGCCGTCTGTCCGTGGATGAACAGGAAATCCCAATGCCTGGTTTTGAAACAAAATCTAATAAGCAGTATTAAATAATAGGCGTGTACTTTTACGAGTTTTTTTTGTAGAATATATACACAGCCCATCGGAAGTCCAAAAAAGATGCAGAAGAAATATTTGGAAAATTTGCACGGGTTTTTCTAACTTATTTTTCAGGAGGTATGAGTAATGCAAACTTACATGAGCGAGCGAGTAGCAAAACTGAAGGAAATGCAGAACCGTCTGAAACCCAGTATCAGCGCAGAACGGGCACGTCTGGCGACAGAAGCAATGGAAACCTATGCCTCCGAACCTCCCGTACTTCAAAAAGCCTATATGCTCTCCCACATTCTGCGCAGCCAGACAATCTTCATTCAGGATGGTGAGCTGATCGTTGGCAACCAGACGGACCGTCCCCGCTGTGCGCCGGTGTTTCCGGAGTTCAATTCGGAATGGATTATAGATGAAATCGACGAGTTTACAACCCGCAAAAGTGATCCCCTCCAGCTCACCCGGGAGGACCGAGACGAACTGTTACGCATCCTGCCTCACTGGAAGGGAAAAAGTTTTGACATCATTGCAGAACGTGCACTCCCGGAAGACATCAAGCACGCAGAGGAAAGCGGCGTTATGACAGTGGGGAATCGGGATTGCAGCACTGGGCATGTGCTTCCGGATTATTGGAGTCTTTTGAAGTATGGACTAAACCACTATAAAGAGCTGTGCCGGCAGAAGATTGCGGAGACCGTGGTAGACTGCAAGGAAAAACAGGAGCAGGTGGATTTTTGGAGCGCTGTAATCATTGACGTGGACGCCGCAGGAGAATTTGCGGCCCGATACAGCGCCTTAGCCAAGGAACTGGCCGCCAAAGAGTCCGACAGCAAACGAAAAGCAGAACTGGAAAAAATTGCGGAGGTCTGCGCCTGGGTGCCTCTGAACGCACCTCGAACCTTCCATGAAGCTTTGCAAATGGTCTGGTTCATTCATCTGATCATCAACATCGAAAACAATGGCCACGGCAACTCCCTGCACCGCTTTGACCAATACATGAATCCTTTCTATACCGCCGACGCGGCCGCAGGCTGCATCGACGAAAAGCAGGCCATTGAGCTGATTCAGTGCTTCTTCATCAAAATGACAGACCTGATGAAGCTGCGCGGCAAATTTTACAGCGAATCCTTTGCAGGTTATCCGCTGTGGCAAAACATCATTGTTGGCGGTCAAACAGCAGATGGCAAGGATGCCAGCAATGAAACTTCCTTCCTCTGTCTGAAGGCCAATGCAGGCGTTCAGACCTCACAGCCCACCATGTCCGTCCGCTACTTCGATGGGCTGAACAAGGATTTGATTCGTCTGGGGCTGGAAATGATTCAGGCTGGTATGTCTACACCTGCTTTCTTCAACGACAAGCTGGTTGTTCCGATGGTAATGGAAAAAACCGGCTGTACCATCGAAGAGGCTCGAAATTGGGGCATTCATGGCTGCGTACAACCTGGTATTCCGGGGTGCTCGGACGGACGGCCCACTGTGGGGTATGTGAACCTGCTCAAATGCCTGGAGCTGGTTATGCACAACGGTGTAAATCCCGTGAACGGCGAACAGCTTGGACCCAAAACTGGCGCGCTGGAAAGCCTGGATACTCTTGAAAAGCTGTTGAACGCTCTTTATATGCAAATGGATTTCTTTATGGATCTCATGATTCGCGGCTTCAACATAGTTGGTTCTCTCCACGCTGTCCGTCAGCCGATGGCTTTTGCATCTTTGCCTGTTCAAGGCTGTGTGGAGAGCGGGAGATCTGTTCAGGAGGGCGGTTCTAAATACTATGAATCCGGTGCGTTTGCCGTCAGCATCGGCAATACCGCCGACGCCGTAGCTGCCATTGATACGCTGGTGAACAAGGAACACAAGTATACTGCTCAGGAGCTGCTGGATGTTCTGCATTGCAACTTCCAGGGCAAAGAGAACATTCGTCAGACTCTGTTGAACAAAGCGCCCAAATATGGTAATGATAACGACTATGTGGACAGCATTGCCGCGGCTATCGTCAAGCACTATGCCGACACGCTGGCGCAGTATCGTGATTCCCGCGGCGGACACTACGTGGAAGTAGTGGAATCCCAGTCTATGAACGTCTCCCAAGGCAAGTGCGTCCTGGCTTCCGCCGATGGCCGATTCGCCTGTGCGCCTGTAAACGACAACTGCTCTCCCGTCATGGGGCGAGATATCAGCGGCCCGACAGCTACGGTCAACTCGGTTGCTAAACTTGACCAGAAAAACGCTAAGGACGGCTGCCTCTACAACCTTCGTTTTGATCCGCGGAGTATCCAGGGAGAAAAGGGATTGCAGGTGTTGGAAAGCGTTATTAAAACGTATTTCAATAACATGGGTGAACATATTCAGATCAATGTGGTGGATGACGCCACTCTCCGCGCCGCGCAGAAAAATCCGGAGGATTACCGGAATCTGTTGGTTCGTGTAGCGGGATATCTGGCATACTTCACCGAGCTGGACAACGATGTTCAGGAGGCGCTGATTGCCCGCACCGCCCACACGCCGGACCGCTGAGATGAAGATGGCATATATCGGCGGAATCCAGCGGTTTTCCACAGAGGACGGTCCTGGCATTCGTACCAATATTTTTCTGAAGGGCTGTCCGCTGCGATGCAAGTGGTGCCACAATCCAGAACTGCTGGACTTCCATTATGGCGTACTGTACAGCCCCAATAAATGCATTCTCTGTGGCGAATGCGCCGTCAAATGTCCGTCCGGGGCCATCCGCTTCAACGGAAAGCAAATCGAAATAGACCGGTCTCTCTGTCAGGGCTGCGGGACCTGCGTGGAAAATTGCTGCACTACCGCGCTGCATACCAAATCCGTCTTTTATACGATGGATGAATTAATGAAGGTTGTGGAAAAAGACCGGAATTTCTATGAAACCTCTGGCGGCGGCGTGACGCTGAGCGGCGGCGAAATACTGGCGCATGGGGATTACACTTTGACAATTGGACAAGAGGTCAAGAAGCGGGGATTTTCTCTGGCCATTGAGACTTCCGGGGAGGGAAACTGGGAGCATCTCCACAGCCTGTCGGAAATCAGCGACTGGATTCTCTACGACTTGAAGCATATGGACCCGGTACAGCACAAACTTTATACCGGCGTGTCACCGGAACGAATCTGGGAAAACCTGACAAAGCTCGCGCAGGAACCGGACATCCGGGCAAAAATCATCGTTCGCGTTCCGCTGATTCACGGCGTAAACGACGGCGAAGAAACCATAGAGACGCTCCGAAATTTTCTGACCGCCCGTGGGTTGTATGTTGCAAACCTTTTGCCTTACCATAACATGGGCATTGGTAAGGCCCGGGAAGCCGGGATGGTTCAGGAGGAGTTTGCAACGCCGCCGGACGATGTTCTTCGCCGTGCCGCCGGTCAGCTCCGTGACGGAGGAATTCAAGTCACCATCATGGGCCATGAGGATATTTGATACATTATTAATAGGATGAGCAGAGCGGCGCGCCGTAAAATGGCGCGCCGCTCTTTGGAAGTTTTTTGAAAAGGTATTACCAAAACGTTACGGAAATATTACAGCACAGGATCATTTTTAAAACGGACTTTTGAATCTTTCGGGATGGAATGGTATTCTGCTTGAAAAGTTCACCGAACGAACAAAGGAAGCGTCAAAATGAACAAAACGCCCCCTCCAATTGGAGAGGACGTTTTTCGGTTGGGAACGCCGGGGCGTCAGTCATACAGCTCCTCGTCGGCGTAATCATCATATTCAGAGCTGAACTTCTGGCTGAAACGCTTCTTCAGGCCGCAGCAGCCAACGCTTAAATCGTGCCATCCGCCGATCAGCAGGCAGATAAACGCGGCGAACGCCAGGCTTGCGCCAATGATTTTCATTACCATACTAGCGGTTTTGCTCATGGTAGACTCCTCCTGTCTCAAATCTCACATCCGCAGATATGCATATCCATGATACACCATCCAGTTTGAATTTACAAGCCTTTTCTTCTCCGCCCGGCGGATTTTTTTATCTTTCCAACAGCGTTTCGACTGCTTCCTTCAAGGTGGTTTCTTCGCCCACGTTGCCGGGGAAGATTACATACGGAATTCCGGGGAATTTGCTCTCGGGACCAGTCTGCCAGACGGGAATGCCCGGTTTGATCTGTCCCATGACGTTTGCCCGCTTTACCTGCAAGGCTTTTGTGCCCACGTCGCTGGAAGTGATGCCGCCTTTTGCAATGACAAACGCGGGCGTTACGGAAAGCTGTCCCACCAGCGCCTGTACCCCTTCAGAGATGCGTACGGAACGCAGCAGCGCGGCCTCTTTGGTGTCGCCCTCTACGGACAGAAGGGCGCGTTCGGTGTAGCACACCGGCGTAATGCCTGCGGAAATCAGTTCCTCGCTCCTGCGCACCACGCGGGCAACTTCCGCTGCAAAGGCTTCCTCGCCTTTCAGCACAAGGCTGGATTGGAATGCAATTCCCTCCGTGCCGGGAACGCCAAGCAGAGCGTTAAGCTGGGCGGTGGTTTTCTGCGTGTGGGAACCAACCACCACAATACCGCCGTTTTTCGTCTCGGTTTTTACCATGTCCCGCCGGGTCAGAAGCGGCTGATCGGAAATGCCGCCGATAACCTTCACAAGTGCCGCCGCCGTACGGAACAAAAACCGTTTTCCCTTGGCCATCGCCCGATACAGCGCCACGCAGAACACTTTGACATCACAATAATCCACCGCGTTCACAATGACTTTTCCGAAATCCTGTACCTCCAGAAGCTGCGTTTCCAGCTTGTCGTAAGCCTGCGACCGCAGGTCTTCCAGAGAAATGCAGGTTACGCGGTCCGCCGGGTATTGACCGTTCGTTTTTTCCTCTACGTAATCCCGCAGGTCCGAAGCCGTATAGCCGAAGGTTTTGTCTTTGGCAAACTCCGTTTCTCCCGCCGGAACCAGCTCACCGCCGTAGCGGACATAGTGGACGTTGCCCAAGGTAAACCGGCCGCCCTCCTTGAAAAACGGGCAGAGAATTTCGCCGTCAGCGGCAGGGCCGCCTGCTTTTACCGTTTCTTCCTGCAGCAGCGCCGTTTCCAACGGGTAGTGTCCCCGAAGGGTGGAATCGCTGCGGCTGATCAGGAGGTAATCCCGCCCCTGGGCCCTGGCGGTTTCCGCTACCGTCCGGGCAATTTCCCGGTGCGCCTGTGTCGTTTGCTCTGTCGTAAAGCCGCGGGAATTGGTCAGGATGTAAAAGAGATTATTTTGCTCTGCAAACCCCGCCGCAATGCTTTCCCGGCTCCAATCGGTGTAAACCGAAACGTCGTGGACCGTCTGGACGCCGGTAGGGTCGTCGTCAAGAACAACGATTTTCCTGTGATTCCCGGCGATTTCCGCGCTTAAAAGCCGGTCGGCCGCCGCTTCGTCCACTTTCGGCCAGGAAGCCAAAACTTCCGCGCTTATGCGTTTTGCTTCATACATAGTTCTCAACCTCCTGTCAATTCTGCTTGCTGCTCTGGACGGTCACGCCCGCCAGCTGCTCAAAATACTGAATCAGGCCGCAGTGATCGTCGTCCATGTGGCCGGAGACCTTCAATGACTGCATGATCTCAAAAAGCTGGGCGGTCAGAGGCAGGGGTACGTCAATAGCGTGCGCGGTTGCCAGGACATTTTTAATGTCCTTGTGGTTGACGGTAATGGTTCCGCCGGGCTTGAAATCGCGGTTCACGATTTTGGGAATTTTGGCGTCCAGAATCACGCTGCCCGCCAGACCGCCGCGAATGGCCTGATAGACTTTCCAGGGGTCCACACCGGCTTTTGATGCCAGCACAAACGCCTCGGACACGGCGGCGATGTTCAGGTTAACGATCACCTGGTTCGCCAGCTTGGTGACGCTGCCGCTGCCGCTCTCGCCCACCAGCATAGCCGACGCGCCCATGTGTTCAAAGAAGGGCTGCAAAGCATCGAAGTCCTCCGGACGGCCGCCGGCCATGAATGCAAGGGTACCGTCGATAGCCTTCGGCTCGCCGCCGCTGACGGGGGCGTCGACGAAGCCCACGCCCATTTCCTGGAATTTTGCAAAGCACTCCTGAGATTCCTGGGGGGTAACGGAGCTGCAATCACAGACAACGACGCCGGGACGGATCGCAGAGGCCACGCCGTTTTCGCCGAAAAGGATTTCCCGCACGATGCCGCCGTTAGGCAGGATAGTGAAGATCACATCGCAGGACGCGCCGATTTCGGCGGCGGTTCCCTGTTTTGCGCCGGAGGCCACGAATTTTGCGACAGTCAGGGCGTTCAGGTCACAGACGGTCAAATCGACGCCGCCTTTCAGAAGGTTTTGCGCCATAGGCCCGCCCATAATTCCCAGACCGATAAAGCCGACTTTTTTCATGACAGATACATCCTTTCATTTTCCAAATCGCCGCAGCGGTTTTCTTGTTGATAGCCGCACTATACCACATACCGGTATACCGGTCAACCGGTTTTGCACACTTTCTGCTTTTTGCTCAATTTTTCATCTGGATTTTCGGCGTTTTGCCGATGCTTATTGACCGGAATACCGGTATGGTGTACAATGGCTTATTATATCGCTCCAAAACAGGAGGACCGGTTCATGAAATATATCAAACCCTTGCAAATGCAGGCGTATGAGCGCCTGAAAGATAAGATCATACAAGGCCGGTTCCAGCCCGGCGTCATTTACTCCGAAACGAAAGTCTCTCAAACCCTGGGCATTTCCCGCACGCCCGTCCGGGACGCCATACAGCGTCTCGCCCAGGAGGGATATATCGACGTACTTCCCAGCAAAGGCTTCTGCCTCCACAAAATGACGGAACAGGATTTGCTGGAAACGTATCAAATCCGCTGTGCACTGGAAGGCTTCTGCGTGGTCCAGCTGGCCCGGGACTGCCAGACCTCCGCGGCCCGCAAGACGTTTGAAAAGCTGAAGGAGCTGCTTCAGCGTCAGGAAGACGTTTTGCACACAAGTCATTCCATCGAAGAATTTGCACAGTACGACCAGGAGTTTCACGAAACGATTGTCTATTATCTTAAAAATGCAGCTTTTTCGGAGACCTTCGACAATTTCCACTATCAAATGAGCCGGCAGATTCGGCTTTCCCTGGGTCAGGAGGGGCGTATGGAAAAGACGCTCCAGGAGCATCGTGCAATTGTAGAAAACATGTGTGCCGGAGCGGTTGGATGCAGCTACGAAGCGGCTCTGGACCATCTGGAAAAACCAAAAGGCATTATCCACCTGGAAGGGGAGGCATAACGCATGGCGACGCTGAAGGAGCTTGCGGACCGCACAGGCTATTCCACAGCAACGATTTCGCGGATACTGTCCGGCGACCCGTCGCTGTCGGTGACGCCGGAGGCCCGCCGGAAGGTTCTGGAAGAGGCCGGGCGGCTGAACTACACAGCCACCCGCAGCCGTCGGGGACGCGCACTGAAGGCCCGTCTCCGGGTTGGACTTGCGGAGATGCTGACGCCGGAGCAGCAGCTGGACGACCCATATTATTTGTATTTGAGCAATTACGTCCGTCAAACCTGCCAGGAGCAAAAATACGCCTGCGTTCCGCTGTCAGAGGGCTTTGCGCTGCCCCCGAACGAAGCGCCGCTGGACGGCATAGCGGCGGTAGGCATTTTCACGGCGGAGGAAATCAGCGCGTTGTCAAAGCACAGTTCAAACGTGGTGTTTTTGGATTCCTCACCATTTGAAAGCCGGTTTGATTCGGTAGTTCTTGGCTTTGAACTGGGCATCTCACTAGCGTTGGAACATTTAATGAACCTGGGGCATCGTCACATAGGCTTTGCAGGTCCGGAGCGCAAGCTGGACGACCGCCGCCGTCCGGCTCCGGAGGTACGCCGTCAAGCGTTCTGCCGTCTGGCGGACACTTTGGATCTGCGTGCAGCGTTCATCGACTGCCCGATGGAAGCCTCTGCGGCAGCGGAAGCGGTTCGCGTCGGGCTGTCCAGTGGCAAAGCGCCCCCCACGGCGCTCCTGTGCGCCAATGAGGAAGTAGCGGTCGGTGCGCTGCTGGCCCTGCGGGAAGCGGGCTGGCGGGTACCGGAAGAAATGTCAGTAGTATCGTTCAACGACACGCCCCGTTCGGCGCTTCTGGACCCGCCGTTGACCTCGATTTCGGCCCATGAAGAAGAGATGTCGCGGGCGGCGCTGCGTCTTTTAGCAGAGCGGGCCATACTGCCCGGCAAAGAGCCCCTGCGAACGATACCGTTAAAAGTAGTAGTTCCGCCCACGCTCACCGTACGTCAGAGCAGCGGCCCGGTCCCCGGTCAAAACAGCTAAATTCGGATGCGCTTTTTGGTAGAAAAGTCCAAAATTTGTAAAGCGTAAAATTGGGACTTGAATTTTTACTAAAAATTCAATATACTGTTCCCGCAATCTGAAAACGACAAGGAGGCGGCGATTATGTATTCCAGCACACAACTTCTGCAAGCCCTGCAAAACGGCGGCTGCGACCAAACCCTCATGGACATTTACGCCCCAAGCGGAGGCTTGGAGCAAGCCCGGAACCGAGCCATACACGTTACCCAATCGTTCCTGGGAGATTTTCCCGAAAATGTCTCAACAACCGCCGGACTTTTCAGCGGTCCTGGACGAACGGAAATCGGCGGCAACCACACGGACCATCAGCATGGTCATGTTCTCTGCGCAAGCGTCGACCTGGACCTCCTGGCGTGTGCCGCGCCCAACGGAACCAGCTGCATCCGCATACATTCCGAGGGATACCCCGCTCTGGAAGTCGACCTGAACGACCTGGCCGTCAAGCCGGAAGAAGCGAACACATCCGCATCGCTGGTCCGGGGCGTTGCGGCAAAAATAGCGAGCCTTGGCTATGCGATTCAAGGTTTTGATGCCTATGCGGTCTCGAATGTACTGTCTGGTTCCGGCCTGTCGTCCTCCGCGGCGTACGAAATTTTAATCGGGAACATACTGAACAGTTTCTTCTGCAACGGCGCACTTGATTCAATTGAGTTGGCAAAAATCGGCCAATATGCAGAGAACATATATTTCGGCAAGCCCTGCGGCCTGATGGACCAGATGGGCGCATCGGTTGGCGGAGCGATAGCGATAGACTTTGCGGACCCGAGTACGCCGGTAGTGGAGAAAGCAGACTATGACTTTTCGAAATCCGGCCATGCATTATGCATTGTAGACACAGGTTCCTGTCATGCGGACCTGACAGGCGACTATGCAGACATAACGTTTGAGATGTGTGCAGTAGCGGCGCACTTTGGCAGGACCGTTCTCCGGGAAGTGCCGGAAGCCGAGTTCCGCGCAACGATTCCCGCCTTACGGAAAACGTGCGGCGACCGCGCCGTTCTTCGCGCATTACACTTCTACGACGACGACCGTCGTGCCGTACAAGAGGCAAAAGCGCTCAAGTCCGGCGATTTTGAGGCATTTCTCTCACTGGTAAACGCGTCTGGGATCAGTTCCTCTCTGCACCTGCAAAACACCTGGGCCATTGCAGCGCCAAGAGAGCAGGCAATCCCTTTGACGCTGGCAATTGGCCGCGAACTGTTAGGCGGCACAGGAGCCATCCGGATTCACGGCGGCGGCTTTGCTGGAACGATTCAAGCGTTTGTCCCCAACGAAAAGTTGGAAGCGTTCAAGACGGGTATAGAAGGGCTTTTAGGGGCTGGGATGTGTCATGTATTACGAATTCGGCCCCAGGGAGGGTGCGCGGTGATTTTTTGAGGCTCCCGCCTCAAGCTCCGGCGCAGGGACTCCGCCCCTGCACCCCGCCGCCTTTGAAAAGGCGGGCGAAACTTTTAACTGGAGGTAACTCATGCTGAACGAAGCCATATCAAAGTTAGCAGCCTACGCCCTGCAAACCGGTTTAATCTCGGCAAGCGAATACACCTGGGCGATCAACACAATACTGGACGTAATAAAGGCAGACAACTATACGCCCCCGCAAAAGACCTGGGAAAAAATAGACCTGTCCGCGGTATTGGAAGAACTTCTGAACGACGCCCACGCCCGCGGCGTATTAGCGGAGGATTCAGTAGTATACCGCGATTTATTCGACACGGAACTGATGGGTCGGTTAACGCCGCGTCCCGCGCAAGTAATCGAGAAGTTCCAAGCCCTGTACGCGCGTTCCCCGGAGGAAGCGACAAGCTGGTATTACAAATTCAGCCAGGACACGAATTACATTCGTCGTGACCGTATAGCGAAGGACATGCAGTGGAAGGCGCCGACAGAGTACGGTGATTTAGATATTACAATCAACCTGTCGAAGCCGGAGAAGGACCCCAAAGCCATAGCAGCGGCCCGGGACCTGCCCGCATCAAACTACCCCCGCTGTCAGCTCTGCGCAGAAAACGAGGGCTATGCCGGACGCGTCAACCACCCGGCCCGGCAGAACCATCGGATCGTACCCATTACGATAAACGGATCTCCGTGGTATTTGCAGTACTCCCCGTATGTGTATTATAATGAGCATTGTATCTGTCTGAACCAGGAGCATACGCCAATGAAGATAGACCGTGCGTGTTTTGGGAAACTCCTGGATTTTGTTCGACAGTTCCCGCATTATTTTGTCGGATCGAATGCGGACCTGCCAATCGTCGGCGGTTCGATTTTAGCGCACGATCATTTCCAGGGCGGCCGTTATACGTTTGCGATGGAGAAAGCGCCCGTTGAGACGCCCTGCATATTCCCTGGATATGAAGACGTAGAAAGTGGTATCGTAAAATGGCCGATGTCGGTCATCCGCATAACGGCGCAGGACCCTGAACGTCTGATAGACTTAGCGGACCATATACTGACGCTCTGGCGGGCATACACAGACGAAGCAGCAGTAATCTACGCAGAAACGGACGGCGCCCCGCATAATACCATCACGCCGATTGCGCGACGCCGCGGAGAGAAGTACGAATTAGACTTGGTTCTCCGCAACAACCTGACGACCCCCGAATACCCCTTGGGCCTCTATCATCCTCACAACGAACTGCATCATATAAAAAAGGAAAACATTGGTTTAATAGAGGTAATGGGCTTGGCGGTGTTGCCAGCCCGTTTGAAGGAGGAGCTTGCCGCCGTTGCGGACGCCCTGGCCACAGGCAAGGACCTTCATGCGAGTGAGCTGACGGAAAAGCATGCGGCCTGGGCAGAAAGTTTCCGGAGCAAGTACGAGATCACGGCAGAAAACGCGCTGGAGATTGTAGAAAAGGAAACCGGCTTAGTATTTGCGCAAGTGTTGGAACACGCAGGCGTATACAAACGCACGCCGGAAGGAAAAGAAGCCTTTCTGCGTTTTCTGCGGACGGTGTAAAACAGAAAAAAGCGACCGTGCGGAAGGAAAAGCCCCTTCCGCACGGTTTTCCGTCTAAGCAATCCCCTATGACGGATAAATACACTTAGACAACTCACCATCCGTTATAAAAATTCTGTTAATATCTTCAAAATTTACATCGGTAATCATGAGCTTTGAAGGCCACGGCTTGCAATTGATTCCGATATAACCCCTGAAAATAGAGATATATAAAGCGTTATCCTTTTATATAGTAGTCATACCCATTGAATACCGCTGTTTGTATCTTGAACTCTGAAAGAAACCGTGTTACCATCCAATGTGACATCATGAAAAATCAAAGATTGGAAATGACTGGTCGTAAGCGTGTCAAACATTAACACTTTGAGGCCAAAAAGCACAACAATCAAAATAAAAAGGATTACAGCAAAGAAAGTAAATCTTTTTTTCATGTAAATGCTCAAACAAAAGCAAAGGAATAAGTCAAATGTTTCGATTCCCCCGGACGCAGCTGAATCAAAAATGGTTTATCAAGGAACCGGTCTGAATCCTGGACCCGTCCCGCGCAGCCATGCCAGGGCTCCATGCAGAGGAACGGCGCGCCCGGCGGCGTCCAGAAGGCGACGGCAGGGAATTCATGGAAATCCAACTGAATCCCCCGTCCGGTCTCCCGGTACAGCAGCGAGACCTTTTTCGACCGCAGTCCACGAAAAATCAGCGTATCCAGCCGTCGAAACGTCTCATAGTCCAGGGACTGTACGCCATTTTTCAGCATTGGTTCCGTCGAACTGGCAAGCATTCCCTCCGGCGTAAGCATAAGCGTCTCTGCGTCCTCGGGCGTATCAAAAACCAGCTGATAATCCTCAAAGCGTTCTCCGGCATGAAGCGGACAGCGAATCGCCGTATGTGCGCCAATGCAGAACGGCAAGGACCCATTACCAGTATTTTCAACGGTGTAAGTCGTCGAGAAACCGTTTTCCAAAAGCTGGTGCCGAATCCGCAGAGCAAAGGGGAACGGATAACGCCGCAGGGTTTCAGGCGTTTCCCGCAGTTCCAGAACAACCGAATCCGGCGCAGCTTCTACCTGTGTAAACTCGTTTTTGCGGGCGACGCCATGGCGTGACATTTCGTAAAACTGCCCCTCAATTTCGGTCCGGTTTCCCCGCAGAACGCCAACAATAGGAAACAGAACCGGATTTCGTCCGGACCAGAAGGCCGGCTCACCGCCTCCGATGTATTCGGTTCCGGCGGCGTCCAGCAAGGAAACCAGTTCTCCGCCGTAACTTTCCACAACCGCCCGAACCGAACCCTTTTGCAATGGATATTGCATCATCATTCACCCTCCAGAAAAAATTGCCCGAAGTACCGAACAAACCGGGCTTTCTCCCACTATAACCGGGAAGACGGCGAAAGTCAAGGAGAGCCATTTCAAAAGAAAATAGCCTCTTGCAATTTTTCCGGGCATGCGTATAATAGTATCATAGAATTTTTTGCCACGAACCCTGTATTCGGGGTGGAAAGGAGTCCTTATGCAATTCAAAAAAGTTCTTCCCCTGGTGCTGACGGCCGCTTTGCTGACTGGCTGTGCCCAAACTTCCGCCGAGACCATAGAGAGCGAAGAAGAAACTCCGGCATATGTCAGCCAGAGTGTCCTGACGGAGATCGAACTCGAGGATGAAGCGGTTGCGCTGGCGGCGTCGCCCGCCGCACAGAGCACTCTGCTATTACCCGTCGCCTCCGGGACGGCGGTACAGAAAACGGACAAGGCCATCATCGACTATTCCAACACCAAAGATGGTTATGTCATGGCCAAGTTTACCGCAGCGACCACCAAGCGTCTGAAGGTACAGGTCAAGGGCCCCACCACGACCTATACATACGATCTCCCCGCCGGAAGCTGGGCGACGTTCCCGCTCTCCGACGGCAACGGCTCTTATAAGGTAGACGTTTTGGAAAACACCACCGGCAAAAAATACGCATACGTCGTGTCGGCATCGTTCCAGGTGTCGTTGACCGATGAGTTTGCGCCCTTCCTGCGGCCCAACCAGTACGTTGATTACGGCGCAGCGCCCAACAGCGTAAAGAAGGCCCAGGAGCTGGCCGGAAGCATCACAAACCCCTTGGAAAAGGTTGCAAAAATCTACGACTACGTGGTAGAAAACCTGACCTACGACAAGCAAAAAGCGGCCACTGTTCAAAGCGGCTACCTGCCGGTTCTGGACACCGTCCTGTCGACGAAAAAAGGAATCTGCTTCGACTACGCCTCCCTGATGGTAGGAATGCTTCGCAGCCAGGGCGTCCCCTGTAAGCTGGTGGTTGGCTACGCCGGCACGGCCTATCACGCCTGGGTCAACGTCTGGACGAAGGAAACCGGCTGGGTGGACGGCGTGATTTTCTTCGATGGCACTACCTGGCAGCGGATGGACCCGACGTTTGCCTCATCGGGCAAGAGCAGTGAATCCATCATGCAGTACATCGGTGACGGAAGCAATTATACGCAGAAATATCTCTATTGATTTTGGGAGTTTTTTCATGAAAGTAAAAATATCGAACGGAGAAATTGCCTCTTTTTGCTTGGAATTGTCGCTTCTGCTGCATGCAGGCGTCAGCACAGGCGATGCACTGTCCCTTCTTTCGGAGGAAGGGGATTTCAAGGAACTGATGAAAGAGCTTGCGGACGAAGTAGACTTTGGAACCCCGCTGTCATCGGCGATGAAGGAAAACGGCAGCTTTCCGGTTTATGTCACAGGCTTGATTGAAGTCGGCGAGCGGACCGGCCGGACGGAGGAAGCCCTTTCTGCCCTTTCCCGCTACTACGAGGACCGCGTACGCCTGACCCGCCGCGTCCGGAGCGCTCTGCTTTATCCCGCCGTGATGCTGGCGTTGATGCTGGTCGTAATCGGCGTACTGCTGGTAAAGGTTCTGCCGATTTTCGACGACGTGTACGCCTCCCTGGGCGGACGTCTTACCGGCGTAGCGGGGGGCCTGCTTGCGATGGGCCGCTGGCTCGACGGCGCGATGCCGGTCCTGTGGGTTATTTTGGTGGTACTGGCCGTATTTGCGGTACTGTTCGCGGTGTCGGAGGGCTTCCGAAGGGTACTTCTTTCCGGCTGGCGGAAAAAGCACGGCGACAAAGGCATTTCCCGAAAGTTAAACACGGCGCGTCTGGCCCAGGCGCTGTCGATGGGCATGGCAAGCGGTCTGCCGCTGGAAGAAGCGGTAGAGCTTTCCGCCGAGCTGCTGGAAGCGGGCGCCAAAAAGCGCTGTCTGGACTGCCAGAAGCGTCTGTCGGACGGCGAGCCTCTTGTAAAAGCGCTGCGGGGCAGTGAGCTTCTGCCTGCGAACCAGTGCCGTCTGCTGGACCTGGGACACCGCAGCGGCGCAAGCGACAAATCCATGGAGAAAATCGCCGCCGACCTCACCGAAGAAAGCGAGGCCGCGCTGGACACGCTGGTAAGCCGGGTGGAGCCGGCGCTGGTGCTGGTTTGTTCCGTACTGGTGGGCTTGATTCTGCTGTCCGTGATGCTGCCGCTCATGCACATCATGGCGGCCATCGGGTGAGCCTATGAAGAGACAGAAAAACAGTTTTCTTCCCCTGCTGGGCGGACTGTTGGTTCCGGTCGTTGCCGTAGCGGCGCTGCTGTGCTTTGCTATGGCCCTCGAAAGCTTGAACAGCGGACGGGCAGAGGAGGACCTCCGGCAGCTGGAGGAAACGCTCCGGCGAGGCTGCGTCGCGTGCTATGCCGCCGAGGGGGTCTATCCTCCCAGCATTGACTATTTGAAGGAACATTATGGTCTTCAGGTGGATGAAGCGCGGTATACGGTGCGCTATTCCGCTTTTGCGGAAAACCTGATGCCAGATATTACCGTGTTGGAGAACGCGCCATGAAAAAAAAAGCAATCCAACATCATATGGACGGCCTTCTGGCCCTGCTGTTGTTCGGCATCTTCGCCGCATGTGTGCTGGCGGTTCTTCTGACAGGCGCGGGAGCCTACCGGCGTCTGACGCTCCGGGACCAGGCGGCATACAACGGCCGGACCTGCCAGCAATACCTCGCAACCCGCGTGCGGCAGGCAGACGCTGCGAACGGCGTGCAGGTGGAGGACTTCGGGGACGCGGGCGCACTGGTGCTGCTGGACGCCTACGGCTACGAAACCCGTGTTTACTGTTACGACGGCTATTTGATGGAGCTGTATGCCGCGCCGGGATCTGGTCTTGCGCCGGAGGACGGTGAAAAGGTCATGGAAATCCAGGAAATGGATGTTTCGTGCGATGACGATCTGTTGAAAATTGTCGTAATAAATACAGAGGGTATGGAATCTCTGCAATATTTGTCCCTGCGGAGCGGAGAGGAGGGCGCGGCATGAAAAGCAAAGCCCCCCTGCTCCTGATGGAGCAAATGATTATGGTGCTTGTGTTTGCGCTGGCGGCGGCGCTGTGCTTGCAGGCGTTTGTGAAGTCCGACGCCAGTTCCCGCCGCGTTGAGTCCCGGGACATGGCCGTTCATCTGGTACAGAACGTGGCGGAGACGGCCCGGAGCCGCGGCGGTGACATGGGCGAAGTCCTCACGAAAACGGCCGAGCTATTGGGCTATCAATATGAACAGGGCCTTTTGTGGCAGGATTTCGATGAAAACTGGAACCCAGACCCGGTCAATAACGTTTACCGCCTGACCGCCCAGGGTGTTCCGACAGATGTGCCGGGCCTGAACGTGCTGAAAATCAGCGTATCTGCCGGCCGCGCAGATGAGCCGTCAATGGATACGCTTTTTGAAATCGAAACGGCGTGGCAGATGGAGGACGGGAATGGATAAGCAGAAAAACCGGCGGTTTTCCCCACCGGCAGTCGGCGGCGTTTCGCTGCTGGTGGTGTTTGCGGTGCTGTGCCTGACGGTTTTCGCGCTGTTGAGCCTGACCACCGTACAGGCTGACGTGCGCCTTGCGGACGCGTCCGCACAAGCCGTAGCGGACTATTACGCCGCAGACCTGGAAGCGCAGACCATACTGGCCCGGCTGCGGAACGGTGAGCGGCCTGAAGGCGTGACCTTCACCGGCAGCGGCCCGCTCCGCGCGGAGTACACCTGCCGTATTTCGGACACCCAGGAGCTTCAGGTATCCGTGATTCTGGAAGACATTGCCGGCCGGGAGTATGTCGTCACACGCTGGCAGGCAGCGCCGTCGACTGACTGGGAGTCCGATGAATCCTTGGATTTGTGGGACGGCGCACCTTTCTGATGGCATATTTCGGTCGAATTATACAAACTGTATCCAAAGAACCTGCGAGGAGGCTATACAAATATGTTGATGGAGTACCTGGAACGGGCGGTGAAGGATCGGGCGTCTGACCTGTTTATCGTGGCAGGCGGCTGCGTGTGCGAAAAGCTGGACAAACGCCTGGTGAATATCAGTGAGGGCAAGGTCTTTGCCAAAGAGACCGAAGACCTTATTATGGAGATCTATGAATTGGCAAAGCGGCCTGCGGACCGCTACCTTCAGCGGGGCGACGACGATTTTTCCTTTTCTGTGTCCGGTCTCGCCCGTTTTCGGGTGAACGCCTACCGCCAGCGCGGGTCTTTGGCAGCAGTCGTACGGGTTGTGGCCTTTGATATTCCGGACTGGTGGTCCCTGGGCATCCCGGAGGAGGTCATGGACCTTGCCAATGTTACCCATGGCATGGTGCTTGTGACCGGTACGGCGGGAAGCGGAAAATCCACAACCCAGGCGTGCATTTTGGACCGCATTAACAAAGAACGGGAAAGCCATATTATTACGCTGGAGGACCCGATTGAGTACCTGCACCGGGATGATAAGAGCATCGTCAGCCAGCGGGAGATTGCCATTGATACGGAGGATTATCCGTCGGCGCTGCGAGCGTGTCTGCGGCAGGCCCCAGACGTGATTCTATTGGGGGAAATGCGGGATCAGGAGACCATCCACACCGCCATGACGGCGGCGGAAACCGGACATTTGCTGATCGCTACCCTGCACACCAAGGGGGCCGTCAACACGATTGACCGGATTGTTGACACGTTCCCCAGCGGACAGCAGGACCAGATTCGTGTACAATTGAGCATGGTGCTGCATACGGTGGTTTCCCAGCAGCTTCTGCCCGGCGCGATGGGTGATTTGGTACCTGCGTTTGAGATTATGCATATGAATAATGCGGTTCGCAGTCTTATTCGGGAGAACAAGACACATCAAATTGACAATCATATTGCCTCCGGCGGCGAGGAGGGCATGGTGACAATGGATCAGTATATTTTACGGCTGTACAAAGAGGGGAAAATCACGGCGCAGACAGCTCTGGAGTTTGCGGACAACCAAGAGCAGATGGCTCGTCGAATTCGATAAGGCAAAGGACCTGATTCAATCCGAATCAGGTCCTTTTTTGCTTATTTCGCGGCTTTCGCGGCGCGGATGGCTTCTGTTAACATCGGAG
>CANDBG010000059.1 GCA_947382875.1 uncultured Oscillibacter sp. | reverse complement strand
CTACCCGAGTCTGCAAACCGTGTCTTTCTTTTTGCGAAATTTATTCTACCTTATCCATGCCATCGCAGTCGAATGCGCAAACAAGTCACGAAAAGAAATCCATTGAAAAACAGTCTGTCTTGTGTTATCATGAAAACAGGGCAGGGGGGCGCTCACCGCCTGCCTTTGTTTCAGAAAAGCGCCGGGATTCTTTGCAGTCCCGGCGCTTTTGCCATGTCCTTTTTCAATCAAACCGCTCCGGAAATAAAACAGCCGGCGCCGCAGGAATGCGGCTGACCGGCTGTTTTTATGCACATAGAGAAAAACCTGCTTATGACAGTTGTCTTCAAAAGCATTCTGGCCGTTTACAGGGAAGTTAAGGAAGGGCCTGCCTGGAATTGGTCATGTAATTCCTTTCCGTGCCATTGGTTCCGTCCCCGGCATAGCAGTAAACGGACGCTTTATAGTAGTAGCCGGGTGTTCCGAGATAGGTAACAATATCAGCTACATAAACAGAACCAGAGGATAGCATATTTGGATGCCGGTCTGGAAGATAACTGCCTACTTGATAGAAATTTTTATTATCCTTCGATTCATATAAAATAATCTGTGTAACTCCAATTACCTTCTGGTCCCCCCTGCCTAAGATATCCGCAGAGACAACCATCAACCCTCCGCTTTTTGGTGTAAGCGATGCACGGTAGGAATCTAAATATAGACTGGAATACGTGGATGCTGATGCCCCCAATAAGCTGGACACCATCATAACAACAAGAATACCACTAAACAAACACTTTGCTAATTTTTTCACAATCATTCCCCTTTATAAATAGAATCAATTATCTTCTTCAATTCCTCCTTTGAAACATCCCCTGTCATTTCACATGCAAAATCTCCATTTTGCCAAAACACTTTTTCCCGATTTCTGTCTATCATCAAAAAATGATCCACGCCAAATGCGCTATATAATTTTATCGTATCGCTGTCCTTCTCTACGCTATTCATGTTAAGAAGATTAGCTTCGTTATAAAAAATCTGTAAAACTCCGTCAGCGTCCTCATATTTCGCATAAATTGAAACGCCACTCGACTTTTGCCATGCATAAGCCTCCGCAAACGCAAAACGCTCCGGAATCCACTCCGGCGCAAGGGGTTCCGTAATGCCAAAGGCTTCGACTGCCTCCTTCAGAGAGTCATAATAAACCGTCTCGCCTTCCTTCAACGGCCTGTCCATAACCACCGCATAGGGAATATTTCTCTCCTGCGGCTGGAACAGCTCCTCCGTCCAGCGTGCAATCATGCCGAGCCAGTTCACCCCAAAAGCCTGAACTGTAACCATACATCCCAGCATAATCGCAGCCGCAGCAGCGGCCACGGCCGTCTTTCTGGGAAACCGGAACAGGGAAAACCGTTTCTTTATGGGAGAATCTGAGGACCGCGATGCAGGGGTTTCCTCAAACAAAAGCGCATACTTCCTGTGAAACGCCTCCAGCGCCGCATCGGTATCCTCCGGCTTTTCATCTGGGGATGCCGCTCTCAGCAGCGCAAGCATTTGGCTGAGACTCTCCGCATCTTCCTGAGAAAATGCAGCCGGGTCCGTCAACTCAAGCCAATCCAGGATGTCATCCGCAATCTCGCCTGCATCTGTGTCAGGGTTTTCATCCAGATGCCTTTGGATTGGTTCCATCGCTCCATCCGGGTCCAGAGGATTCAGGAACACAGACATCTCAAACACCTCCTGTCTTATACGTTTGATCAAACGTCACAATCATTACAAAAAATCTGAAATTATTTTTCTTCCGCCAAATAAAGCTCTTTGCATCGGGCTCTTGCCCGGCAGAGTCTGGTCCGGCACGCCGAAACGGAGCGGTGAATCTGTTGGGAAATCTCTTCGCAGGAAAGTCTGTTTTCATAGAAAAGCAGCAGGATTTCCCGTTCTTCCTGGGTAAGTCCTGCTGGCAAAGATTCGGATAACGGGCCTGGGCGGGTATCCTCCACTAAAAAATTTTCCTGCGTATCCAAGGGCAGCGTATGCCGATATTTTTCTCTTTGCAGATAATTCCCAATCTGATTGCGGAGCGTCAAATACAGCCAGCCCTGCGGTCGCTTGTATGTACGGACCTGCTCCTCTTTTGCAAGGAGCAGGATAAACACATCCTGCACAACATCCTCAGCCGCCTCCCGGCTTTTGAGCGCAGCTTTGGCCACGAGCATCATATCCGCCATATGGGTTTTATAAAGCTGGTCAAACCACTCCGCTCTCGATTCCGCCACCGGTCTTTCCTCCTCCCATCACACAGAAACACCCTTATTTCCATCGGAAGTCCATGCTTCAATGCCTCGGTCCCGCTTTTCCGCCTTTCATCCGCACGGCCGCAGCAGGGCGGTCTCTGCAAGTTCTGTAATAATTTTCCTGTCCCGACAAACATATAAATAGGGTTTTTATCTCAAAAATCGTCTTTTCCTGACACTTTTTTTCATTATAATGCAAGCCTGTCATTTTTCAATTCACATTTTATCCAAAAACAGGCTGGATTGTTTATCATCTTCATCCAAACCCTGCCCATTGCAGAGGATATTCGCTGCGAGAAATAACATTTATGGATTTGCCTGCCAAATGCTTCGCATTTGGCGGGTTTTTCTTATAAGGTTCCGTGCGCTAACATATCGTCTCGAAATTTCGGAATTTTCTTCCTACGCTTAAGCGGAGGAGGGATTTTTTGTCAAATTTGGGCATAATCGGGAAAAATATCGTCCTGCTGCGCGAAGCACAGGGTATTTCCCGGGAAGCGGCCGCGCTCAACGTAAGCATGAGCGTTTCACGCTGGCAGGATATTGAACATGGGTGCAGCAATACTACAATTGAGACGCTGCGGCGCATGGCGGAGGTGTTAGGGGTTGCGCCGCTGGTTTTTGGCGTGCTGTCGCGGACCGACGAAGAAATCTTGTCGGAGGTGCACAGACTTCCGGGCCTGCCGGAACAGCCGCCCAAGGAGGTTCGGCTTGGAGACAACCTTATTTCTCTGCGGAAAGCGGCAGGTCTTTCACAGCGTCGATTTGCACGCAGGGCAAATGTAAGCGCCGCTCGTCTGCGGGATCTTGAGCATAACTGCGCGAACGTCACAATTGAAACCTTGGAGCGGATCGCGGGCGCTCTGGATGTTCCGCTGTTAACCCTCGGCGCGCTCACTCTGCCGGAGAAAGAAATCCTGAAGATGGTTCATGATGCGCAAAGAATATTAGAAGAAAGGACGGTTATGCAGCATTAATAATCTAATTCCTGAAATCTATGATCTGCTTTACCGGCTGGGACTAACGGCAAACCATATTACATTTTTTCATACGTCTTATGCGGCGGCGCTCTGCATAAAGAGGCCGGAACGGCTGCTGCTGGTAACAAAATGGGTTTACCCGGAGGTAGCAAAGCAGTATGGAACCAACTGGAAAGCAGTGGAACGAAGCATTCGACAGGCTGTCAGCGTCATATGGGAACGCAACCGGCCGTTTCTGGAAGCCCTGGCCTGCCGGTCCCTGGTGAAAAAGCCCCGTCCGGCAGAGTTTCTGGCAATCCTGGCCGCCGCATTAGGCGCCGGGTCCAACCTGGGCGAATCGGCGCTTCATAACGACAAAGTTCTTGACGCATAGCATAAAAGGCGCTGCAAAGGGCCAAACGCCGCCCTGTTTCTGCAGACTGCAAACAGCCGGGGTCCGCCAAAAAGCGGACCTCGGCTGTTTATCTGTCTGCAAAACGGTCAAGTATAAATCACACATATATCCCCTGTCAAAACCACTCCACGGCGCGCCTCACCCCTTAACGCATCCGTTCCAAAAGCCTCCCAGCACATACCGCCGGATAGAGCAGAGGAGTGCACGGTTGGTCCGGAAAGCGTGTCATTTCCGAAGAGTTCCAGGGCCATATCGCCATGCATTGCCATGCTATGGTCCAGCCTGGACTGGAGGGCGTCACCGCCGGAAACTTCCATCGCTGCGCCGCCGGCTGCGGCGGAAGCGCGGTCCGTTTTCGGGAAAAAAACGCCCGTCGGATGAACCTCCACCGCCAGATGGGCTGGTTTCAGCCGGCGGACGGCGGCATCCAGGGCCTCCGCTCCTCCTGGAATACGTCCAAAGGCGGCGGAATAGGCCGTTATGGTCCAATTACAAAAATCTTCGTTGACCTGTCCCCAATCTCCCTTCCCCAGGGAAACGCATAATTCCTCCAAATACTCCGGCGTCAGCGTCCGGCCTCCGGCGAGGGCCGTCCAAATAGCGGCGCGGCGCGCTTCGTCCTCTCCCTGATTTTCCAGGGAGTAGTCCGCTTCCCAAAGGGTGAGTCCCCGGGTGGCCGTTGGTACATAGAACTGTTTAGCGGCCTCCTCCACCTCTGCCGTCAACGCGTTTTCCCCCTTGGCGACAGCCTCCAATGTCTCCCGGACAGGGGAAATCTCCGTCACAAATTCCGGCAGCCTCATACGACCGCCTCCCTCAGCTCCACGGTTCCGCAAACCGGCACCACTCGTTCCGGCAGCGTCAGGCTTCGGTCTGCTCCGCAGAGGGAAAAGGCGGTCACATCCGCCGTACCGGCGCAGTCCAGCAGCAGCCGCAGGACTTTTGCGAAGCTGACGGTCCGGGTTCGCAGGGCGCAGTTCTGGCAGAAGGCCGCCAGAGCGGCGGTAAATTCCACCTGCACCTGCCCAATGGAAGCGCCGTCCATCCGCACAAGGGCCGCAGAAACATTCAATGGGAATTCCTCCGCGCCAAAAACGCGGGCATCCACGCCCACAGGCCGTTCCCGGCTCACAATGGCCTGCGCCTCGTCCAAAGCGGCCCGAAGGGGCTGCCGGCCGTCCGGCCCCACGGCGATTACGTCCACTGTGCCGCGTCCCCGGGCCAGACCCAGAACGGACACCCGCGCAATGCCCTCTACTCGAGCGCACCATTCCCGGTAATCGTCTTCATTCCCGGAAGCAGGAAGGCGGGCGAGCTTCTCGATGGCCCGGCGGCGCAGGTCCTCATCACTCTCCCCCTCCCGGCGTACAATTCCCCGGTCGGCGCAGACCATCGTCAGGCAGTCCCCTACAGCGGCAGAGACAAACGCGCGGCGTTCCAGTCCATCAATGTCCATACCCCAAAGCTGGGCCATACCGTCCGCGCAGGCCCGCAGCACATCCCCGGCAAAGGTTCCTTCCTCCGTACTGCCGGGGCCATGGTAAGCCGCCAGCAGCAAACGGGTAAAATCGTCTCTTGTCATCCGATTCTTACCTCCGTTTCATAGTCAAAATCCTCATAAACGGTATGGGCAGAAAAGCGGACTTCCATCCGGCTCCCCTTCTTGCGGAAAGAAAAGCCATCCACCGCGAGAATATAAGGGGAAACCAGGAGGGCTTCCCGGATATATTGGCGGAGGCGGCTTTCCAGAATGCCCTGGTCCACACAGCCGCCCAAGAGGGTATGAAGTTCGTTGCCGTAATCCCAGGACCAGGCAGTATAAAAGAACCGGAAGCTTTCCGTCTGGAGAGCTCTCCAAACCCATATTTTCAGCGCCTCGGTTTCAGTGACGGCGTAAAAAGAGCCGTTCCGGATGGCAAAGCATTTTTTCTTCCAGTCTACGGCCCACTCGGTAAAAAGGGGCAGGTCGTCTTCTGCCGCCGCTTCCGCAGGAGTCTGTCCCCAGTCGGGAAAGATCATGTGCGTCCCCCCTCCACAAAAAAGAGGAGAAAAAAACCCTCCTCGCAGGGCAGAACGGCCAGTTCGCGTCCGATATCCTCCCAATGGAAGGTAAAGCCGGCGGGATAGAACAGTCCCTTGGAGACGGCCGTACCCCGGATGGCAACAGTAAGAGGCGAAACATTGGTCAGGGTTCCGGACAGTCCTGGCGGCGCGGTTCCCGGCTCGCGCGCCAGCAGGTCCAGCAATTCAGAATAAACATTCATGGTTGTAAACGCTCCTTTCCCCGGCCCGCGTGACGCAGGCCGGGATTTTTTCATAGAATCCATAAAGTGAAGAGGCCATCCGCGCCGCCTTTACTTCTCCAAGCTGACTGCGGTCGTAAACAAGCCTCTTTCCCAGCGGTGTTCCACGGCGGTCACGGCATACGCGCCCTCCAAGCCCCAGGCATGGAAAAAACGCGTCCCTCCGGCCTGCACAATCCCGCCGCATCGGATGGAAAGGTTCCCCTGGAGCACAATACGTGCGCTCATGGTTTTCCCGCGCAGGAGCTCCGCCGGTACTTCTCCGGACAACAGCCGGACGCGCTGAAACTGTCCATAGGCGGCGATTGCGGCGCCGTCCTGAACCTGAGAGGCAACACCGCCGTTTCTGCGAAGGGTAATACAGCGATTGACCATCTCTCCAATGCCCGCCCGGCAGGAAACCGACAAGACCTGTTCCGCCGCCAGGCATATGGTCTCTCCTCCCTGAGCGGTGACGGTAAGCGCACCGCTGTGAACAGAAATTTCCCGTTTCTCCCCCACGGCCTGACGAAGAATGGAAAAAGCGGTTTGTCCGGCCCGGGAGATGATGGTCTTATACTGCCCGTCGGCCTCCACTTTACCCAGGGGAATACCCAGTTTTGCAGCAACTTGGGCGGCAATGTCCGCGCCGGAGCCAAGAAAAAGCCCATACAATTCATTTCGCGCAAGGTAAACCCCCTGATCATAGGCAGTAATCCGGGCGGTATCCTGCGTACGGTCGATCTGGTGAATGGAGCCGAAGAAAATTTCCTTTCCCGAATCATCCAGCAGGCGGACGGGGTCCCCCAATGTCAGGGCAAGCTCTTGAAAATAAGTATCCGCTGGAGCCAGAAGAACCGAAGCGGAAAGAGTCGCTGCGGCGTCGTTTCGGGATTTGGCCAAAGCGGCGCTTTCCAGCACAGGAAGTATCATTTGATTGGAAACATACAGCTTCACAGTGTCAGCGTCCTCCCGATCTGCAAGTTCCGCGGGTTGGAGACACCGTTTTTCTTTGCGATTTCACCCCAGCGGGAACCGTCGCCGTAAAAACGGCAGGCGATATCCCAAAGGGTGTCGCCCTTGACGACGGTATAAGATTTCTGCGGGGGACGTTCGTCGGCCCGTACCGGCGCGGCCGTCCCTCCCGCCAAGGCCGCAAGGGCGGATTTGAATTTATATTCCCGCAGGGTAACGGAAAGGCCGACATCGCGGTCCCCCTCACGAAAGGCTTCTGTCAGGTTCTCAATCAGGAACGCATCATTAACATCGCTTTTCGAGACGATCAGGCGCACTGGATCGCCGGAGTCCTGCCAGCGCTTGAGCATGGCGATCAGCGCTTCCGGAGGCTGACCAGCGTAAAAGGGAGAACCCTCGCAGGGAAGGAAGGTTTTAATAGTCACTTCCCGCAGGCCCCTTCCTCCCCAGGCATTGACCGTTCCGCCCATCGCCAGGGAAAGAACTCGGTTTTGATTTGGGCGGGAGATATTTATTTCAGCGGGATTTACGGTAAAATAGATACGTTCCTCTCCATTGCTGTGCCAGAGAAGGACCGTTCGTGTATTCATAACAGAGGGAACCTCCTATTTATCTGACCACGGCGGCGCGGCGCAGGCCCTCCAGTAAAATTTGGGCAAAACGCTCCGCCTCCTGGCTTGTGAATTTAGCAGAATTCGACAGCGTTTCTTGTGCTGCTGTCTCAAAAACTTCACTGGATTCCGACGGGATTTCGTGCAGATATCCAGGCGTTTCTGACTTGGTTTCATGCAGTTCCACATCCGGCAAGCCGTCAGATTCCGACAGGATTTCGTGCAGATATCCAGGCGTTTCCGACTTGGTTTCACGCAGTTCCACATCTGGTAAGCCGTCAGATTCCGTCAGGATTTCGTGCAGATATCCAGGCGTTTCCGACTTGGTTTCATGCAGCTCCATATCCGGCAAACCATCAGATTCCGACGGGATTTCATGCGAATATCCAGGCATTTCCGACTTGGTTTCATGCAGCTCCATATCCGGCAAACCATCAGATTCCGACAGGATTTCGTGCAGATATCCAGGCGTTTCCGACTTGGTTTCGTGCAGCTCCATATCCGGCAAACCATCAGATTCCGACGGGATTTCATGCGGATATTCAGGCATTTCCGGCTTGGTTTCGTGCAGCTCCACATCCGGCAAACCATCAGATTCCGACGGGATTTCGTGAGGACAGCCAAGTATTTTCGGCATTGTTTTGTGTTCGGAACGGGAGTTTTGATTTTCAACAGATGGTAGAATTTGTCCAATTTTTATTCCTTTTCCAACTACATCCTGCAGGGGGCTCGTTGGAAGTTTCCGATCATTTTGTGTTTGAATCTCATGTTCCGATTTGCCCGAAAACTCACGTGAGACTCGTTCAATACTGCCATCCTGTTTTATTTTCTCAGGCGTTTCCAAAAAGGGAGCTTGCACGGATTCCGGTTGGAATTTCGGAAAATCCTCCTCAAAAATCCGCACGGATTCAAGCCGGAATTTTTCAGACTGCGCTTCTGTTTTTTGCGCGAAAGCACGTTTGATTTTCCAAAAATTTTTCAAAGGAATCTGAACGAAAGCATGCCGTTTTTTCGGGACATCTGGTTCTTCCGGAGTATCTGGTTCTTCCGGGATGTTTGATTTTTCCGCGGCATCCGGTTCTTTTGAGATATTTGGTTCTCCCAGAGCATCCGGTTTTTTTGAAATATCCGATTTTTCCGAAATCTTTGACTCTCTCAAACCGCTCAATTCCAGCACTGCCTGCGCAGCCGCATCCGCCTCTCGGCCGGAAATAAACTGCATGATCTCATCCGGCTGAAAGACCTTACCTTCCTGCCGCAATTCTTCTCCGGCCTGCTGCAGCTCCCGGCAAGCGGCATAAAAGACAGCCCGAGCGTTTTCCAAATCAAGCGCGGCGATATCTCTGGGGGAAAGGCTCTCTACAGTCAGTATTCCAAGTGCACCGCAGTCAACCTTTGCGGTGCAGCCCCTGCGGGAGAGCCGTTCCCGCAGGGTGTCCGACAGGGGATTCATTCTCCGGCCTGGATGCTGTCCAGGCATTGCAGTTCCGAGGGCCGGAAGGTAAAGGGCAGTTTTTGTTTGCAGACCTCGCCCATTTTATAGCCCACGAAAGGAAGTTCAGAAAAGGCAATATTGACGCTGTAACGCTCCTCGCCTCCGTCCATGGCGTCGGGATCCTTCAAAGCGGTCGTGATGGTGCAGCGCTTGTCAAAGCCCTGTTTTGCCTGTTCCATGACTTCGTAAAACCGGGTATAAACCTGTTTCAGCATCATCGTGCCCTCGCCGGAATAGCCGGTGATTTTGCTGTCAATGTCCAATCCGAACTGGACCTTTTCCCGTTGGAGCTTGACGGTCAAAGTAACTTCCTCCAATTCGGCAATCCGTGCGCCGTCCACCCAGACCTCGGCAAAGGAGCCGGAGAGGGTACGGTTTGCGGTTAAATTCGGCATATTGTAAAAACCTCCTTACATTGAAATTCTCAGAGACAGGTCTTCCATAGCATCGCAAAAGGTGAGGTTTGCCTCCAGGAAGACCTCGCTGCCGGTATTGGCGCGAAGGATGGCCGCGTCATCCATAGCGGAAGTGTCCGTCCCTCGGGACTCCAAGTAGCCGCGCTGTCCGTCCAGGGAAATAAAACAGCGGTTACTGGCCGTTTTGTCCAGCACATCGCCCTCCAAGCCGCGAAGATAGGCGTTGATCGCGGTTACGAGGAGCAGCTTATTGTCGTAGTCGTTGAGAACACGGCCGATATAGCTGTTTTCAAAGGCCCGGGCAATGTCGGTGCGAATCAGGTCGACGCCCTCGACGATTTTGATTTTCTGGAAGGGCGCAGCCTTGTCCACGGTGGTACTGGTAAAGGAATTGACAGCACGGCCCAGCTTATAGCCGTCGCGGCCCCGAACAACGATCAGCTTTCCCGCATCGATGGCCTGGTCCGGGTCATCAAGGCTGTCGCAGGAAACGACTTCCGCCAAGGCGGCATAAGTAGCGGAACGGGTCAGGGGCAAAGCGGCAAGCAGTCCCGCGATCCGCGCGGTGTAAGCGGCAGCTTCAATGGGGCCGTCGTCCAGTGCAAGCCCGGAGGCGCAGAAATTGACAATTCCCTCGTGATCCGGGGCAGAAGCATCCGCCACAACAGTCTTTACGCCAATCCCCTTGCCGCGTTGGCTCTGGATAAAGGAAATCACCTTTTCTTTGTCCAGGTACGGCGCGGCGAGCCAATCGAAGCGGGTCTTTTGCAGCAGGGCAAAGGTATCGGTATCCTTTTCCCCGGCCCGCACGGCCACCACCTGGTTTGGCGCGGCCTTGAAGGCGAGCTTCAAAAGGCGGTAATCCTCTGCGGACCAGCCGTCCTCAGGCACGTCCGCCAACGTCCGATAAACGACGGCAGACGGCGCCGCCTCATCGGCCCCCGCACTTTCGTCCGATAGAGTTTCCGCATGCAGAACCAACGCCAGTACGCCCCTTGCGGAGCGGGCGATTGCGGAGACGGCAGCGGTTTCAAACGCGATAAAAATTTCAGGCAAGCCCATAGGTATCAAAACCTCCTGTAAAGTAAAAGATTAAAAAGAAACGTGCAGATTTTCCATCAACCCCAAATCCGGTCCGCCAGGATGTGGACTTCGCTCCGGGAGGCGGACACAAAGAAGGACCGAAAAGCGAAGTTCCGCCCCTTCTGTACGGATGTCCAAAGGATGGAGGCAGCGTCGCTGCCCAGCGTCGTCCACCATCGGCACGCCCCGCAAAAGCAGAGGAATTAACTGGGAAAGCTGTTCCGTAGCGCCGTCCCGTTCCCGGTCCGATACGGCGGTAACGCAGACTTCATAGGTCCGTTCCGCCTGCCGCCCGCCATCCACCAGCCGCGTCCCGCCCTCCCGGACACAAACGGCGAGCATGGGGTATTGGCGGCAGAGGGCGCGGTCCGGGACGGCGGGTATACCGGTTTGGGTTTCCAGCCAGTCCCGCACAGCCTCCTGAATGGTATTCATGAATCAGCTCCTTTCCCCGGACTCACGTGAGACTTGTCCGCCTCTGCGTTCCCCGGTTTCGCTTGAGACTCCGGCACAACCTCCGACACTTCCAAGATCGTCACACAGTGGGACGGATAGCAAAAGCTGTCCGAGGCGCGGCCGGAGTAGACACGGCCGGAACCGTCCCGCACCGCGGCCCGGTCTCCCAGGCGAAGCGCACATTCCGGCCGGGTGTACAAGGCAAGGCGGTAGCGGGCTTCCGGCAGAACGCCGGGCCGTTCCGGCGGCGCGGGGGCGGAAACCATAGCGGAGCGGCTCAAGGCACAGGGCTGGTTTTGGCAGACGGTTTTTTCACTGCCGCCGTGCAGGGGGCGGAACACATCCAGCCGGTGGATGTAGGTCCGGGCCAAAATTTCAGCAAGGATGGAATCGTTCATAAAACCTCCCGTTTCAGGCGTCCCAGCCGCCGCCAGGGGACAAGCCCGGCCAGCGCGGCGGCCTCGCCGGGAAAGGATGTGTTTCCCGCGCCGGAGCTGGCAGAACCGCCAGCAGGCGCAGAGGTGTCAAATACAATGGTGGTGTCTCCCCGCTGAATGGACTTGACTGCGCTCTCCGCGCCCAAGTCCGCCGCGCCGCCGCCAGGCAGAAACGATTCCCCTCCGCAGTCCTCCAAGGACGCGTTTTCTTTGGGGGCTGGGAACTGGTCCGTCAGAGCAAGGAGCAAAACAGAAACCGCCGCTTCCATCTCCTCCGGGACATCGTCCCGCTGGCAATAGGCGAGGGCGCGTTGAACGGCGATTTCCGTCAAGGCGTCTCCCCGTTCTCCCAGGTCCGCGCCGCACAAACGCTCCGCCTTTTCCCGGACGGCCCGGATGGTCTCCGGTCCCACTCTCACGGGTTCACCACAGCCCCGGCAGTGGCGATACGGTTTTCCGGGACAAAGAGATCATAGAGGTAACGAGCCTGAATCGAGGTACCGTCAAAGAACTGGTTTTCCTCCGGGCCGAACTGCTTGATCGAATCCAGCCTGCTGACGGCAAGCGGCGTTTCGCAGTGGGTGACAAGAGCGGCAATATCCTTCGCGCCTTCCCCTGGGAGGATACCGCCGCTGTTGCCGCCGCCGTCCTGAACAGCGATTGCCGTTTTCATGCGCGCCTGAGGAACGAAGATGCAGGGCAGGCCGTCCAGCATCATCGTATTTTCATAGACTACCCCATTAATAGAGACCGTGCATCCAAAGGCGACATCGTGGTAGGTGCCGGAAGCGGCTTCCAGGAAAGCGGTTTTGTTCTTCTGGCTCACCAGGGCCACATATCCCTCCGCCTCCTCCGCGTCGCAGCAAACGGCCTGCAAAAGCGCGCTCAAAGTGGAAATTGCGTTTTCCTTCGTCAGCGCGGCGGAAACGATATGCGTCTTTTTCAGGGCTGCATTTGCTTCCAGTAAAGCATAAATGCGATAAATGCGGTAAGCGTCCTGTTCTTTTACCAAGGCGTTCCGGGCAAATTCGCGAATAACGTTTTCCGCAGTGGCAATGAAGCCGGTGTCGTTGGGGTCCATACGGTCCAGGGAAAACTTAACTCCGCGGTCCATGGCCATAGGATAGGTTTTCCAGGTGTTGCGGACGGTGCCGCTGGGATAGGCGGAGCCATCGGCCTTGGAAGCGTTGTAGTTGCCGAGGCCGGAGGTGGTGAGTGTGGAGATCTCCACATCCCGGCCTCCAGCGAAGCGGACCTTTCCCGCCTGAGGAATCATCCAGGCGGTAGCGGACGCCGCCGCAAGCTCCTCGTCGATGAACTGCTGATAGGCTTTGGCGTAATCGAAAGCCATAGGGTTGCATCCCTCCTGTATTGAAATCAGGCGGTCCTCCAGGACGTTTGCCGGAGGACCGCCTGTATTTTCAGATTAGCGCAAAAGCATCCCCCCGCCTTGGGAAGCGTTTCCCAAAAGCAGGGGGATGCGGTTCCTACGATTCTTAAATCCACTTCCGCAGGGGCGGAGCCAACCGGAGTCCCGCGGCGAGCAGGGCGGCAGCGGCAAACAGGAACACCTCCCATAAAACCATGGCGAATACGATGTGCATATGTCCGCACAGCGCCGCATAGACCGGGCGGGTCCAGGAAATCAGGAAATCGCCCAGCAGATAAATCCCGAAGGTCAGGCTGCCCAGTTTCCGGACGGCCAAGGCCGCCGTTGGCGGGAGGGGATGCCTGTCCAGCAGATATTTGACGCAGACATAAAGGCAGGCCGAGGTCATGGTGATAGTGATCAGCTTTCGATTATCCAAGGCGGCATAGGACGCGGGGTTCCGCTGGTAAAGCAGATAGGTCCCCGCCACCTGAAACGCGAGAGAGGCCGCACAGCCTCCCAGACAAAGCAGGAAGGTCCGCCGTGACAATTTCAGCTCATGCTCCAAGTAATAGCCCAGCAGGACCAAGGCAAGGTAATGACCAATCATCCCGTCGATAAAGTTTCCGGACAGCGCAGGGGTGGAAAAAAAGATCTGAAGCAGCGGAACCGTCCCGCAGAACCCCAGGGAGAGCAGCAGCAGGTATTCCATCTGCCGCCGGGAAAGCGCCTTGACCAGCCTTTGCAGAATCGGCAGCATACACAGCAGTCCCAGGTACAGGTACAAATACCAAAAGGCTGTGGTGACTTGAGTTGAAGGCAGACTGAACAGAAAATCCCGGAGACTGAACGCGCTCCCGTTCCTATAACCGTAATAAAGGGTGTAAAGGAGGGAACCCGTCAGGAACACGACAAAAATCCGGAAGATTCGCTCAACCGTTTTTCTGGGGGAGTCCTCCTTTTCCAGCAGCAGCGCCCCCATAATCAGCAGGAACACCGGAACAGCGGGCTTACTGACAAAAAAATAAGTAATGGACCAGAACCATGTAAGGCTGGGTGCATTGTTCAGAAAGATTTCGCTGTTAGTATGGTTCACGAGGACAAGGAACGCCGAAAGAATCCGCAGCAGTTCGATATGGTTTTTTCGGTTCTCCAGCGAACGCCCCCCGGCTCCAGGTGCAGGAATCGGATGGACATACCCCGGTATCCGGCAGCCGGCTCTTTCTCGTACGCCTTCTTTTGTTTCCATTACAGTTTTCTCTCCTTCTGCTGGAACGGACCGTCCCCCCATCTTCGACAAGGAGTTTCATGCTTTCCCAAAAGGAAAGCATGAGGGACGGCCGTCCCTCGCCATATATTTTTTTGACCCTTCGCGAATCTGATCCTGCAACTGTTTTGTTTGTCTTACACAGCCGCCGTGATTTTTGTCTATTTTACTGCTTTTCCCGAAAAATTGCAAGCAGGGAAGAAAAGAAGCGCACGGGAATGGAAGAAAAACCCAAAACGCAAACCAGAAAGCAGGCCATTTTTCCGCCCAAAGCAGCCAGAAGAAAAAATTTTCGATGCAGTTGCACAGAAGCGTGCGCAAAACAGGTGTTTGCCATTCTTTCATAGAAGCGCTTCCACGAAGGAAGCGCGGAAAGGAGGCGCAGCAAAAGACACGAACGCCTATGAAAAGGCCGCCCGGGACCCCGGCCTGTTTGGGTCCCTCTATCTCCCCCACTACTTTACACTTCCCGCCCCTGCTTTCCACCGGGAATTAGACCGGCTCTGGAAGCAGCGGATCATGAAGGGATGCAGCCCGCTGCCGGACGCGGCCGGGATACTGACGGCAAAGGGAACACGTTCCGCCGTAGCGGCTCCCCGGGGCCATGCAAAGAGCACGGTCATGAGCTTAAAGAATGTACTGCACGCAGCGTTGTACGGCTACAAAAAATACATTCTGCTGGTTTCGGACACGGAAGGGCAGGCGGCGGGATTTCTGGAAGCGTTAAAATATGAACTGGAAGGAAACGAGACCATTCTGCGGGATTTCGGAGAGCAGACCGGAAAGACGTGGAAAAGCAGCTCCATCCTCCTGCGGAACGGGTGCCGTATCGACGCGGTAGGAAGCGGGCAGAAGCTGCGGGGCCGAAGGAACTATGAGCGCCGCCCGGATTTGATCTTATGCGACGACATCGAAAACGACGAAGGCGTACGGACGGCGGAACAGCGCAAAAAGACAGCGGACTGGTTTTGGAAAGCGGTGTGCAAGTCGGGGGACCGATATACCGACATTATTTTGATCGGAACCATCCTGCACTACGACTCGCTCCTTGCAAACCTGCTGGAAAACCCGGCGTTTCAGTCCCGGAAATACCAGGCGGTGCTGTCCGAGCCGGTCTCGCCGCTCTGGCAGACCTGGGAAACACTCTACACGGACCTGCAAAACCCCAGACGGGAGCAGGCGGCCCACGCATTTTTTTATAAGCGCCGCCGGGAGATGCTGGCAGGGGCCAAAACGCTGTGGCCGGAAAAGCACGACTATTACAGTCTGCGCGTCATGCGGCTTGCAGAGGGTGAAGCCGCGTTCAACAGTGAAATGCAGAACCAGCCGCTAAACCCGGAGGAGTGTCTGTTTTCGCCGCAGTGGTTTCGGTACTACGAGCCGCACGCGCTGGATTTCCGTGCTGCGGAGTTCCGGTTTTACGGCTACTGCGACCCGTCGCTGGGACGCACGCGCAGCAGTGACTATTCCGCAATTATCACTCTGGCCGTAGACGGCGCGAGCGGGCTTGCCTACGTATGGGACGCGGACATTCAACGCCGCCACCCGGATCAGATCATTCAGGACATTTTGCAAAAGGAACGGCTTTTGCGGCAGGAGACCGGTCGGGGATATACGCTGTTTGGTGCGGAGACAAACCAGTTCCAGTGGTTCTTAAAGGAACAGCTGGCGCAGGAGTCGGCGCGGCAGAGGCTGTATCTCCCGATTCAGGGCGTGCGGGCAGCGGAAGACAAGACCATACGGGTAGAGAGCTTGCAGCCAGACGTAAAAAACGGATATATCCGTTTCCGACGCGACCAGACGCTGCTGCTGAAACAGCTCTCAGAGTTTCCCCTTGGCGCCTACGACGACGGGCCGGACGCTTTGGAGGGGGCGCGCACGCTGGCAAGACGGCAGGGCCGCCCGGCGGACTTGTCCAGCCTGCGTGTATAGGACCCGTCTGGAAAAGACGCGCGTGAGTTTTTCCGCCCGCACGAAAAAACGAAAAAGAAAGGAAACAACCATATGCATAACGCCAGTTTTATTGACGCAGTCCAGCTCTGTGACATTCCAGAGGAATACCAGGACATTGCAGAAGCCCTGGGGCTGAAGACATTCCTTCGGCTTTCGCAGCTCTGTGGGGGACAGGATTTATATATACCAAAGCTGGAAAGCCTGGAACGCGGCCCTCGGGACCGGGACATCCGCGCCCGCTTCAACGGCGGAAACTACCGTGCGCTTGCCGCACAGTTCCGCCTCAGCGAACGTCAGGTCCGAAAGATCATCAATGGTACGCGGACATAAGGAAAAAGCGGACAGGATAAGCCTGTCCGCTTTTCTGTTTTGGGGTGTGTCAATGATATGTCCGCAGGACCTCTCCGGCCTTGGCCGCAACTGTCAGCTCACCGCCGCTCTGCTCCCAGGTTTCGTTGAACATCGTTGTTTCATATACCCCCTCGCTGTTCCGGCGCATATCATATTCTTCTCCGTCCAGCACAGCCCAGACATATTCCTCGTCTCCGTTCCCGCCGGTCCAAGAAACCACCGTCAGGGCTTCGCCCTGCTGGACAGACACATCCTCATCCCGCAGAACCAGGGACTCCCTTTCTCCCGCCGTCCTCCGGACGGAAGTCAAGGCAGGGTTCAGATTCATTGCCGCCATGCGGCCTGCGGGGAAGCGGCTTTCCGCCATCATAAATTCCGCCACCTCAAATATCACGCCGTCAGGCTGGAACAGGCCAAAGCAATAATCCAACTCCATTGTATTGCCATAATTGATAATATAGTCGTACTCCCCAAATGCGTTGGAAAAATACTTTTTCCCAAGCCCATACATATGACTTCCCTGGAACACCAGAACCCTGGGCGCGCCCTCCTCCAACCGCACCGGGTTGACCAGCCGCCCACACTCCCACGTACGGGAAAACGGAAGCTCCGCCCAAAAGCCCGTGTTCCGCTCTTCTATTTCCAGGCCCGGAATCGAAACATCCGGAACATATTCTTTAATCGGGAACTCCGATTCTGTCAGTGTTTCCTCCAGCTTCTGCGAAATAGTAAGTTCCTCCCAGGCGGTTCTATGGACGCCCGGCAGTTTTTCCGCCAGGGCCTCCAGGGATGCGTCTGTCCCGTAATATGCGCCGATGTCGTTCCAATGCCCGGCGTCGTATTTCTGATTGAAGACGCTCACGCCGTCCTGATACAGCGCCGCCAGGGTCTCCCGGTTGTCCACACAGCGCACGCCCGCCTCCCGCAAACGCGCCAGCACCCCGTCAGACGCGCTGGCGTCATAGTGAATTCCCTCTGAGACATATTCTTCCATAATGGTCTCTTTTGCCGGATTCAGCACAAACACAAAAGGAACCGACCGGGCCTCACAGTAGTCCCGCATACGGATCACCATATCAATAAACGTTGTATGATAGTCCGTAAAAGGTCCCGTCATCGGAACATCGTTACGAAATACATATCCATCCTTCCCATAAATATAGCTGGGGTGGACCATCTTTCCAAAGAGCCGGTCGTTCAGGATGGTATAACCCAGAATCATTTCGTCCCGGAACCCGATACGATCATTGATGTAATTCTCGATGTCCGCCGTCAAATCGCCGCCCTTGGCCCGGACTTCCGAAGAAAAAGGGTTTTCCGCCAGCATTCGGTTATCAATTTCTGACGCAACTCCCGGTTCCCGGCGGAATGTCAGAACCGGAACCAGCAGCAGCGCACCAAACAGCGCCAGCATAACAGCTTGTATGGCTCTTTTTGTTTTCAAAGCCTCCATCTCCTCTCCTAAAGAAGCACAGCAATTTCGCCTGAAAGATCAATCCACTATCATCGTTTCCTTTCTCAAGGAAACGATGCGTGACGGCCGTCACGCATTGAAAATTTTGAATTTTTTAGAGAGGGCGCTTCGTGTTACCCTCCATATTCCCGCAAAATCTCCCCGGCCTTGGCGGCGATTACCAGCTCATCGCCGCTTTGCTCCCAGGTCTCGCTGAACATCGTTGTTTCATATACCCCCTCGCTGTTCCGGCGCATATCATATTCTTCTCCGTCCAGCACAGCCCAGACATATTCCTCGTCTCCGTTCCCGCCGGTCCAAGAAACCACCGTCAGGGCTTCGCCCTGCTGGACAGACACATCCTCATCCCGCAGAACCAGGGACTCCCTTTCTCCCGCCGTCCTCCGGGCGGAAGTTAAGACAGGGTTCAGATTCATTGCCGCCATACGCTCTGTGGGAAAGCGATTGGCTCCCATAGCGTAATCTGTCACCTCAAACACCACACACTCCGGCTGAAACAAGTTAAAATAATAATCAAAGTCCAGCACGTTCATGTAATTATGAACATATATGTACTCCCCCAGCGCATTCATAAAATACTTCATCCCCTGTCCCAGCATATAGCTGCCCTGGAATACCAAAGC
>CANDBG010000058.1 GCA_947382875.1 uncultured Oscillibacter sp. | reverse complement strand
CGGTGTGAAAGGACGTCCTAAAACGCCCTATCCACCACGAAGTTGGAATAGCCCTATTTTCTACAAAGTACAATACTGCATCTACCAGTTCCCGCTTCTCCTATTCCCTGCTAATAAAAACAATAGCTCACCGATTATCCGCTGATGACCGCTTACATAGTATAATTTTTCATTTTTCTGTCCCAAGTTCATCATATTTTAAGCTGCTGGTTCATTTTCTAAATCTCACCGTTTCCTGTACATCCCGAACATCAGCCGAAAGCAACGTCAAAACGTTCTATCTTCCAAAAGCCTAACCATAACAGGTTTTGGCGTTATTTCTGTTATCCAGCAGTAAACATGCAAGCGATACAAGAAGCAGCCCTCAGAGCCGATTTGTCTGAATTCATGTGATATAAACCAATTTATACCGATCAAATCAAAAATATAAGAATGGAAAACGGAAGCCGCACAGAGCGCAACTGCCCTGTGCGGTCATCAAGACGCTATATTCATAGACCTTGAACTCTGACTTAGCGGCCTTATTCTCGCTGTACGATGTTAATTTTTCTGCCGCTCAGAAATCATAACTCTTACATACAGGAGCGCAATTTTCCGCGGAGGCTTTATCATACCAAATCAAATTGTTGCCGGACTCCTTATCAAACATCTGAATCAACCCCGGCTGCATAGTAAAAGGCACCACGTCGCCCATATTCAGCTGCTGCCGAAGCTCGATGGTCGGCACCACCATAACCACCTCATCGCCGCTACTGGAGGCGTGAATGTGGACCTCGGAACCCATCATTTCCACTACATGAATCTGCGCTTTCAACGCGCCTTCCCCCACGCTTACGTGACACGGCCGGATACCGCAGACGATCTCACAGGGCGTTTGCCCGTTCTGTTTCAGCGCTTTTTGCTGGAAGTCATCCAGACGGAACCGGACGCCCCGAATTTCAGCCCAGTAAACGCCGTTTTCCACAAGCAGCTTGCAGCCAGAAAAGAAATTCATCACCGGCATTCCGATAAAACCCGCCACAAACAGATTTACCGGCTTGTCAAAGACCTCAGCGGGCGTACCGATCTGGTTCACAAAGCCGTCTTTCATAATGACAATACGGTCCCCTAACGTCATGGCTTCCGTTTGGTCGTGGGTAACATAGATAAACGTCGTATTGATCCGCTGGCGCAGCTTGATGATCTCGGCCCGCATCTGGTTGCGAAGCTTGGCGTCCAGGTTGGAGAGGGGTTCGTCCATCAGAAAGACCTTGGGGTCCCGGACCATAGCCCGGCCAATCGCCACCCGCTGGCGCTGTCCGCCGGAGAGCGCCTTGGGCTTGCGCTCCAAATACTGCGTAATATCCAGAATCGCGGCGACTTCCCGGACCTTTTTATCAATCGCATCCTTCGGAACCTTCCGCAGCTTCAGCGCGAAGGCCATGTTCTCATAAACGCTCATATGCGGATACAGGGCGTAGCTCTGAAACACCATGGCGATATCCCGGTCTTTGGGTTCCACATTGTTGACCAGTTTTCCGTCGATGTACAGCTCGCCGCCGGAAATTTCCTCCAAACCGGCCACCATCCGCAGCGTGGTGGACTTGCCGCAGCCGGACGGTCCGACCAAAACAATGAATTCCTGATCGCCGATGTGCAGGTTGACATCGTGAACGGCCGTAACCTTGTTGTCATAGACCTTCTTGAGTCCCTTTAACAAAACCTCAGACATATTTACACCGGCCTTGACGGCCCGGACTCCTCCGAAACCGCCTCCCGGCCCGCCGCGATGGACGGTCCGGCTTTACGGCAGGTCTCCACACTGCCGCACCGCAAGCCTGGCGGAACTGCTTCCTCCTTTTTAATCCGTACGGCAGTCATAAGCAGTGGAGTGAACTGCCGCCGGTGGTGTTTGATTGAAAAAATTACCGGTTCCCGGCGGACGCCCGCAGAAGCTCCTCGACCTGCGCCCGGTCCGGCATGGAGCGGATTGCGCCCTTTTTGGTCGTTACCAGATAAGCGGCGGCATTGGCGAAGGACAGCATCTGCTCCAAATCCTTCGCGTCCAGGGCGTCGAGGCCCCTGTCCAAAAGAAAGTTCAGCACACAGGCGCAGAAGGTATCCCCCGCGCCGGTGGTGTCCACCACCCCGCCCAGCGCCAAGCCGGGACGGTGTACCCAAAGGCCCTGATAGGCGGCGTAACTCCCGCCCGGTCCGGCGGTGACGTTCATCAGACGAATGCCGGGGTATTGCGCCAGCAGACGTCCCGCGCCTTTGCGAAAATCCGTCTCGCCGGTCATGAATTCCAGCTCGTTGTCGGCGATTTTCAGGACATCGCACTGAGCAAGCCCCCAGGCAATCTGCTCTCTGGCGGTTTCCAGATCGTCCCACAGGGGCGGGCGCAGATTGGGGTCAAAGGAAATTAACGCGCCCGCCTCCTTCGCCAGGAGCAGCGCCGCCTGGGTTGCGCTCCGTACAGGCTCGTGGGTCAGGGACAGCGTGCCGAAGTGGAAGATTTTGCAGTCTTCCAGCAAGGGGCGGGAAAGCTCCTGAACCGTCAGCATCCGGTCCGCGCCGGGGCCGCGGTAGAAGGAGAAATCCCGGTCGCCGTTTTCCAGTTTATGGACAAAGGCCAGCGTGGTGGGAACGGTTTTGTCCTCTATCAGACCCTCCATACAGATTCCGGCGTCCTCTCCGGCCCGGCGGAGGCGGCGTCCGAAGGCGTCCGCGCCGACCTTGCCGAGAAAGGCGGTTTTCCGGCCCAGTCTGGCCAGCATTGCCAGGACGTTGCAGGGCGCGCCGCCGGGGTTGGCTTCAAAAAGCGTGTTTCCCTGCTCGCTGACGCCGTTTTCCGTGAAGTCCATCAGCAGCTCTCCCAGCGCCGCCGCATCAAAACGCTTTTCCTTCATCCCTTACGCCTCCTGTTCAAAATGCAGATCGTATTTCTCCACGTCCATTCGTACGGAACCGCCGGCCTCGAAGGTAATGGCGTCCGCCTCCTGCCGCGTGTAGATGACGGCGCTGGCGGCCTGCTCGCCGTCGTTGACGAAGACCTCCACACTGAACCGGTCCAGGATGACGCGGAGTTTGATTTCCCCGTCCCGGGGCCGCACCAGAAAACTGCGGGTATGGACGATATCCCGGGGCAGGCCGCTGCGGGTGCGGTCGATTTTCAGCGTTCCGTCGCCGGGGCGGTAGCGGAGGATGGTTTCATGTTCCCCGTCCTTGGCAACCCGGATGCGGAACCAGCGGTACCGCTCGCCGCCAGTGGGGCGGACCGTAACCGTCATGTCCAGCGTCCGGCCCTGGACGCCGGGCAGGTTGATCTCCCCGCAGACGGGAATGCTGCGATGGATTACACAGCCGCTTCGGTAGTTTTCCAGTTCCCGGACGGGATTCTGATACAGCCGTCCGTCCCGGATGGACAGTTCCCGGGGGAGGGTCATCTGCCCGAACCAGCGGTAGTGATAGGGCTTGGCGTTCACCGTGTCCCAGTTCTGCATCCAGGCGATCATGATTCGCCGCCCGTCGGGGGAAAGCAGCGTTTGGGGCGCGTAGAAGTCGATTCCGTAGTCAATGGCCTGGACCGACTGCCGTGTAAAGTCCTTTCCCTGAGGGTCACAGGTTCCGATGAGGCAGAGGGTGCCGTTGCCCGCATGAAATTCCAGGCCCACCGGCGTCATGTCCTGGGGGCTGGTGAGCAGCACCTGTTTGCCGTCCAGGGGGAAGAAGTCGGGGCACTCCCACATTTTTCCGTACTGATTTCCGCTGCGGTCCAGGATTCGGACCAGTTCCCAGTTCTGACAGTCCGGGCTCCGGTACAGCAGGATGGAGCCGCTTCCGTCGTCCGTGCGGTTGCCGATGACGGCATAAAACATTCCGTCCGCGTCCCGCCAGACTTTGGGGTCCCGGAAATCCACAACGCTGCCGCCCTCCGGAAGATCCTTTCCCGTCAGGATGGGATTCGCGGGCCATTTTTCATAGTTCACGCCGTCCCCGATGGCGACGCACTGCGTCTGAATGTCTTGCAGATAGCCCTCGGCGTTGTGGCTGCGCTGCACGCCGGTGTACAGCAGCAGATGGCGGCCGTCGGGCAGTTCCGCCGCCCCGCCGGAAAAGCACCCGGCGGCGTCATAGTCCCGGTCCGGGGCCAGGGCGGCGGGGAGGCGTTCCCAGCGGACAAAATCTTTGCTCTTGAGGTGTCCCCAGTGCATCGGGCCCCACTCGTTGCTGTACGGATGATACTGGTAAAACAGGTGATATTCTCCCTTGTATACGGAAAATCCGTTGGGATCGTTCATCCAGCCGATGGTAGCGGTGGCATGGAACGCGGGACGTTCCGTATCGGGGATATGCGGGCCGTACCGGGTTTCAAAGTCCCGGGCCTTTTGTAACAGTTTACTGGTCATGTCGATTCCTCCGAATTATAATGCAGGGTTCCCCGCCCGGCGGATTACTGCGCGGCGGCGTAGCGGTCGTAGGCGTCCTGGTAGACTTGAATCAGGTCATCCATGCCGCACTTTTTGGAAAGATATTCTTTGTATTTCTCCCACTCCTGGTCCGACGGGCCGCCCTCCTTGAGCCAAAGGCCCTCCTGTTCCTTTACCGTGTTCTCCAGGTCGGACTTGTGCCAGTCGATGGTTTCCATCTCCATGCCGGTAAACACACAGTCCACGGGGTAGAAGGTGGTGTCCTTCACGTAGGGCATCCAGAACTGCTCCAGGTCGGTCAGACGCTCAATGGCCCGGTCTTCCATATAGAAGACGTCGTTGTAATACTCGGCAAGAATCAGCTTGGGACCCATGGTCTCATAGGCGTTGCGGACTTCGCCCGCGCTCTTGCCATATTGGGCTTTCGCTTCCTCCTCGGTGATGGAGAGCCATTTTCCCGTTTCATCCTGCCCGGTGAAGAAGACGCCGATTGGACCGTATTGGAGCTGCATGACGGTTTCCCCTTCATACCACAGGTCAAAGAATTTCAGAAGATTGATCGGGCTTTGACATTTGTTGGTGATGTTGAGCTGTCCGGAGGTGATCGGAGAGCCGGGGCGGATGGTCACGCCGCAGGTGTTTTCATAGGGCGTGCCCTTCGGTCCGGTGAGCGGCGGAAGGAAAACATAATCCTTGGCGTATTCGCCCATCAGTTCTTCAATGTACCACCAGGTGGAAACGCCCGCGTAGCCCTGCTGGCACTTGGCAATCAGCTGGCTGTCGCTCTGGCTGAACATCTCCACATCCATCAGACCTTCGGCGTACCAGTCGTGGAAGTAGGTCAGGCAGTCCCGGTAGGCGTCGCTGGCGCAGACGAACTCAACCTTGCCGTCGCTGGTAAGGTGGATGTCGTTGATGACATCGTTTGGCCAGTTGGTGAAGCCGAAGCCGGAATAGAAGATGTTCTGTCCCCAGCACCACTCGTCAAAGCCGGTGGTCATCGGCAGGGTGGAGCCGGGCGCGTTGCCGTAGTAAGAGGCGGACATATCGTTGTCCTTGAAGGCTTTCAGCGCGTCATGCAGCTCGTCCAGGGAGGTCGGAACGGCAAGTCCCAGCTCGTCCAGCCACGCCTTGTTAATCATGCTGTACTGCGGAACCGAGAAAATGGAGAACGCTTCGTCCATCGGCGCGCCGATGCCGGCGGTGGTCATCTGCTCGCCTGCGGGCAGGCCGTAGATGCCGCCGTCCTCCTGGGTGATGGCCGCCCGAATCTCCGGATGCTTTTCCAGGATGGCGCAGAGGTTGGGCATAATGTCCGGCGTCAGGTAGGGCGTCAGGTCCAGAAAGGTGCCGTCGTCGCCGTAACGGGCGAGGTCGTAGTTGGAGAACCCCACGCCCATGAAAGCGTCCGGGAGCTGTCCGCCGGTGATGCGGATGTTGACCTGTTCCTGCAAGGAATCGCTCATGGTCTCCCATTCGATTTGAATGCCCGTGTTTTCTTCCAGGGAGGCAATGACCTCGTTGGTTTCGTAGCCGCTGGACAGGGCGGAGATGCCGCCCATGATGTAAAAATCGGTCTGGTCGCGGTTCTCGTTGACGGCGCCGTCGTTGACGTTGTTCACCAGCCCGCCGCTGCACCCGGTAAGAAGAAGCACCGCAAGACCCGCGGAAACGGCTTTTCCGATTGTTTTTTTCATCGTGCGTCTCCTTTCTCAGCCCTTGACCGCGCCGGCCATAAAGCCCTTCTCGAAATACTTCTGCACGAAGGGGTAAACGATCAGCATCGGCAGGGCCGCCACAATCATAGAGCAGAATTTCAGCAGCTCGGTGAGCTTGTTCAGTTCGGCGTAGCCGCCGGAGATGGTCGACGCCTGACTGGCCGTGGCGGAACTCTTAATCAGGATGTTCCGCATGACCAGAGGCAGCGGAGAGCCCTTGCCGCCCAGGTAAATCAGGGCCGTGAACCAGTCGTTCCAGTACGCCACCATGGAGAATACCACCATCACCGCCAGAATCGGCATGGACAGCGGAATCACCACACTGACAAACGTGCGGAACTTGGAGCAGCCGTCAATCTGGGCCGCCTCCACCAGATCACGGGGGATGCTGTTCTGGAAGTAGTTGCGGACGATAATCATATTGCCCACCGCCACGCCGCCGGGGAGAAACAGCGCCCACATACTGCCCACCAGATGCGTCTGCTTCACAACCAGGTAGGTTGGCACCAGGCCGCCGCCGAAATACATGGTAATCAGGAAAAAGATGCTCAGGGCCTTCCGGCCCGGCAGGTCCCTCTGGGCCATGGGATAGGCGGTGATGTAGAGCATGACTACGGAGAACACCGTGCCGATGACAGTGTATTTTACGGAGTTCAGAAAGCCGGAGACGATGCCGTCGTTGAGGAATACGGCCTTGTAGCCATCCAGGGTGAAGCCGCTGGGAAAGAGAAACGTTTTGCCGGCGTAGACCTCGTAAGGGTCGGAAAAGGAGGCCACCACCACATAATACAGAGGATAGGCCACAAGCAGCAGAACCGCGGTGCAGATTACAATCAGAATGATGTCGCTGGTCCGCTCGGACAGACCGGATGCCTTTTTCATGGTTCACCGCCTCCTTTACACAAACTCCACGTCCGAAGCCTTGGACGCGATTTTGTTGACAATCAGCAGCAGCGCGATGTTGACTACCGTATTGAACAGCCCCACCGCGGTTGAATAGCTGTATTTGGCGTGTTCGATGCCCTGCTGGTACACGTAGACGGCGATGACATCGGACGTGGCCTTGTTCAAGTCCGTCTGAAGCAGCCAGACTTTTTCAAACCCTACGTTCATTAGGCCGCCCGCCGCCATGATAAGGTTTAACACGGCCATCGGCAGAAGCTCGGGAAGGTCGATGTTTTTGATGCGCTGGAAAACGGACGCGCCGTCCACCTTGGCCGCTTCGTAAAGGCCGGGGTCCACGTTGGCCAGGGTAGCCAGATAGATGATGCAGCCCCAGCCCGCGTCCTGCCAGATGCCGGAGGCGATGTAGATGGTGCGGAACGCGGAGGACTCCGTTAAAAAGTCGATGCTGGTTCCGAAAATGAGGTTAATCAGTCCGCCGGAGGGGCTGAGGAAAATGCGCAGCATACCGCAGACGACCATGACCGAGATGAAATGCGGCGCGTAGAGAACGGTCTGCACGACTCTCTTGAACCGGTTGTGGCGCAGCTGGTTGATCATCAGAGAGAGGATGATCGGAATCGGGAAACTCCACAGCAGGCTGTACAGGCTGATCAGCACGGTGTTTTTAATCATTCGCAGGCAGGTGGGAGAACTGAAGAAACGCTTGAACCAGTACAGGCCCACCCAATCGCTGCCCGTGTAGCCCTGGCTGGCCTTGAAGTCCCGGAAGGCAATCTGGATGCCATACATCGGGATGTACTTGTAAATAAGGGTCAATACTACGGGAATCAGGAGCAGAAGATACATCTGCCAGTTGTCCTTGATCCGCCGGCTCAGGGGCTTGCCGGGGCGGATCACAGCCGCTGGATTCCCCGGGTTGGTTCTTGCCATTGTGATTCACTTCCTTTTTGCGTTTTCGCCTGGGAGAGCCGTGTTTTCCGGTTCATTCCTCCTTCCGGCCGCTGCGGTCCGGCGCCGGGACGCAGGTTCGTTTCTGCGGCGTGAAACGTTACACGCCTTTCGAGAAAATAATAGGGCCGTTTTCCCGTTTTGTCAAGACGCCCCTTCGCAATTTCTTCAATTTTTACGTTTACAACGAAAAAAGAATGTAAATTTGTGCAAAGAAACGATTTTAAAAACAGGGGCTTGAAAAATAACGTTTCACGAATATAATGAAATACAGCGGATTATTTCACGAAAAGGACGTGCGTGTTCATGAAACAAAAAGGAAACACCCCCACCATGAAGGACGTGGCCCAGGAGGCCGGCGTCGCCCTGGGGACGGTCTCCAAGGTGTTCAACAACCTGCCGGTAGGGGAGAGCTACCGCCGGCGGGTGGAGGAGGCGGCCCGGCGGCTGGGCTATCAGGTCAACAGCTACGCCCGGGGGCTGAAAACCAACAAAACCTGTTCGGTGGCGCTGATTCTTCCGGACATTGCGAATCCCTTTTTTGCGTCGCTGGCCCAGCACATCTGCCAGGCCCTGGCCGCGCGGGATTATAAGCTGATTCTGGCCCTCACCGCCTCCGACCCGGGAGCGGAACAGCGGTGCATTCAAATGGTCCAGCAGAACAAGGTAGACGGCGTAATCGGCCTGACCTACCACCCGGAGCTGGAGGTGGACCCCCGGCTGCCCTATGTGAGCATCGACCGAAAATTCAATCCGGGCACTCCCTGCGTCTCCTCGGACAACTTCGGCGGCGGTCAGCTGGCGGCGCAGAAACTGCTGGAACTGGGGTGCGAACACCTGCTGTTTCTGCGCATCGGTTCCCCGGTGCCCGGCGAGTCGGACAAACGGGGAGACGGGTTTGAATCCTACTGCCGCCAGAAAAATGTGCCATACACAGTGGTAAGGAAGTACGACCGGGAGGGCATTGAGAGCTTCCGGAGTTTTCTGGAAGCCCACATGGAAAACGGACGCCTGGACTTCGACGGCATCTTCTGCGCCACGGACTTCCTGACCTGCCACATTGCGGAAATGCTCGCGGACCTGGGCCTGCGGATTCCGGAGGACGTGCAGCTCATCGGCTTCGACGGCATTCGGGCCTTCGCCACGGGACAGCTGTACTGCTCTACCATCGTTCAGCCGGTGGGGCGGCTGGCGGAAACCTGCGTGGAGATCCTTCTGCAAGAGGACCGAAGCAATCTGCCCAGTTTGATCTGCCTGCCGGTTTCCTATGCCTGCGGCGGGACGACAAAGGAATAACCGGAAAGGGCGCGCCCTTTCCGGTCTCAGGCGGCAAAACCGCCTGAATGAATGGTGAATGGTGAAATCTATAAAAAAGGGGGCTTTTTCGTGGCAAGCGCGTATTTGAAATGGAAGTACCGGGATGTGCGGCCGGATGTGCCTCGGGAACTGACCGCGAAGGAACGGCGGGCCAACTGGTGGCACTACCACAAGTGGCATATCGGGGCGTTGGCGCTTCTTCTGCTGGTTTTGGGCGACTGGGGCCTTCACGCCTGGAATGCGATGCGGAACGCTCCGGATTATCAGGCCGCCTATGTGGCCGCAAATCTCTTGCCGGAGGACGCCGCCGCCGCGCTGGAAACCGCTCTTTCCGAGCTGGCGGGCGGGAAAGTACGGCTGAATCAGTATCTTACCGCCCAGCCGGGAGAGGCGGCATGGTACGCTTCGGCGTCCGGCGTCCAGCTGCTGGCGGACCTGGAAGCCTGTGAGAGCTTTCTTTTTTTCACGGATGCGCCTGAAACGTTTCAAGCCAGTTATCAAATCCTTCGAAACCTGGACGGCACCCTTCCGGACGAGGCCGGAGAGAGCGCGTTCTGCCTTTCTTGGAACGAGTGCCCCGCGCTGGCGGCGCTGGAATTCGGGACGTATTCGGAGACCATACTGGGCCAGGAGGTCACGGGAGATTGTCAAACGCTGTTTTCCGGTCTGTATCTGGCCCGTCGGGGGTTCTGGAACGAAAAGACCTGCAAAAACCCGGAGGGCTGTGAACAGCTCTGGGAAATGCTGACGGAAGGAGCGGTATCATGAGGAAAAAACGGATTGGCATATGGGTTTCGGCGCTGTGCATTCTGACGCTGGCGGGCTGTTCAGCTGCGCCGTCCCAGGCGGCGGACGGAAGCGGCTGGCGTGAAGAATGGATTACCCTGGGACCGGTTTTGGGCGTGGAGCCTCCGGAGGACGGCCTGACCCTTCTGGACAACAATACCGCCCTGACAGCCGACGATCTGTACTACGCCGCCTGGACCATCGGGGACGCGGAGCCTTACACCAACGCGGACGGGGAGGCGGTGGAGCTCTACGAGGCCCAGCTGGATGTGCTGGCGTACGGCTGCGCGGACGAAGCGCACGCCCGTGCAGCGGCGGAGGAATGGCAGGCCCGTCAGGACGAGGTTTACACCAATATCAACCGCCGGGAGGAGCGTCACAACGGCCAGGATTATACGGCGGCCTCCTACGAATGCGGTTCCGAGCGCAATCCGTACCGCCGGGGCGCTTCTGCGTTTGGCGTCTGCGGGAAATACGCCGTCAGCTTTGAGCTGAACTGCCGGGAGGATTTTGATGGGGACCCGGCGGAGATTCTTGGCAGAGTTCTGGACGGCTGTCATTACGGCGCCGGTATTTCGGACTGAAGAGGGAGGCATTTTATGGGACTGTTTATTCACGAGGACCCGGACGATTATTCTGATATCCGTCCGACGGGCTTCAAGCGGTACAAGCAGCTGCTCTCATTCCACGCCGGGCATTGGATGTGCCTGAATCTGGCGACGTCCGCAGGGGCCCTGCCGCTGGCCGCCGGAATCGCTTATGCCGTTTTGTCTTCCAGCCTTTTGGTGCTGCTTCCCTGCTCGATTCTGGGCGGAATGCTTTTCGGACCGTTTCTGGCGGGGATGTATGACGCGATTTTCCGGGGCTTTCGGGACGACCCGCAGAATTGGCGCAAGAGCTACCGTCAAAGCTGGCGGCAGAACTGGCGGGACAGTCTGCTGCCCGGCGCGGTTCTGGGCCTGCTGACCGGCCTCTGCGTATTTATGGCCCACATTCTCTGGTGGTCCCGCCAGCCGGTGGCGAAAGGCACGCTTGTTTTGTACCTGCTCTCAATTTTGACGCTTCTGGCCGTCAGCGCATTGTATTGGCCGCAGGTCGTTCTGTTCCGGCAGACCACGGTGAACCGTCTGCGGAATGTCCTGCTGTTTTCCGTGAAGTACCTGTGGCGGGTACTGGGAGCGGCGGTTTTGCAGCTGGCTTATCTGGCGGTCTTTGTGCTGTTCGCGCCCTGGACCCTTTTGCTGGTTCCGCTTCTGGGGTTCTGGTACATTCTGTTTCTGTCGCAGTTCATGCTCTATGACCAGCTGAATGAGGCGTTTGGGATTGAAAAAGAACCTGACGGCGAATAAGTCTGGTGATGTGGCGAAGCATATGCCGGTTATGAGGAAAACGATTTCTGAACGCAGTTTCCAAAACCGGGGACCATAATGGAATTATTTCACAGAAAACAGCAGCTCCGTATAACTGGGGTAAGGCCAAGCCTTTGCGGCGGTAATGGTCTCCAGCTCGTCCACGACCGCCCGCAGTTTTCCCATAATTTCAAATATCGTGTAGCGGTAATAGTGAGCGGCTTCATAGGCGTCCGCGCCTTTGGGCGCGGTCAATGCCTGTTCCAGCGCCGTGGTCTGACGCATCATTTCCGCGGACAAGGAACAAAGCCTTTGCAGCAGATTTTCTTCATCGGAACAATCCAGACCGGCCAGCACAGTCTTTTTCGCGGCCACGCTGGAAGCGATTTCTCCGGAAAACTTTGAAACGGCAGGAAAAATCTCCCGCTTTACCATGTCGGTCATGGTCCGGGCCTCGATGCCGATGACCTGGCAGTAGTTCTCCAAATGGATTTCGTTTCGGGCGGTGAGCTCTTCCTCCGTGAAAACATGGTGCTTGCGGAACAGCTCAATGTGCCTGGGCTGAAGGTAGGTCTTCAAAGCGTCGGCGGTGCAGGTCAGATTGCTCAATCCCCGCCGTTCGGCTTCCTGCACCCAGGCTTCCTCGTAGCCATTTCCATTAAAGATAATCCGCTGGTGATCCGTCAGCACTTTCTTGACCAGTCCATGGAGCGCAGCCGTAAAATCCGCCGCGCTCTCCAATTCATCGGCAAACTGGTTGAGCTCTTCGGCCATGATGGTATTCAGCGCGGTGTTCGGGCCGGAGATCGATTGGCTGGACCCCAGCATCCGGAACTCGAACTTGTTGCCGGTAAACGCCAGGGGAGAGGTACGGTTCCGGTCCGTGGTGTCCTGGGGAATGGCGGGCAGCGCGTCTATGCCGATAGAGAGGCTCTTTTTTCCCTGTTCCACATAACTGGTGTCATGAATGATGGAATCGACAATCGCGGTCAGCTCGTCGCCCAGGAAGATGGAGAGAATCGCCGGAGGGGCCTCCTGCGCGCCCAGACGGTGATCGTTGCCGGGGTTCGCCACCGTGCAGCGCAGCAAATCCTGATATTCGTCCACCCCCTTGATGAACGCGGCCAGAAACAGCAGAAACCGAGCGTTCTGACTGGGCGTGGAGCCGGGGCGGAAGAGATTCATGCCGGTATCGGTCGAAATGGACCAGTTGTCGTGCTTTCCGGAACCGTTGACGCCCGCAAAGGGCTTCTCATGCAGGAGGCAGACCAGATTATGACGCGCGGCGACCTTCTTCATGATCTCCATGGTCAGCTGGTTGTGATCGCAGGCGGTGTTGGCCCCGGCGTAGATGGGAGCCAGCTCGTGCTGAGCCGGCGCAACCTCATTGTGTTTGGTCTTGGCCAGAATGCCCAGCTTCCACAGCTCCTCATCCAAGTCCTTCATATAGGCGGCGACCCGGGGCTTGATGCTGCCGAAATAGTGGTCCTCCAGCTCCTGGCCCTTGGGCGGCTTGGCGCCGAAAAGTGTTCTCCCGGTAAGAATCAAATCCTCTCTCTGGTCGTACACGTCCTTGTCAATGAGGAAATACTCCTGTTCCGGCCCGACCTGGCTGATTACTTTCTTCACGTCCGTGTCGCCAAAAAGACGCAGCACCCGCACCGCCTGACGGCTCAGTTCCTCCTGAGAGCGAAGCAGCGGCGTTTTTTTATCCAGCGCCTGCCCGCTGTACGAACAAAAGATGGTGGGAATGCACAGACTTCCATCCTTGATAAACGCGAACGAAGTGGGGTCCCAGGCGGTGTAGCCCCTGGCCTCGAAGGTGGCCCGCAGGCCGCCGGAGGGGAACGAGGAGGCGTCCGGCTCGCCCCGCACCAGCTCTTTTCCGGAAAAGGCCATCAGGACCTTACTGGAACCCTCGGGAGCGATAAAGCTGTCATGCTTCTCGGCGGTAACGCCGGTCATGGGCTGGAACCAGTGGGTAAAATGGGTAGCGCCCCGGTCCATGGCCCAGTTCTTCATCTCCGCCGCCATCTCATGGGCGTGTTCCAGGGAAAGCGGGGTGCCCTCGTCGACACACTTTTTCCACGCCTTGTAGCAGGTGGCCGACAGACGCTGCTTCATGACCTCCTCGTTGAAAACCAGGCTTCCAAACATTTCCGTTACTTTTTCCTTATTCATAATGAACCGTTCCTTTCTGCGATGATGGATTGTGCGGAGGAATCCTGCATCTCCCAAACAAAAACGGGCAAAGGCGTCCCGAAAGATTTCCTTTCCCGGACGCCTTTGCCCTTGCATTGCAATCACTTTACCACGATATACAGACCGCCGTCAATGGATGGACTTCACAAGAAAAGCGGCAATCCACACAAAAAATTCTGCAAAAGTCATACAATCCGCACAAGGTTTGTATAGCCCTCCAGGTATCGGTCCACCTCCGCGGCCACAGATCGGCCCTCGGCGATGGCCCACACCACCAGGGATGGTCCCCGGCGCATATCTCCGGCGGCAAAGACCTTCTCCACATTGGCGGCAAAACCGCCCTCCGCCGTGAGGACCGTCTGGTCATACGGCACCCCGAACGCCTGACAGACCGCCTCCCTGCACCCGGCGAAACCGGTGGCGGCAATAAGCAGGCCGCAGGGGATGGTATCGCCGTCCGTCGTGACGACGCCGGTGAGGACGCCGTTTTCCGCCGTCAGCTCCTTCGCTTGGACGCCGAAGCGGCGGGGGTCCTGCCCAAAGACGGCCGCGGCCTCCTGATGCGCGTAGTCCAGCGGCAGGACGCCGTTTTGCAGGTAATCCCCTTCCGGACGGCGCACCAGCTGAACAACGGACCGGCACCCCTGCCGTAGGACGCTGGCCAGGCAATCGCTGGCGGTGTCTCCGGTGCCGATAATCACCACATCCCGGCCCTCCGCCGTGGGAACCGCCGGGTCCTTGCCGAACTGCTGGCGCTCTATGGCCGCTTTCAGAAACTCCGTGCCGTAATAAATGCCGGAAGCAATTCCCCCGGTGTTGAGCGCAAGCGGCCTGGGACGTTCCGCGCCGCAGCAGAGAACCACGGCGTCATAATCCGCCAGCAGACGCTGTGCAACCGCGGGATTGGCGGCGTCCAGGCCGGTGACAAAGCTGACCCCTTCGTCGGTCATCAGCTCCACACGCCGCCGAACCACGTCCTTCGGAAGCTTCATGTTTGGAATGCCGTAGGTCAGCAGTCCGCCGCACTGCTCCTCCCGTTCAATGACCGTGACGGAGTGGCCCCGGTGGTTGAGCTGGTCCGCGGCGGCCAGTCCCGCGGGGCCGGACCCGACAATCACCACCTTTTTCCCGGACCACTGGGGCGGGCGGCGGCGTCTGACCGCTTTTGCGGCAAAGGCGTCCTCAATGACGCTCAATTCGTTGTCCCGAATGGTCACGCTTCCGCCGTACATCCCGCAAATACAGGCCCGCTCGCAGGGCGCGGGACACACCCGGCCCGTGAACTCCGGAAAATTGTTGGTTTTCAGCAGGCGGCTGAGGGCGTGACTGGGGTTTCCGGCAAAAATCATGTCGTTCCATTCCGGAATCAGGTTGTGCAGCGGACAGCCGAAAACGCCGCCGTCCCAGTCGATGCCGGACTGACAGCAGGGTACGCCGCAGTTCATGCACCGGCCGCCCTGTTCCTTCCGGGCCGTCTCCGGCAGAGGAAGGTGAAAGGGTTTCCAGTCGCGGACGCGCTCCTGCGGCGGACGGTCCCGGACCTCCTGACGCGCGTATTCCAAAAAGCCTGTGATTTTTCCCATGCTTGTCTCCTCCTCAGCCCTTGCTCACGGCATAGAACGCTTCCATTTCCGCCTGTTCCCGGCTCATGCCCTTTTCCTCCCGCTGGGCGATTGCCCGCAGCATCCGGTCATAGTCCTTGGGCAATACTTTCTTGCAGCAAGCTCCTCCATATTGACTATGGTTTTTTCAGGACCTTCCGCCGCATCTGGTAATCGGCCACAAGAGGGGCGCGGCGGCGGTTTTCCTCTTGCTCGTAGGCATGAAGCGGACGGGTCATCACGGACAGGGCGGGCGTTTTTCGCTCGGAGGGACGGGCCACGACCGCGGCATACAGGTTCAGCGGCTCCACCCATCCGGGCTTTGGGTTGATGTTAAATTTTCCCTGTACACACAGTGCCATGACGGACAATCCGGCGGCGGCGGTCATACCGGGGTCCACTTGCAGATTTTCCGCCGCCGCTTGCGCCATATCCCGCAGAAACGACGGAAAGCACTCCATAGGGAACGGCGGAAGACTGGATGTATTGGCCGGAAGAAACGGGTCAAACGGTGCGAACGTTTCCTCGGCAAACGCTCCGGCTTCCATCAGCTTTTCAAAACTTTCCCGGTCCATTGGGATATCGCCCCCCTCTCTCTGTCTAGTTGCGCCTGTTCCTCCGGACTCCCGTAATCCAGAGTGTCCGCCCAGTATTCAAAGCAGGACTGCCAGCGTATGTCAAGGGCTTCCGGCCCGGTCAGCTTGTCCCATTCCTCCATATTTTTTAACGCCGTGTGCGCTGTCTGGTAAGCCGCGCACAGCTTGGCGGTCATGGTTCCCCGCCATTCCTCGAATTCTTTGTGCTCTTTGGCAATCTCTATGCGGCGGCGGACCGCTTGTGTTTCCGCCGCGGTTTGGGTTCGGCGGATAGGAAGAGACAGGGCAAAATCAGCGTTCAGCCGCTCCATCGCCGCCATAGGCTCCAACCCCAGCCGCCCGGTAAAGTCCACTGCATCCCCAGACGCGCCGCAGGCCCAGCACCGAAACCGGCCAGCCCGGAAGGACATGGACGGGCGGACGTCCGCATGGAAGGGACACACCGCCCATCCCCGACGGTCGAAGCGCATTCCGTACCGGCGGGCGGCGTCCTGTGCGGTTACGCGTTCCCGGCACTCGCGGAAAACATCACTCAATACCCGCCGCCCCCTTAATTGCCATTTGACCGCCGCCGACGAATGTGGTATTCTGAAAAGCGGAAGTGGCGGGCTTTTTGATGGTGGTCCCCGTTTCCGCCTGCCGTCCTGGTGCTGCAACACTGGGGCGGCTCTTTTTGCCCTGGTTCATTCCGTCACCGCCTCTCCCGTCTGAGACCGAACCCATTCCCGTAATCCCTCAACCGAAACGAGAGTGCGGTTTCCCAGTCTGAAAGAAGGGAAGTCCGCGCGGTGTATGTACTGATAAATTGTGGGCCTCGACACACCCAGCAGCCGCGCTGCTTCCACCGCTGAAATCGCCAGAGGTTCCAGCTTGTCCAACATTAACCCACCTCCTGAGACAGATTATGAATGATGGAGAAAATACGTTCCTTTTCCTCCTGCGGCAGTTCCCGGCGGAGTTTCCTGGAAAAGCTGCAATCCGCAATTCCAAGCGCCTCCGCGATCTGCCATAGCCTCACGCCAGTGCCTGCGGCGGCTCGTCTGATATCCTGATTATTCATTCTGATGCACCTCCAAAATCTTGTTGTTGACAGCTCTGGTTGTGTGCTGTATAATTATTTTAGCATACAACAAGAGCACAATCGATACAAGAACAAAAGTTTATACAGATGTAGACATATATAGAGCGTTTTTGGATGAGGTGTATATATATATATATATGGAGCGGAAGAATGATAGATTACCTATTTTCACAGAGCGATTTAGGGAACTGCAAGGTGAAAAGTCGAATACGGAATTTGCGGAATTTCTTGGTCTGTCCCGGCAAACAGTGGGCTTTTACTGCAACGGTGATCGTGTACCTGATGCCCTTACATTGATTAAGATTTCCCAGAAATGCGGGGTTTCTGCGGACTGGCTACTTGGCTTATCCGATGTGAGAAGTCTAGATGGCGATTTGAAGCAAACCTGCAAATACACAGGGCTTTCTGAGGTTGCGGCTACATTTTTACATACTGAAAGAAGCGAACGTGCAAACGTAGTTATAAATATGCTTCTTTACGACCCTGAATTCCGCGCAGCGATTTATCTCATTGCAAGTCTTAAAGATCTAGTGGATGATTATTATAAAAACCCAGACAAATATTCTGATTTGCTTTATGAAGAATATGAAATTTATCATAAATGCGAGGAAAAACTTCGTGAAATAAATTGCAGTGTTATACATGATCGATATCGTTATGATTTGGGAACTTATAACGTTAAAAGATCAATAGAAAACGCCGTTAACCGAATTATTCCACCTTGCTCTTTAGAAGGTGGTCCGCCAGAAGATGACGGCAGTCCTTCGAGACCTGGATAAAGGAACCTATCAGGCTCCAAACAAAATCACCGCCGCTGCATGGTTTCAAGAATGGTTAAATGTCTTTTGTGCAAACAAGGTGAAACCGCTGACATTCCAAAGCTATGAGGGAATTATAAAAAACCATATTGTTCCCACAATCGGCGCTATGGAACTGCAAGCGATCAAGGGGACGCACATTCAAAAGATTTATAACACAATGTCGGCGGCGGGGCTTTCCGGAAAGACTGTCAAGAACGTTGGGGCAGTGCTTCATAAATCGTTCAAAGTGGCAGTGAAGCAAGGGTTGATTGCGGCCAATCCCTGTGAGGGTGCAGAACTGCCAAAGACTGAACTGCATGAGATTACACCTTTGACAGATGATGAAATCCCCGTCTTTCTGGCCGCGATTGACCGTTCTCCAATGCGGAATGCCTTTGCGTTCTGCCTGTTCTCCGGGCTGCGGGAAGGGGAATGTCTGGGGCTGTCCTGGAAACAAGTGGACTTTAAGAAAGGACGAATTACCATCAATCAACAGCTTCAAAAAGAGAAGAAAAAGGGAGGACGCTGCTATATTGCGCCATCTCCTAAAAACAGCAAGGCCCGGACGATTGAGCCGCCGCCGGTTGCGTTTGAATATCTCTATGCCGAACGTGTGAAGCAAATGGAAAACCGCTTGTCGGCGGGGGCGGCGTGGTCCAATCCGGACGATTTGGTTTTCACAGACGAAAGCGGCAGACATTATGCGATATCGACCTTTTACAAACGCTTTAAGAAAATCGTTGCCGCCATAGGAAGGCCAGACACAAGGCCGCATGATCTGCGTCACCCAAATGTCAAGCATAGGACAAAAAATTTTTCAACTTTTTTTGAGACAATTTAGAGCTGGATTCTTACCCCTATCGGGGCTTTTTATTTTTTGGTGAACTCTTGAAGCATCGCATTGATACTCAAATCAACTTCACCTTCAAATGAACCGAACGCCGCAGGTGGGGAAAATTTGCTTCAAATAGTGCAGACTGACCGTTTTGCTCTGTTGCTCCGGTGACAGCCGGAAAAGGTTCAATGCGTCTCTTTGGGTTGCTTTCGTGTTTACCCCTTGGATAATCGCTTTTGCTTCCAGCGTCAAATTTTCTGCAACTTGAATTTGACATTCCACGGTGCGTTATACTTAATTTTTCTGCCGTATTTTGAATAAAAGATTTTGGCTCTTCCAATTTTGTGGTGGATAGCCCCTAAATCAACCCTCTTTTTACC
>CANDBG010000057.1 GCA_947382875.1 uncultured Oscillibacter sp. | reverse complement strand
GCGCCACCTTGCCAAGGTGGAGGTAGCGAGTTCGAGCCTCGTTGCCCGCTCCAAATCCGGAATTCTCCTGACCGCTGTGCTTTCCGTCCGCAGGGCGGAAGGCTCCGCCGGATGGGGAATTTTTCGGCTTCCATCCGGAACCGCTGGGTTTCGGGACGGAAGGAAGAATGGTTTCTGAAAAAATTTTTGAGTTTTTTCAAAAAAGGGTGGACTTTTTCGGAAAGTTCGCATATAATAAGAATGTGGAAGCGGTGACATAGCCAAGTGGTAAGGCAAGGGTCTGCAAAACCCTGATTCCCCGGTTCAAATCCGGGTGTCACCTCCAAGCGAAAGCCTGCGGTGTTTTACCGCGGGTTTTTTCTTTTTTCCAGGTTTTTTATCTGTGTGAATTGCAAGTCCCGGCAATTTATGCTACACTATACAAAACGATTGTCCCGGCCCCGTTTTGGGTTGAGGCAATTTCTTGCAGGAAGGTGCGAAATGGCAAACCATCAATTTGCTACCACGCTTTTGAAGGCGTTCGATGTGTTAGACTGCTTCCATAGCGGCACGGAGGAATTTGGCATTTCCGACATTGCCGCCCTGGTGGGACTGCCGGTCAGTTCGGTACATCGTCTCATTCAGAGTCTGGAATTTGAAGGGCTTCTTTTCCAGAACCAGGAAAACAAAAAGTATTACCTGGGCACGAAGTTCTTTACTTACGCCGAAAAAGGAAACCGGTATCAGCGGTATGAGAAACTGGCAGAGAAATACGTCGACGAGCTGGCGGACCTCACCAGTGAAACCGTCAACCTGGCGATTTCCAGCGGCGACCGGATTTTTAACATCTACAAAAAGGACAGCCCGTTTATTATCCGTCCGAATTTTACCCTCAATGCCTCCTATCCGGCGCACTGCACCAGCACGGGCCGTATTTTTCTCAGCCAAATGACGGACGCCTCCATTAAATGGGTCTACGAGAACAACGCCGGAGAAATCCGGCAGTCTCTGCCGGACTTTCTGGATATGCTCCATACAGTCCGGAAAAACGGGTGCGCCTTCGATCACGAAGAGTTCAACCCCGGTTTACGGTGTGTGGCTGCGCCCGTACGGGCGGCCGGCGGAACCGTTGTGTTTGCCCTGAGCATCTCCGCGCCTGTAACGCGCATGACGGATGGGGTCTGCGAAAAAAACCGGGAGCTTGTCATGAAGTATGCGGACATGATTTCCGCAGAGCTGAAAGCCCTTTGAGACATAAGCCGCGAAAGGACCGAACACAATGAGCCAGGACGAAAGACTGATTCGTATTTTTCCGAACCTGAGCGAATATAATGTGTCTTTGGAAGAACTGACCCTGGAAGTCTCCGTAAAAAACGCCCTGCTGCGCGGCGGAATTCTTACGCTGGCGCAGCTGTTGCAGCTGTGTCATACGGAGCTGCTGGAGATGTTTCCAAACCGGAAGCTGCGCAGTTATGAGGATGTTATCCACGGTCTGGTTTGTATATCGGAAGAACCGGTCCGGACGCCTCCTTTTGCATCCATGACCGACATCAGCGATCTGCTGGGAGAAATCCAGGCCTCCGGTAAGAAATTCAATTTTTTTCAGGCTGCCGGGATTTGGAAATCCGAAGAAATTCACACAAGACTCCTTGCGGAGCTTTTGAATCCGAAAAGCATCTTTCATGACAAGGGCGCCGACTTCCTGGGCAGGTTTTTAAGACGGATTGGCGTAAATCTCCCGCCCGAAGAACTTGAAAATGCAGAGGTGCGCACGGAAGTTCCTGCAAACCAGGGACGGCGCATGGATATGCTAATTTCAGCAAAAAGTCTCTGCCTGCCCTTTGAGGTAAAAATCTGGGCCGGCGACCAGGACCGGCAGTTACAGGATTATCTTGAATATGTACAGAGTCAAGGGATGCATGCGCCCAAAATCTATTACCTGACTCCAGACCGGCACAAGCCTGGCCCGCGAAGCCTTGGTCGGTTATCCGACAGCCAGGTCTGCCTGCTGTCGTTTCCGAAGGATATCCTCCCCTGGCTGTCAGAGTGCAGAAACGCTCCGGGGGTTCCTGCGGATGTATTGGAAATCATAAAACAGCTCTGCGACAACATTCAGGGTCCGTCTGCCCGGCCGGGCGGTTCATGTTTTTCCCGGTGGGAGGAAGATGTACTGGATATTCTGTACGGTGATCTGTCACAGGCATACAGACTCTCCTGGACAGAATGCACCTCCCAATATATGACATTTACTTTAAAAAAAGAAGGGTCGTTGGAGTTTGCCTTTCGGATCAAAAAGGAAGGCCCGGACAAAATCCAGCTGTATCTCATCTGCGGCCTTACGGAGGAAGACGGGAAAACCAATTACGCCATTGCAGGCAGTTACATTGCAGATAACCCCACAGATTTTCAGGAGCTGTTGAAGGCCACGTTCCCGGACCCGAACAAAGTCCGTGTCAGCACGGCCAGAAGTGTTTGGAATCGTCTGCCTGAAAAGACCTTCTGCGAACGGCGGAAGGGTGAGGGAACCATGGAATTTGCGAAGCGCTGCCGGGAGGAAATCGTCGGGCGTTTAGAGGAATTGCTTGGTCACACCCTTTGACAAAAACCGGTTGACAATTCCGCGGGAAGGGCGTATACTGATATATATCAAAAAAACTTGATGTGAGGTTGTCACCATGGATACCATTCACCGGGAACACGCCAAGATTTTCAAGGCCCTGTGTGACCCGAAACGGCTCGCGATTCTGGAACAGCTGCGCAGTGGTGAAAAATGTGCGTGTGTCTTGCAGGAGCCGATGGATTTGACACAATCGGGTTTGTCGTATCACATGAAAATTTTGTGTGACTCCGGACTTGTAACGAGCCGTCAGGAGGGCAAATGGACGCATTACCGTCTGTGCAGGTCCGGCCAGGACAAAGCGGTAAAGCTGCTCCTGGCGGTCACTTCGCCGGACGCAGGCTGGGAAGATGAAAATTCCTCATACAGCGGATAAACGCCATTCTGGTCAGGATGGCGTCTATCCAAGCGCAAAACATCAAATTTTTTTGATATGTTGTCTATTCAATGAAAAGTGAGGTTTTTTCTATGAGCGTATGGCAATGGATTCAGGACCAGGTTCTGGGCATGAAATGGCTCAATGTGCAGATTGGCCGGGGGCTGTCCCTGCTGGGTCTGGACACCGGAGGACGAATCGGGGGAAGCATTCAGTTTTTCCTCTATGACGTGTTGAAAATCACGGTACTGCTCTGCTTTTTGGTCTTCGTCATTTCCTACATTCAAAGCTATTTTCCTCCCGAGCGCAGCAAACGGATATTAGGAAGGTTTCACGGTGTCGGCGCAAACATCGTTTCCGCGCTGCTTGGCACAGTAACGCCTTTTTGTTCCTGTTCCTCCATCCCTTTGTTTATTGGTTTTACCAGCGCCGGTCTGCCGTTGGGAGTGACCTTTTCTTTTTTGATCTCGTCTCCTATGGTAGACCTGGGAAGCCTGATTCTTTTAATGAGCATTTTCGGAGCAAAGGCTGCCGTGATTTACGTGGTGGTTGGGCTGGTAATTGCCGTGGCAGGAGGCACTCTGATTGAACATCTGCACATGGAACCATATGTGGAGGAATTCATACGCAGCGCCGGGAGCGTGGACATAGAGGCTCCAACGCTGTCCAGGCAGGAGCGGATTCTATATGCAAAGGAACAGGCTGCGTTTACCTTCAGGAAGGTTTTTCCATATATTTTGATTGGCACAGGCATTGGCGCAGTGATTCATAACTGGATACCGGAGAGCTGGATTGAGATGGTATTGGGCGGCAGCAATCCGTTTGGGGCGGTACTGGCCGTGCTGGTTGGCGTCCCGATGTATGCCGATATCTTTGGTACAATCCCTGTGGCGGAGGCCCTGCTGTACAAGGGCGCGCAGCTTGGAACGATTCTGGCGTTTATGATGGCCGTCACGACGCTGAGTCTGCCGTCCATAATTATGCTCCGCAAAGCGGTAAAGCCGAGACTGCTTGCTTTGTTTATTGGTATTTGTACAATCAGTATTATAATAGTTGGTTATCTGTTTAATGCGTTTCAATTTCTGCTGCTATAACTTTTTAGGAGGAATGATTTTATGGCATGGTTTCACAAGAAAAAAGAAGAGGCTCCATCCTGCTGCGGCAGCTGCACCCCGGATGCCATGGCGCAGGCGGAAGCGGCAAAGTATACGGTTGGGGTCAAGGTGCTGGGGAGCGGCTGCGCGAAATGCAATGCGCTGGAGGAGGCCGTACGGGCGGCGCTGGCGGAACTGGGAATGGAGACAACCATTGACCATGTGACCGATTTTGCTCAGATTGCCGCCTATGGGGTCATGACGACCCCGGCGCTGGTGGTGGATGGAAAGGTCGTATCTTTTGGCAAGGTTCTCAAAAAAGAGGAGGCAAAGTTTTTTCTTCAAAGGGCACGGGCCGAAACTTAATGGATATTGAAAAGCAAAGTGTCAGAAAAAGATGCGCTCCAAAGCGACGGTCCTTGTGGTCCATGGGAAATTTGCGGTCGAAAGAAACAGGCGGACACATAGTTTCGCCCCTGCGCCTCCTTTGTCCACGTAATAAAACATTTCCAGGCCAAACTGCCCCTTGTTTTTTTGCCGGATAAGAAATATAATCAAGGCGGCACCAGCGTTTACAGAGCAAAGGAGGCGTTATGGCAAACATTCTGATCGTCGAAGACGAAAAGGCCATGCAGAACATTCTCGCAGAGTACCTGCGCAGGGGCGGGCATACCTGCTTCACGGCGGACGATGGCATAGAGGCCCTGATGATCCTGGAGAACGCCCCGATGGACCTGCTGATTCTGGACGTAATGATACCGCACCTGGACGGCTTTTCCCTCTGCCGGATGGCGCGGAAAATGAGTGATCTGCCCATCATCATGCTCACGGCCAGAAGCGCCGAGGACGACAAATTAAAGGGCTATGACTGCGGTGCGGACGACTATATGACAAAACCGTTCAGCCCAAAGGTACTGCTGGCAAAGACAAATGCTCTTCTGCGACGCTTTTCCCCTGCGTCCGCGGGCGCGGTCAGCGCCGGGAAAATCCTGCTTCAGCCCAACGCCCGCAAGGTTTTTCTAGACGGTCTGGAAATCACGCTGACACACAAGGAATACGAACTGCTCCTGTTTCTCCTGACAAACCCCGGGCAAATCTTCAGCCGCGAGCAGCTTCTCAACCGCATTTGGGACTACGACTTCGAGGGAACGACCCGCACGGTAGACACGCACATCAAGACGCTGCGGCAAAAGCTGGGGGACGAAGGCCGGCATATTGTCACGATGATTCGCTCCGGCTACAAATTCGAGGCAGACATATGAAAGAATGGTTTTCCCTTCGCACGGTGCGAAAAAAGATTTTGATGCTGTCCAAGCTGACCGGGCTGACGCTGATTCTCTTTTATATTTTGTGTACCAGTCTGCCCGTCAGCGGGAACGCGTCTTTTTTGATTTGGCTGGGGTCTCTGCTTCTTCTGGTTTTGGGGATTGACGGTTTCATGAGCCGTTTCATCTCCAGACCGGCTGCCGAGCTGAACGCCGCGGCAAAACGTATGGCGCGGCTGGATTTCTCCGCCGGCTGTACCGTAACCTCCTCCGACGAATTCGGGGAACTGTCCGTCAGTCTGAACACGATGTCGGCAAATCTTCAGCAAACCCTTGCCCGTCTGGAAAACTCGCTGTCCGAGCGCAAGGAGCTGACCGATCAACTCTCCCACGAAATGAAAACCCCGCTGGGCATCATCCGGGCTTACGCCGAGGGCTTGCAGGATGAAACCGACGAGGCAAAAAAGCAAGTATACGCCCAGGTAATTATATCCGAAGCGGAGCGCATGAACGATTTGATTGTTACCCTTCTGGATTTGTCCGGACTGGAAAGCGGGGCGGCGAATCTGCAAATCACCCGGTTTGATTTGGCGGAGCTGGTGGAGACGGTCGCCGGACGTCTTTTGATCGACGCCCCCGATATCCGTTTCGAGCTGCAATATGTGCTGCCGGAGCATAAGGCGTATGTGCGGACTGACCAGCGGCGTATGGAACAGGTTCTGAGGAATCTGATGGTCAACGCAAAAAAACACGTACAGCCTGGCGGCGTTCTGCGTCTGGAGCTGACGGAAAAAGCGGACGCCTGGCATTTTTCCGTTTTTAATCAGGGACGGACCATTCCGGAAAATGACCTGCCGAAAATCTGGACAAAATTCTATCGGGGCCGTACAGATTCCGGCGGCTCCGGGCTGGGGCTGTCCATTGTGGCGCAGATTCTGTCCATGCAGAAGCTGCCCTATGGCGCGGAAAATCGGACGGACGGGGTATGCTTTTGGTTTTCCATTCCTGCCGCAGAATCATTTCACACGGATTTCACAGAGACCTCACTTTGATTTCATATCGATGCTCTAAACTCTCCTTATCACAAATAAGGAGGGTTTTTTTATGTTCTTAGGCATCACATGGTATTGGTGGCTGGTAATTGCGGCAGCGCTGGTGATCTCCATTCCGTTCAAGGTCAAATTCATGAAGTGGTGGAGCAAGCGCCAGCAGGGAAAGAACGAACGCGGAAAGTGGGGTGACGACGAATGATTGCAGTCAAAAACCTGACGTTCTCCTACGGCAAGGACAAGCAGGCCCTCCACGGTCTGAATTTTGCCGTAGAAGACGGAGAAATCTTTGGCTTTCTGGGGCCGAACGGCTCCGGGAAATCCACGACGCAGAAGATTCTGACCGGAATTCTGAAAGGCTATAACGGCAAGGTCTCCCTGTTTGGCCAGGACATTTCCGCCGCTTACGGACCGGAGTTTTTCCAGAAAATCGGCGTTCTCTTTGAGTTTCCCTATCTGTACACAAACCTGAGCGCCGTGGATAATCTGAACTATTTTGCCTCGTTTTACCCCAAAGAGCAGCGGCGGGACGTGAGAGAACTGCTGGAAATGCTGGAAGTAAAGTCCAGCTTTCTGAAAAAACCGGTGTCCTCTTACTCAAAGGGGATGCGTCAGCGGGTGAGCATGGCGCGGGCGTTGATCAGCAGTCCCCGGCTGCTGTTTTTGGACGAACCGACCAGCGGTCTGGACCCCTCCGGCGCGGTACTGTTCCGGAAAATCATTGAACAGGAGCGAAAAAAGGGTACAACCGTTTTTGTCACCACTCATAATATGGCAGACGCGGACCTCCTGTGCGACCGGGTGGCATTTCTTTCCAACGGAAATCTGGTTGCCCTGGACACGCCGAAGCGTCTGAAAGAGAAGAACAGCAATCATCGGGTAGTGATCGACTATCTGGTTCAGGGACGGCGGGAAACGAAAACCATAGAGGCGCAGGAGCTGGAACAAGGCATTCCCTTTGTTCACGATGAAATTGTGAGTCTCCACTCGCAGGAGCCAACCCTGGAGGATGTTTTTATTCAGTACACAGGAAGGGGGCTGTCCTGATGCGCATAGCGTTTCGCGCGCTGTTCCAAAAGGATGTACGGATGTTGGCGTCAGGAAAATTTTTCCTGATGGCAATCGGGTTTCTGTTTCTTTACACGGCCTATATAAACCTGGGCTATCTCCGCTTCATGCAGATGGAACCCTATTCGGTATATCTGTATGACCCTGCTGGGACACAGACGGAAAAATCACCCCTGGTACAGACGGTTTCATCCATGGAAGCCATGAAGACCGCCCTGCTGTCCGACGCAAACGCCGCAGGACTGGACGCCAGCGGCGGCACAATACGGGTGGTGCTGTACGCGGGAGCGGAAGCCATCGACCGCCACCGGGCGGACTACGCCCTGTCACTGCTGCGGTCTTCCGGCGGAGATCCCCCGGAGATTCTCGGCACAAATACGCCGGAACAAAAGGCAAGAAAAGAAATCACCTGTGAACTGCTGTTTTTTGAGCTGTCCGCCGTAGGATTTCTGGGCATTGCCGCCGTGTTGTTCAAGGAAAAGTGGATGGGAGTACTTCGTGTTCACGCCATTCTTCCGCTGCGGAAGAACTGGTTCCTTCTGTCCAAGTTAGCGGTATTTCTGGTCTCCGACCTGGTATTTGCGGCGTTGCTTACTCTGTTGAACATCGGGCTTGCTGACGGAATCACCGTACTGCCTGCCGTTTTGCTTCAAACGGCGCTTCTGTCCCTGGTCATGGCGTTGGCGGGACTGCTCTGCGCCCTTCTGCTGAAGGACTTCCGGCAGTTTACATTAGCGTATTTGGCTCTTGCCGTTTTCGCCGCGACGCCCGTCTTTTTGTCCGCCAATACGTCGGTCAAGTTTGCCTGGATTGGATATCACCCGTTTTATCATGTCTATATGGGACTGAAAAACGCCTATTTTGAAACCGCCATTTCACCAATTTATTGTGTTGGTATGGCTGGTGTAATTGCGGTATTGTTTCTGGCGGTACAGCTCGCATTCCGCCGGGAAACCGGAAAGGGAGGATAAATGTGAAGGGGTTGAAATATCAGCTGAAAAGTGTGCTGCGGGACAAATTCTGCCTGATGACGTTTCTGCTGCCGATTCTGGCTGCTGCGGCGCTGCATTTCATGGGTTCCATTGATCTGTCCAGCTTAGGCGAACTGCATTTCGGCATTTTGAAGAACGACTTGACGCCTCAGACAGTCACATGGTTAACGCGGTACGGCCCGGTGACAGCTTATGAAACGCCAGAGGAGTTGATCGATGCCATTAATGAGCCGTCCACCAATGTCATAGGTGTGCGTTCAGACGGCAAACGCCTTCAAACCGCGATAGCCGGAGATGAACTGAACATCTTTCAGCAGGCAGCGGCTGCGCTTCCGAATCTTTATGAGCGGAGAGCGGAAGCGGAACAGGCAGAAGTTTTGATATGGGAGCGTCCGGACATTCTGGAAAATCTGCAAGGTATTTTTCTCCCCGCCGTACTGATTGCGGCTATGTTTATGGGCTGTACGTTTAACGCGGTGAACATCATATCGGAGAAAGAAGACGGCGCAGCGTTTGTCAGCGAAGTCCTTCCCCTGACGCCTGGTCAGTACATTTTACAAAAAGCGGCGGTTGGTTTTCTCTTTGGAAGCCTGTCCTCGGTAATAACCGCGAGTATTTGTTTCCGGCTGTCCTGGCAGATGTTCGGAATGCTGTTGGTATTGATTATTTTGTCGTCCTTTGTGGCGGCGCTGCTCGGACTGTTTGTGGGCAAGTTCTCGGATGGCCTGATGATCGGGGTTGTGTATATCAAAATAATTATGCTGCTGTTCATCGCTGTGCCGCTTATGTGCGCCCTGCTTGGGGTCCGCGGACCGTTGGCGGCGATTTGCAATATTGTCCCCTCGCAGCCTGCTTTTGAGGGCATCCTGGCCCTGTCCGCCGGAAACACGGGAACCGCGCTAAAAGATATCGGTATCCTGACGATTCACGGCATCGCATGGTTTGCACTGTATGTTCTGCTTGCAGGCAAGCAAACCCCCGCCGGCCCGCCAAGCGGCTAATCCGACTGTTGGAAGCGCCAAAACGATTTTGTATCCCTTCTGCGGTGCGCTTTTCATTTTCATCATGCCTCCATACGCCTCATCATCTGCCGCCGCAGATGATGAGGCTCACAGGTATAACTGAGGAACGGAAAGCCCGTGGCCAGGCGGTATAAGTGGGGCCAACGAATAACGATTACCTGTGCGCTTCTATTTTACATTGATTTTACAAATATTCTCTTTCAGATTTTACAAGCCGGCGTTATTCTCTTTACGCAGTCAAAATTTGAAAGGAGAAATTCCAAATGAAAAAAATACTCACCCTCACAATGGCCCTTCTGCTTGTCATAATGACAATGACCGGCTGTTCGCAAAAAAACACCGGGACCGTATCCACAGACGGCTCCACTTCCATGGAAAAGGTAATCGGCGCCCTGGGGGAGGCGTTTGAGGAACAGACCAATGGCGTGACTTTTACCTACAACCCCACCGGCTCAGGTTCCGGCATCCAGGCGGTGCAGGAGGGACGCTGCGATATTGGCCTGAGCAGCCGCGCCTTAAAAGATGAGGAAGCGTCCAACGGACTCAAAGCGACCATTCTGGCCTATGACGGCATTGCGGTGATCGTCAACCTGGAGAACCCTGTCACGGACCTGAGCCTGGAAACCATCGCCAGGATCTACACCGGGGAAATCGCCAACTGGAAGGACGCAGGCGGCAATGATGCGGAAATCGTCCGGATTGGCCGCGAAGCCGGGAGCGGTACCAGAGACGGCTTTGAGACCATCACCGGCACAGCGGACGCCTGTCAGTACCGCCAGGAACTGACTTCCACCGGCGATGTCATTACGGCAGTCTCGCAAAACCCCAACGCCATCGGCTACGCCTCCCTCGCCTCGGTCAAGGACAGCGTTCGCACGCTTTCCGTAGGCGGTGTAGCCCCCTCGGAGGATACGGTCAAAGACGGCAGTTATGTGATTCAGCGTCCTTTTGTCCTGGTCACAAAGGACAACGCCCCCCTCTCTGACGCCGCGCAAAAATTCTTCGACTTCGCCACTTCTCCGGATGCCGCCGCACTGATCTCCGCCGCCGGCGCGGTAGCGGCAAACTGATCATGGGACGCAGAAAGCGGGCGGTGGAGACCGCCGTTCACGGAGCATTCCTGCTTCTTGGTCTGATTACCGTAGGTTGTGTGCTGCTCATTACGGTATACCTGATTCTATCCGGCATTCCCGCCATACGGCAAATCGGACTCTTTGACTTCCTGCTGGGCAAAACCTGGGCCTCTGCGGCGGCAGAGCCGTCCTACGGAATTCTTCCGTTCATCCTGACCAGTATCTGCGGCACGGCAGGCGCAATTTTATTCGGCGTTCCCGTAGGATTCCTGACGGCGGTGTACCTGGCAAAGCTGGCGCCGCCAAAGCTCAAAATCGTTGTAGAGGCCGCCGTCAGCCTCTTAGCCGGAATCCCCTCCGTGGTTTACGGTCTGGTTGGAATGCTGGTGCTCGTTCCGGGAATCCGGAAACTGTTCCGTGTTCCGGATGGGGCAAGTCTGCTGGCGTCCATCATCGTCCTGGCAATTATGATTCTGCCCTCGATCATCAAGGTATCCGTCACCGCATTGGAGGCGGTTCCCAAAGAATATGAAGACGCTTCCCTTGCCCTGGGAGCCACACCTATGGAAACCTATTTTCGGGTGTCGGTTCCCGCCGCGAAAAGCGGCATTGCGGCAGCGGTGGTATTAGGCGTAGGCCGGGCCATCGGGGAAGCTATGGCGGTGATGATGGTATCCGGGAACGTGGCAAATATGCCGTCCCTGTTCCAGAGCGTTCGGTTTCTCACCACTGCCGTAACCAGTGAAATGTCCTATTCCAGCCCCGGCAGCTTACAGCGGCAGGCGTTGTTCTCCATTGCCCTGGTACTATACTTGTTTATCCTGCTTATCAACACCGCGCTGAACTTCTTTTTGAAGCGTGACAAGGAGGGCTGACCATGATTTCCACAAAGCGAAAAGCGTGCATCTGGACCATGCGGCTGCTGACTGCATGTTCGGTGGTCCTCACCTGCGGCCTGGCCCTGTTTCTGATTGGGTATGTGCTGGCGAGCGGCCTGCCCCATGTGACCTGGACGTTTTTATCCTCCAGCCCCAGCATTTTGTCTGACCGGATCGGCATTCTGCCGGACATTCTGAACACAGTTTACATCATCCTGGCGACCTTGCTTATCGTCCTGCCCCTGGGCGCAGGCGCGGCGGTCTACCTGACGGAATACGCCTCCAGCCAACGGCTGGTGTCAGTGATTGAGTACGCGGCGGAAACGCTTTCCGGCATTCCGTCCATCATCTACGGCTTAGCAGGGATGCTGCTGTTCGCAGGCACGTTCGGAACTTCCCTTCTGGCCGGAGCATTAACGCTGGTCATTATGAATTTACCCACCATCCTGCGGACAACGCAGGAAAGTCTGAAAACCGTGCCGCAGAGCTACCGGGAGGGGGCCTTGGGCCTGGGAGCCGGAAAATGGCGGACAATCCGCACGGTGGTGCTTCCCGGCTGTATGGACGGCATTCTCACTGGCTGCATTTTATCGACCGGCCGAATTTTAGGCGAATCGGCGGCGCTGCTGTTCACCGCTGGCGCGGCTCATAAACTGTTTGGGTTCTTTGACGGCCTCATGAACCAGGGGGCAACCCTTACCGTGGCGCTGTACTTCTACGCCAAGGAATCCGGCGAATTTGACATTGCCTTCGCCATAGCCGCGATTCTGATGCTGCTGACGCTGGCAATCAATTTTGCCGCTGCGCTGGCAGGTTGGCGGTTCAAAAAAAGGAGGGCATTATGAGCAGTCTTATCACCACAGAGGATTTATGCCTGTGGTACGGCAAAACCCAGGCGCTGAAGCGTATCAACATTTCCGTTCCGGAAAACAGCATTACTGCACTGATCGGACCGTCTGGCTGTGGGAAATCCACCTTTCTGAAAACGCTGAACCGGATGAACGACCTGGTTCCCGGCGTAAAAATCACCGGCAGCGTTCGTTATGGAAATACGGATATCTTCGCTCCGTCCATGGATGTAAACCTTCTGCGCCGGGAGATTGGCATGGTGTTCCAAAAACCGAATCCGTTTCCCATGAGCATCTATGACAACGTTGCCTATGGCCCCCGTACCCATGGTATCAGGAATAAGGCGAAGCTGGACGAAATCATTGAGCGTTCCCTCCGGGGCGCGGCCATCTGGGACGAAGTAAAGGACCGCTTGAAGAAAAACGCCCTGGGCCTGTCCGGCGGACAACAGCAGCGGTTATGTATCGCCCGCGCCCTGGCGGTGGAACCGAAGGTGCTTCTGATGGACGAACCCACCAGCGCGCTGGACCCGATTTCCACATCCAAAATCGAGGAACTGGCCGCGCAGCTCAAAGAGAACTATACCATAATAATCGTTACCCACAATATGCAGCAAGCCGTTCGCATTTCGGACAATACCGCGTTTTTTCTGCTGGGGGAGCTGGTGGAATTTGGCGAGACGGAAAAACTGTTTTCGCAGCCAGAGTGTCAGAAAACCGAGGATTACATCACAGGGAGGTTTGGATAAATGCGATCAAAGTTTGACGAACAGCTGACGCTGCTCAACCATGAGCTGATTCAGATGGGCGCTTTGTGTGAAGAAGCGATTTCCCTCGCGGCAAAGGCGCTGACCGAGGGCAGCCAGGCTTTAGCGGAAAAGGTGCGGCCCCTGGAAGAAGAAATCGACCAGATGGAGCGGGACATTGAGACGCTCTGCCTGAAACTGCTCCTTCAGCAGCAGCCCGTAGCCCGGGACCTGCGGCAGATTTCCGCGGCAATGAAAATTATCACGGATATGGAGCGCATTGGAGACCAGGCGGCGGACATTGCGGAGATTGTCCTGGTCATGCTGTCGGAGGGCTGTGTCCCGGAGGATGTGGGACACATTCAGGAGATGGCGGCGGAAACAATCAAAATGGTTTCGGAGAGCGTGGATGCATACGTTCAGCGGGATGCCGTCCGGGCCAGGCGGGTCATTGCCCACGATGACTTGATTGACCGCTATTTTACCCAGGTAAAGAAAGTATTGATTGAAAAGGTGGTTGAACAGCCGGACCAGGGGGAACATATTCTTGATCTTCTGATGATTGACAAGTATCTGGAACGCATTGGAGATCATGCCGTCAATCTTGCGGAGCGGGTAATTTTTTCTGTCACGGGGACAAAAGAGCGATAGCCCGGCATTGTCAGCGGGCAAGCGGCGTGGTATGATGGAGCCATATATATCAAAAAGGGAGGCTGGATTTATGTGGTTTCTGTTTGCGCTCTTATCCGCAGTATTCGCGGCGCTGACTTCGATCTTGGCAAAAATCGGTATTGACGGGGTGAATTCCAATCTGGCGACGGCAATCCGGACGATGGTGGTTGTGGTTCTGTCGTGGGGGATGGTGTTTTTGACGGACGCGCAGCATGGGCTTTCTGAAATCAGCCAAAAGAGCTGGCTTTTTCTGGTTCTGTCCGGACTGGCGACGGGAGCATCCTGGCTGTGCTATTACCGTGCGCTGCAAATCGGGGAAGCGTCCAAGGTTGTGCCGGTTGACAAATTGAGCGCAGTCCTTACGTTGGTTTTGGCCTTTGTATTTCTGCACGAGCCGTTTACCGTGAAATCACTGGCAGGGTGCGTGCTGATCGGCGCAGGTACGCTGCTCATGGCGCTGTAAAAAATGTATTGTCAAGCAGTTTGAGGCAGGTGTGATATGATTTTTTGCGTAGAAGACGATGATTCCATCCGCGGCTTGATGCTCTATGCGCTGAACGCCGCGGGCTTTGCGGCGGAGGGCTTTGTGGATGGCGCGGGCCTTTTTGAAGCTCTGAAACGGACGACGCCCCAGCTGATTCTCCTGGACATTATGCTTCCGGGCGAGGACGGCATTTCCATTTTGAAGAAGCTGCGGGGGCAGGCCGCTGCTGCCAATCTGCCGGTCATTATGGCGACTGCAAAGGGGACGGAGTATGACAAAGTGACCGGACTGGACCTGGGAGCGGACGACTATTTAACAAAACCCTTTGGTATGATGGAGATGGTGTCACGGGTCAAGGCGGTGCTGCGCCGCTGTGACGCAAGACCGGTCGAAAAACAGATGTCCGCGGGCGGTCTGACCGTTCATCTGGACGAACGCACCGTAACGGCTGACGGGGAACGAATTTCCTTAACCTACAAAGAGTTTGAGCTACTGCGGCAGTTTCTGGCGCGTCCCGGCGTTGCGTTCACCAGGGAACAGCTCTTGTCGGACATTTGGGGAGTGGAATACTGCGGCGAGACCCGAACGGTAGATATGCACATCCGCACGCTGCGGCAAAAATTGGGGAATTATGGCTCCATGATTGAAACCGTCCGGAATGTGGGCTATCGTTTGGAGGCTCCGAAATGACCAGAAAAATTTTCCATTCCATTATACTTGCCGCGGCGGCGGTGCTGCTGGCGAACCTGGTGATCGTCATGGGATGTCTGTACAGCTACTACCGGAATGTACAGGAAAAACAGCTTCGGGATGAGCTGCGGCTGGCCGCCTATGCGGTGGAGGAGGAAGGAAGGGCTTATCTGGAAAAGCTGTCCGGAGGCTCTTACCGTCTGCCGGGAATTGCCGATTACCGTTTTACCTGGATTGCTTCAGACGGAGCGGTTCTTTTTGATACCAATGTATCGGCGGAAACCATGGAGAACCACAAAAACCGTGTGGAGGTACGGGAAGCGTTTATCAACGGAGAGAGCGGCGGCGTCCGGTATTCTGACACTCTGACGGAACGGACCTTGTACTATGCCAGGGCGTTGGCGGACGGAACCGTACTGCGAATTTCCATCAGTCAGGCAACGGTCTTTGCACTGGCTCTTGGGATGCTCCAGCCGATTCTGCTGATCGGGATTCTGGCGGTTGTTCTCTCCGCGGTTCTGGCGCGCAGGATGGCAAAAAAAATTGTTCAGCCGCTCAATTCCCTGGATTTGGAGCGTCCGCTTGAAAACGACTCTTACGAGGAGCTGGCCCCGCTTTTGAGAAGAATCCATCAACAGCGCCAGCAGATCGACCGGCAGCTTTTGAGCCTGAAAAAGAAAACCGATGAATTTGAACAGATCACAGGCCACATGAACGAAGGGCTGGTTCTTATGGACAACAGCGGGAGAATTCTAAGCATCAACCCCGCCGCCCAGGAGATTTTTCAGACGGATATCTCCTGTATCGGGCAGGAGTTTCTGTTGATTGACAGAAGCCGTGATATGAGTGAGGCAATTCAGTCTGCCGCAGACCGCGGTCACGGCGAATTCCGTGGGGCACAGAATGGCCGGGAGTACCAGTTTGACGTAAGTCGCATTGAATCGGAGGGCACAGCGATTGGGATGGTTTTACTGGCATTTGATGTAACAGAGCAAATTGCGGCGGAGCGCAGCCGTCGGGAGTTTACCGCCAATGTGTCCCATGAGCTGAAAACGCCGCTTCAGACTATCACAGGCAGCGCCGAGCTGTTGGAAAACGGTCTTGTCAGACAGGAGGATATACCGCATTTTATCCGCCTGATTCGTACGGAAGCGGCGCGGCTGGTTACGCTGGTGGAGGACATTATCCACTTGTCGCAGTTAGACGAAGGGATTGCTCCGGCCTGCGAGGACGTTGACCTTCTGGAAACGGCAAACCATGTGGTATCCGCTTTGCGCAGCAGCGCGGAAACAAAAAAAGTGAAAATATCCGTTAACGGAGAGAGCATTCACGTCAAGGGCGTACGAAGTTTTCTGCATGAGATGGTTTATAATCTTTGCGACAATGCAATTAAATATAATGTGGAAGGCGGGTGTATAGAGGTTACGATTGGAAACGGAAGTCATGGCGCTTTTATTACGGTAAAGGATTCCGGCATCGGCATACCTTTGGAATATCAATCCCGTATATTTGAACGCTTTTTCCGAGTTGACAAGAGCCGGTCAAAATCCTCCGGCGGCACCGGCCTGGGTCTCTCAATTGTGAAGCATATCGCACAGTTTCACAACGCTGCTGTTCAGCTATGCAGTCGGGTAGGTGAGGGAACCGAAATTTCCATTATTTTTCCAAGCAAATAAATTTTCAGCGTGTCAAAAAACTCCTGCTCCCCCGTTTTGGCTTCCTCTTAGAGGGAGCTGTCACTGCCGCAGGCGGTGACTGAGGGAGGCTTTTTGGCAGTTTAAATTTTGTTTGCCCGCTGTTTTTCGGAGGCACAAATGCCGAAAAAAGACCGCAGTTTCCTCTTTTAAGGGGGACTGCGGCCTTTTTTCGTTTTTCTCTTTATTCCAGGAGTCCGCAGGCGGCGATTTCTTTTTTCATCTGTGCAACCTCCTCCTTCATCTGCTTGGCAAAGGAGGCATAATTTTCAGCCTGCGGGATATACACCGGAACCCGCCAGAACTGGCGTCCGTTCACCAGGCTGCATTGTGGCTTCTGACGGTTTCGCTCTCGGGCAGGAAACACAACCCCGCCCTTCTGACAATCCAGCGCCAGCATATAGGTCAATACCTGATACACGTCGTCCATAACGTCCATACCGTAATATTTGCTCCACAGACGGTTCCGTTCATCCAGGGTCTTGCTCCAATCCGGACGGTGCTTGGCGTCCAGAACAACCTCTTTTTTCTTCCACCAGAAGTCGGGCCGGATATTCATATGTTTGTCCAGAATCGCCTCCTTCCATTGAAGGATCGGCGGAATTTCGCGGAATAACGTTTTTTCCAGGAAACGCTCCCACAGGTCATTGATGTCCAGGAAAACGCCCGTCACCGCAGAACTGCGTGCGCTTTGACGTTCCGGGTCGGCGCCGAACCTGCGCAGAATGGCGCGGGCGGCGGTACGGGCTGGTTCGTAGTCCCGATAAATAGGGTTAATGATTTTTTTGGCGGTATGGCGCAGTATGGTTTCTCGCCGGACGCCGGCCCAGCCCGGCGTTTCCTGACGCAGCGTGCGCAGAGCGGCCCGAAACGCAGGCAGACGGTGATACAGACGGTTCAGGAGCGCCGGACATTTCCGTTCCGCGGTGTCGGCGGCCTGGAGAAAGAGAACATTGCAAAAATTGTCGGGGCTGTAAGCGCGGCTACGGTAGGCAATACGGCCATTCTCCTGCCCCAGATTCTCCCGGATGTGCCGGGGCACGTCGATTGGCCCTCTCACGCGGCTGTCATTGTGCTCGAAGGTTCGATACTGCCGGAGCGTCCCCTTTTTCCACGCCTTTTGAAGCTGCACCGCCAGCTTGGACACCAGCAGCAAATCAAACAGATTCCGTTCATAGACGCTGCCCAGGTCTTCCAGGGACAGGAGCGCGGAGTCCCAGCAGGTTTCCAGCAGGCAGTACAGAAAAAAGGGCTTGCCTGGCTTGTGGAAATCGTTTTGCTGGTCGAAGCGGGAAGTAATGACGATCTGCTCCTCCCCCAGCTGAAACAAGCCTACATAGCTGCGCGTCCACCCGCTGTCGCCGCAGACCGAATCCACCAGCCGTACATCCTGGAGGTTGCGGGGCGTTTCCCACGGACGGGGGTCCAGCAGGTCGACCAGGTGACATTGGCCGTTTTGAATTTTGTCCTGCATCTTCTGGCACAGCTTCAGCGCCTGACCTTGGACGGGACTGTAATCGAAAAGCCGCACCGGTTCGCTCATTGTACGGTCTCCTGTTCCTCCGTCCGGACTTTCAGCGCGGAGGCGCATTGACTCAGAAACGCCTCGACCTGCGGGCCGTCCTCGCCTCGGACGTACTCCCGCAGCAGGAAGTAAATCCGGCGGTCCCAGACAAATTGCATCAGCGCGTCAAGGTTTGTGAATTTATGGTTTCCCTCCGGCAAGTGAGCGAACTGACCTTGGGAAATGCTGTAATGCCGGTTGAGGCCGAATGGTCCGCCCTCGTTCTCGCCGGAACCGCTGATTACATCATTGAGGGCCATCACCCGCCGGGCGGCCTCCGCGGCGTGTTCCTTGAGAAGCGGGTCGAAGCCGCCGCTCTGGAAGGCTTTGCACAGCAGGTCTTTGTTCACCTTGATCTCCCGCCATTCGAACCGGCGGTACAGGGCGAAGTCCATGCTCTCGACGGAACGGTCAATGTCGTTCATGGTGCCGAGAATAATCGCGTTTTTGGGAATAAAGAAGCCGTCGGCAAAGACGTCATCCTCTCGCGGCAGAGCCGACGCCAGCCGGGTCTTTTGGTCTACGATGTAAGCAGGCAGGTTGCGGTACTGGGTCTGGACCGAACAGCCTCGTTTGTCCGCTTCCAGACAGAACATCAGCTCGCCGAATACCTTGGACAAGTCCGCGCGGTTGATCTCATCAATGAGAAAGAAATACCGCCGATCCGGATCGTTTTTAGGGTCCCCCGTGTGGACCTGGTTCACATGTGCCACGCTCCGGCAGAACGCCTTGAAACTGCCGTCCAGCTTGACAAACCGGGCAGTGCTTTCCTTCTGGTCCTCCGCCTGCACCGGGCGCAGGCCCTCCACAAAGTCGGTGTAATCGTAGGAGGGGTGAAACTGCACAAGCGGGTAGGGATGTTCCGCGTCCGTGACGTACTCTGCAAGAGGGGTTCCCATGCAGCGGGCCGCCAGTCCGGCGGTACGGGTTTTGCCCGTGCCGGGAGCGCCGGTAAGA
>CANDBG010000056.1 GCA_947382875.1 uncultured Oscillibacter sp. | reverse complement strand
TTCCTTCTTGCCAGAGCCTGTAAACTATTTTGCGAAATTATCTTGACACTACCAAATTATCTTGACACTACCAGAAGTTCATCAAAAGCGTTTCCGGCTGATAAGGGAAACTCGCGAAAGGAAACCCCTGGAACCATTACAGTTTCAGGGGTTTCCACTGTCTATTCTTGACAAAAAAGATGCAGATATAAGGCATTAATGTTTTAGGTTTTGAAAAGTGGAAAATATAAGATATAGATGGATGTCTCTGTTTTATTCTACATCTAGTTAGTTAAATCCATCAAAAATCCATAGCGTCCATCGTTTTTAGACTTTGTAAATTCAATTACCTGTACATCACTATAATCTATAGATGGAATCTCATTTTCTATCACTATGATCTGCAAATCGCTTTGACATCCCTTAAGCTTGCTAAATAATTGAGTCCGCATAGGTGAGGAAACAAGCTCATCGCTTTGTACCTTTTCTTTTAGAGAAAGTATTGGGGAATCTACAATCAAAAATGGCAAATTATATTTCCCATAATTCTTTAAATAAAGTAACATTCCAAGTGAGTTTAATGTATTTAAGTACGACCTATAACCTTTACCAAAACTAGCCTTTGGCTGTCCATTAACAATGACATCCATAGTTCGTTTATCAAAAATGGCCGTTTGAAAATCTTCAAACCCACACTGTTTTAATGCTTTGGGCCAATAATCATTTTCAAATTCAAACATATTGTCAGGAATATGATCTTTTACTTTGAAAAGAATATTAGATTCCTCCTCGTTGATTATTTGTGAAACCTTTGCAACCATTTGTTCTGCTTGATTATCTAGAATATCAATTTCCGCACTGATTCTCATAGCTGTCTGGTATTTAACCAGCTGTTCTTTGAGTTTTTCTGCACATGGTTTTAATTCTTGATTAATAAGGGCCTCTGTGTTTTTGTAATCGAGCATGGCTTCTTTTAAATGATTTTCTAATGATGCAATCTCAGAATCGATGGAAACCATCGTATCAGATAGATCTTTTAACTGTAAATTGACTCTTTTGTACTCGGATTGGGCAGACAAAATGTAATCTGCAGAGTCTTTGACCGTGACAGGTGAACTGCAAAACGGACAATTCCTAGTTTGCGGAATTGACTCATTTATGGATGAATCAACAATGAAGTTAAGACGTTGAAGATCGGAAGTGTATTGAGATTTTAAATTTTGGTACCGCTTTTTCATAATTGTACATTCGGCCAGTTGCTCGTTTAATTTTGATATTTTTCCTAATAGAGCTTGATTATTCTTAATTGAAGCAGTCGTTCTTTCTTGAATCGTCGCTAATTCTTGGGTGATCTGGTCTATCTCTGCATTAAAAGAAATTGGAGCGATATCTTTTGATTCTTGTTTTAATTCGGCTTGTCTTTTGTGTATTAGTTCAATTTCACCCCATATATATGATTCAATTGCTTCTTTTTTTGCTTTCACAATATACATAGACTCATTTGAAATTGACTCTTGAAAATCTTTTCCAGTGGCTAAATATATAAGCGCTGATATAGTGGGTGTTTCTGCTGTTTTTTGTTCAGGCATAAGAATGGATGCTTTCCTTATTACACGTTCTTCCGTTATCAATGCCGTATGTAAAATATTTCTCCAAGATAACCTTTGAGTTTTAAATTCCTGTGAACTTATGATTGTTGGAGTATCATTTATCCCAAGCAATTTCAAAAATAAGGAACTAAGATTTCTTTTCCCGGATGAGGAATAGCGCCCTGATTCTATGTCTGGCATATTGCTGTTGACTTCCACGCCTGTGTCTTCAAGTTTTCTGGTAAGGATTATGGAATTATTATTTACGCGCAATTTTAAAGTAATTGTATCGTAACCTGTATTTGGGGAAAACGGCAAGGCCCTGTTGCCAAAAACATAGTCAATACAATGCACTATATATGTTTTCCCTGTATTAGATGGCCCACAAATAATGTTTAGACCATTACTAAAGGAAATTTTAGAAGGGGTTTTATTTCGCCCTGTTACCAATAATTCTTGAATCCGGAACAAACTTTATCCCTCCCTGGAAATTAGAATCGAATAGTCACAAATTATTTTTGCTAATTTTCGATCTGAGTATTTTTTTGAAAAGCTAACTGCCTGTGATGCGTTTGCAACATAGGCTTTTGCATAATCGTCGCAAAGTCGTCCACAAAAAGATAGTCCCTCTTCGGAAATCCTATATAGAAATCCCTGTCTATGTGGATAAAATTGAACATATCCAGAGATAACTAGTGCCTTTATGCCCTCGCTGATAAGATAACGCCGTCCCGCATATTCACTAAAACGAAATGAGTTCATACCATGCAAATTCTCTTCTGAAACACCAAAATCAACGCCGTATATAGTAATAAAATCCAACGCAGCAATCCTGTCTATAGACAACTTGCGCTCTTTGCATGTACTCAATAATAGTAAAATTCGATAGGAAATTTCGTGGCGTGAATTGAATAATTTCTTTGTCATACCCAACCCTCTAATCGATCTTCATTTACCAATATATGACAAGCACCCTTCTTTTCATTTGAGCCAATCCAATTCAATTTGCTTGCCAGTAGACTCTTTTGAATAGCTATACTACTTGCCTGTGATAAAACAGCGGTTAGTTTTTTTAATCCAGCCGCATAAGTGGTATCATATGTATCGATAATGCCATCGTATACCTCATCTATAAATATTTTAAATTCATCATCATCTGTAAAGGAGTCACGCAAAGTCCTGCGAATTGCCTCCACAGAGAAATAACTCTTGCGCTGGCGCTCTAAATGGGAAAACCATTTACTAAAATGTTTTAAATCGTCTAAAGAGGAAATTGGTTTTCCGCTTTCTTCAGAATATATTTTAAATAGTTCTAAAATATACTTTCGTTCATGGGATTTTAAAATAAGAGGTGGGTTTATGACGGGAGGTCTATCGATTGAAGCGGTTCCAAACCTTAGGCTCCCGTATTTAGTAGGAAGATGTTCGTTGATAACTCTTTGGATCGGATAGTTTTGAATGATAGAAAAATCAAAAAGATGAATGTAATTAATAAAGTCTGAATCTAATGGTACACTTGCAGAACTAATTTTGTCTTTACAACGTGTGTCCCAGTTATTAATTAACTCTATATTTAACTCAGATGGGTTATCCAATAAATCTTTTAGGGAAGGACCTATGCCATTTGAAGCAATTATATAGTAGTGCTTAGGAATAGGAAGTTCTTCTTGATACGTGTAATAGCAAAGCTTTCCCAACTCCGTAGTAAACATACTGGGGGACAACGGAACATGATAATGTTTACATTGATAATAATCAACATCTCCATTATGATATGTACCTATTATATCCCGCCCCTTGTCGCCAGCACCCCCTATGCCTTCAATTGTGTCATATTCCTGCTTTTTTGCAACGTATAGCCATTCTACAATAAAGTCTTCAAAAGCAGAGTCTTCCATGACTCTTACTTGATCGATTGCAGGAATACCCTTAGGAGAATAATTGCGCAAATCAATTTTAGGCAAGACCAAAGGAGACCGCTTCATACTCATATCCCCCAGCTTTTGTAGAGATAGCTTGAAATTTGTTTCGCTATTTTGATATTCTTCTAAACTGATTTTGTGGTGATATTCTTGCCACTATAAATTATATATCTTCAATAATTGCCTCGTGGTTATTAACGACTTCATACAATTCCTGCTGACCCATGTTCTTTATTTGTTTGTGGTTTAAGCAATTTGCTACGAATGTTTTTTGCAATATTACAGTTCCATGATACTTTTCATTGTTCAGAATCTTTCGCAAGGACTCCCTACTCCATACTGCTTTTCCTCTGGGTGAAGGGATACCTTGTTCCTGCAATACTTTAGCAATTTGAGATAGACTGGCACCTTCTTTTGACATGCGAAAGATCAGTCTGACAACTTCAGCTTCTGCCGCATTTATTTTCAAATGCCCATTTTTGTCATGCTTATAACCATAACATTTTCGCTGGTAGTATTTTGACTCAGGGTCCGTAAAAGATTTTTGCAGGCCCCATTTAATATCTGCGCTTTTGGACTCGCTTTCATCCTGCGCCTGAGCACAAATGACGGTTAAAATAAATTCGGAGTCTTCATGGATGGAATGGATATCCTCTGTTTCGAAGTAAATATCCACGTTCCACCGGTGGAGCATATGGATTATTTTTAAAGCGTCCAATGTATTTCTGGCGAACCGGGAGGCAGATTTGATTAGAACCATATCGACTTTGCCGCGCCTGCATGCAGATATAAGGGTATTCAACCGCTTTCGGCCCTTGACAGTAGTTCCGCTGCCCACATCAGAATAGATTCCCGCAAACTGCCAACTAGAGTTCGCTTTGATCAGTTCTTCGTAGTGTTGTTCCTGTGCGGCCAAACTGTCCAGTTGATCCTGGGCTTTTGTGCTGACACGGCAATAAGCAGCCACCTTCTTTAGTGATGGTTCTTTCTTGCGTGGAGGAATTTCTCTAGTGGTGGCCATGGTTCCAGCCCCCTAATTATTTATCTGCTGGCTATCCGGCGTCTGCTCCGTTTTTGTTTCTCCTGTTGTACAACGTCAAAGAGCTCATGGGAGATAATAGCAGGGTGGTGATTTCTCATGAGGAACTGCTTGCTGTTATCATGAGACCTCACTTGTACACCATCGACTACATAAGTCTTTCCAAGAATGACATCACCTGTATACTTTTCGTTTGACAGGAGCTTAGAAATCGCCTCACGGCTCCAGGTCTCTTTGCCTGTGGGAGAATCAATACCCATGAAGGTCAGCGCATCAGAAATCTTCCCCAAGCTGTCACCATTTGCAAAGCGTTCAAAAATGAAGACGACGTTTTTGGCCTCTGTTGGGTTAATCATGAGATCACCAGAAGGGGTGACCCAATAACCATAACAAGCAGTGGAAGCTTTAGCAGACTTACCACTCCGAAAACTTTTTTGGAGACCAGCTCGAATTTGCTCGCTTTTAGTTAGTTCCATGGTAACATATTCCTTTCCTAATTTCAATTGTAAGATGAAATCTGGCGCAGCCTCGAAAGGCTGTGCCAGATTTCATGAGGATATTTACATAGGTGAGAGGTTCGAGTCTCCCCACATGCGTTTTTAGCGATTAGACCATATTTATGGGTAAGAAAAAAGTTGACAAACCCTTGCAAACAGGCACTTTTAAGCCCAAGAGTTTGTCAACTTATCATGGTACGCCCGACTGGATTCGAACCAGCGGCCTTCAGAGTCGGAGTCTGACGCGCTATCCAACTGCGCCACGGGCGCGTACCGAAATAATATTTTTTCGCTTGTGTTACTCTTGTCAACAACAAATGGAAAGCAAAATTTCTTTGTCTTTCCATCTATCCACCGCAATCATCTAACAAGCGAATATAAGTATAACAAATTACGCTCCATCTGTAAAGTCTTTTTTGCGATTTTTTAATATTTTTCTTCCTTTTCAGTAAATCGTTTCCGCTGTTTAGTCCATCCATGACGCTTTCCAAACAATTCACGCCCAAAAATGTGCCGCCCTCCATGATCGGACGGGCGGCATGCTTTTACATTTCAAATGTCCCAGAGGTACGCCCCAAAGCAGACACCGATTCTCAATTCAGAAGAATCCGGTTTTCCTCCACATGAATATTGCAATTTTCCTCTATGGTGGTAATTTCCTCCGTCCATCGGCCAATCTGGACATCCAGAAAGGGATACAATTTTTCGCACCGGATTCGGCCTTTGCTCTTTTTGTCCAGCATCTTGTTTACCGTTTTCAGCTCCATGGTCAACGACTCCCGCTTTTCAACATAAAGCTCCCGCTGCTCCACCAGCTGCTCCAACAGCAGTTTTTCCTCCTCTGTAATCCGGCTTCCTTTCTTCCGCAAGCTGGTAATAGGATCCCACAGCTTTTCAAAGGTTGCCTGGGCCTCAGCCAGCTCCGGACGGATACGCTTCCATGCCTCCGAAATATGCGGCGGATAGCCTACCGAAAATTGACTGCGGCCTCCCGCCAGATTGCCAATCCGCAGACACAAAACGCTTTCGCCTGCCCAAATCAGCGTGTCGGCAATCATGCCGCGTCCGCTCATCACATAAACCGTACCGCCGCTGTGAATGGTGCTGTTCAAAATTGCCTCTGCAATGACGCTGGTTCCGGCGTCAATCTCCGCCCGTTCCACCACCGGCGACTGTACCTGACAGGCGGCTGTTATAAACGTTTTGCCCTCCGCGCCATAAATTCCCTTCTGAACCCGAATTGTTCCATTTGTGGAAAGCACGCGGGCGTGACCGATTTTTCCATTGATCACGATATCTCCGGAAGCCTCAATGTCAACCCCGCCGTCGACATTTCCACCAATATAGAGATTGCCTGTGATCCGAAGGGTTCCCTGAAACTGAACCAGATCTCCGTCAATGATTTTCTGTTCGTGGATGCAGAACTGATCGTTTTCAATGTACAAAATCCCGTCCACTTTTGCCATCAAAGCCTGGCCGCCTCTGCCAATTACCGTGTTTTCCCCCTGGGGCACATGCGCGCTCACTGCCTCGGGACTCGGCAGCTTCTGCCCGGTTACATCCACACCGTCCGTACCGGCCCGCGGGAGACGGATCAAACAAATAACCGTTCCCTTCCGAATTGGCTGAAGCGGAACATCCTGCCCAAAATCCACCTCGCTGCCGTTCTGCACTTCCAGACGCATATTCCGGCGGCGTTTGAAAAGCTCTGTCACTTTTCCATCCTCGCCCGCCTGGGGCGCTTTCCCGCGCGCTACCGGAAAAATATGAAGATACCCCTGATCAAACTCCCGCGGCATTTCCTTCTCTAAAATACCGTAGTTAATGCCCTCGTAATGAATATCCTCCAGAAACTCATCCAGGGTAATATCCTCCCCACCGTTCTCTGGCGGAAGCAAACACGCATAGGCGCACATCCGGTCCCGCGACAGAAAAAACTGCGTCTCCGCTTTCAGCGGCTGGTCATCATCCAGCGCCTTTTTATAGCGGGTCCTGCACGCCTCCTTCAGGGCCCAGACGAAATCCTCCACAATTTTACTGTCATTCGGATACTGCGTTTTCGCCTCTTTGCCGGACGCTTCCAGTTCGGGAAACATTTTCCTGTATGGAGTGGGGAGAAACGATTTCTTTTCCTGCTCGCCCGTCCCTTTGGGGACCAAACGATCAAAGAGCGACACGTTCATCTCCTGCCTTTTCTTGAACCTTGTAGTGATAACCGCTTCCTGCAAGCCGCAAAAGCCCGCTCCGATACGTAGTTATTCGCTATTGTATCATTCCTGCGGAAAATTATCAAGTATTATTCTATCGGGCTTTTCTGGTGGTTTTTCACCCTGACAGATGTTGGAAACAGGAGAAAAATGGATGCAGGGGCGGACCTGCGTGCCCGCCCTTTTTCTGCGAGTGCCAAGTTGCAAAAAACCGGATGTTTCCACCTTGCGGCGTACAATTTGCGTTCGTATGCACACCAGGGGATTTGCATTTGAACAGGACAGGTGAACACATAGGGCCGTCCCTACGCCTGTGAGGTTAATTCCTTTTTCCGGGCGTTCAAGGCTTTTCGCAGTTCCTTTTTTCGGGCTTCCAGACCGGAATCGTCAATCCGCCCCAATGCGTTCAGGTACAAACGAATGGAGCTTGCTTCATCAACCTTGGAATAGATTTCTTTGAGAATCGGGAACAGTTCTTCGTCCTCCATGACACAAGCGAGCGTCCTGGGTTGGTTCATCGTGGACACCATGTCTGTGACCGCGTAGGAAAGCGCCTGGATGTAGTCCTGGTCGTACACGAAAAGTTCCCTTTGTTTTTTCAGCCAATAGAACAACATCGTCCGGTCGTTGCGTTCCGCCGCCGCAACGGCAGGGTTTCGCAGCGGTTTCGACAGGACAAGGTTTCGTTCAATTGGAACGCCGAGGTCCAGAAGCTGCTCCGCCTGCTGGGGCGAATGCGCGGCGTTTAATGCGTTTCCGTGAATCAAGCTGGCCTCGCTCATCCAATGAATGTCAGCGCCCATGTCTGCGAGGGCCATAGCGACGGAAAACCGGTTTTGAAGAACCGCCGTAAGAAACAGATTGGCGCCCGACAGAAGTTTTACATGAATAAGTTCGGGAAATTCCAGGATTTGTTGAATAATTGCCTCATCCGGCGTCGCCTCGTCTCTAAGCAGGACGCAAATGGCAGACGCTTTTTCTTTTAACTCGGATTCGGTCATTTCCATCGCTCCTTTATAAAAGCGGAGCTTACCTGGATTCCCGCCAGATAAGCTCACGCCTTTCACTGCTTATTCCGCTTCCAAAACCAGCTGCAAGCTCTGATAATCACCCATCAGAATCGGAACCGGATATCCGACTTTCATAAGCACGTCGCCCCGATAAGTCTCCTCTTCATTCACTCGGTACTGCAAATCCGGGTTCAGGCCCTTGAGCCGCAGGCTCACAAAGGGCGGCGCGGCCCGCATGGAACCCGTTACCAGTGAGACCAGCGCCCGCCGCCGGCCCGGGGCCACATGCGACCAGGCGGTGAAGGGACCGTCCGCAAAGGGGCTGGACAGGCGGTAGTAATCGCCGTTTTCCACCAGATCCCAATGGTCCTTGTACCGCTGTATCTGCTGTGCGATGGTCTCCCGTTCCTCCTCAGACACACTGCCCAGGTCCATTTCATATCCGAAGGTACCCGACATCGCCACGACGCCGCGGGTTTCCATCGGCGTGTCGTGGCCGGTCTGAGCGTTCGGAATGGCCGACACATGCGCACCCATCGTACTGGCCGGGTAGCAGAACGAAGTGCCGTACTGAATCCGCAGGCGGTCCATGGCGTCGGTGTTGTCGCTGCACCAGATTTGCGGCGTGTAGTACAGCATTCCGGCGTCAAAGCGTCCGCCGCCGCCGCTGCATCCCTCGATGAACAAATCCGGGTAATCCTGCCGCAGACGTTCCAGAACCTCGTACAGTCCCAAAACATAGCGGTGATAGGTTTCGCCCTGACGGTCAGGCGGCAGCGCTGCGGACCATACGTCAGAAAGGCTGCGGTTCATGTCCCATTTCAGATAGCAGATTTCTGCGCTGTCGAGAATCCGGCGCATGGCCTGATAGATGTACTCCCGGACCTCCTCCCTGGCAAAGTCCAGGACGAGCTGGCTCCGGCCCCGTGTCTGCGGACGCCCCGGCGCGCCCAAAGCCCAGTCGGGATGCGCCCGATAGAGGTCGCTGTTTTCGCTGACCATTTCCGGTTCAATCCAAAGACCGAATTTCATACCCAGCTTTTGGATACGGGGCACGAGGGTTTCCAGACCGCCGGGCAGCTTTTTCAGGTTTACGGACCAATCGCCCAAGCCGCTCATATCCGTGTCGCGGGTACCAAACCAGCCGTCGTCCATGACAAACAGCTCAATGCCCAGTCCTACGGCGCTTTCGGCGATTTCCACCAGCTTTTCCGCGTTGAAATTGAATTCGGTGGCCTCCCAATTGTTGATCAGCACCGGGCGGCGTTTGCCTTGAAGCGGGTCACGGATGAGGTGTTCCCGGATGGCGCGGTGATATTGGTGGGTCATTCCGGCAAAGCCGTCGGGCGAGCAGACGAGAGCCGCTTCCGGCGTGGTGAACGTCTCGCCGGGGTTCAGGGTCCAGCGGAAGTGGTAGGGATGAATCCCCATAACCAGACGGTTTGTCTCCACGTGAGTCCGTTCGGCGGCGGCCTCAAAGTTGCCGCTGTAAAGGAGCATTGCGCCATAGCAAAGACCATAATCCTCCGTGGCGTCGTGGCTGCACAGCATCACGAAAGGATTGTGATGATGGCTGGAAGTTCCCCGCACGCTTCCGACGCTCTGCACGCCATGGCGCAGAGGGGTGCGGTGGAGGCAGCGTTCCATGACATGACAGCCGTCGAAGGTGATGAAATCCAGATCGCCCTGTTGGAAGTCCAGGCACAGGGACGCCGCCTGGCAGAGCTTTATGGGCTTGTCCCCTTTGTTGACGATCCGGGCGGCGCGGGTAATCAGGTCCCGCTCTTCCAGAACGCCGTAATAGAGCTCCACAGCAACTTTGGCGGCGGCGTCTTCCAGGAAAATCACCAATGTTTCCCACTCGTCTCCGCCGAAGAAGGCGGGCAATCCTTCCAACGCATATTTACCGCTGCGGCATTCAAAGCCAGTATAGCGCAAATCGGTCAGATGGCTTCCGTCAGAAAGCTCCAGTTCCAGTGAAGGAAGGCGGTAATCGCCCACGCCGCAGGAGGAGTATTCTTGCGGAAGGGTATCCAGCGAATAGCCGCGCCAATCACCGGCCTCGCTGGGGTTTGGGGAGAAGCCCCGGTCTGCATAGCGGATCGCGTAAGAGAGGTCCGCGTCGCCGACCCGTTCCCCGTAGTAGGTATGCAGAAGCACACGGTAGGCATCGGCTTTCATTTGGTAAGTCGTGCGGCGGGTGTGCAGGGTAAATACCTGTTCATTGATTACGATCATAGAAACCCCCTGTATCAATCATTCCGGCTGTGGCAATTGTAAGCGATTTCCGCACAGGATGCAACTGTAAGGACATATAAATCTCTCGCGGCGTGCGGGAGCGGAACTGTCCAAAAGTAACAGCCCCGGCCGGCTGTTCGCCAATACCGGGGCTGTTACTTTTTCTCGAGAGAAAAAGTAACCAAAAAGAGCTTTCGCGAGCTTCGCGGTGTATGCACCGGAGGGCGTTCGTTTACTTACCGCCCGTACCGGCAATGCCTTCCACGAACTGACGCTGGAAGATCAGATAGAGAACGACCATCGGGAGCATCGCCAAGAGGGAACCTGCCATCAGAACGGGGAAGTTTGTGCTGAACTGTCCTTTCAGCGTAGAGAGGCCCGAGGACAGGGTCATCATTTTCAGGTCAGAGTTTACCACCAGAGGCCACATTAAGTCGCCATAAGCAAACACAGCGGTGAAAATCGTTAATGCCGCTACGGAGGTGCCCGTCAGGGGGAACATAACCTTCGTGAAGGTCTGCCACTGGTTGCAGCCGTCCAGAAAAGCCGCTTCACCGATTTCCGTCGGGATGCCCATGTAGGTCTGACGCAGAAAGAAGGTACCGAATGCGCTGACAATACCCGGGAAAACCAGAGCGAAAATGGTGTTTGCCATGCCCAGCTTTGCAACCATCTGGTACTGGGGGATAATGAAAATTTGGCTGGGCAGGGACATTTGAACCAAAACAATGGCAAACAGCAGATTTTTACCCCGAAAGTGGAGTTTTGCGAACGCATAGCCCGCCATGGAGCTGAACGCAATCGCGCAGACCACACGCCAGAAAACCATTAAAGCGGTGTTGATGTACAGCCGTCCAAAGGGCAGGCTGGCGATAGCGTCTTTGAAGTTGTCGAGCATGATATGCGCCGGGAAAATTGTTGGCGGAATCTGCATGCTCTCCGGCACCGTTTTGGAGCTGGTCAAAATCATCCACGCAAAGGGGAAGATCATGATTACCGCGCCAAGAATCAGAACCGCATAAGTAATAAAGGTGTTGATTTTGCGGGAACGTTCTAAAGAAGCCGTACTTTTCATTGATGTTCCTCCTCTCTTATACGTCGTAGTTGACCCACTTCTTCTGGCCGATGAACTGAATGATCGTCACAGCGCCAATGAGGAAAACGGTCCAAATCACGATTGCGGAGCCGTAACCCCGCTCACCGGACACGAAGGACGAACGATAGAACAGGTACATCAAGCTCTGCATATCCACAAGGGCCGGATTGGTTTCGTCGGCCATCATGTAAATGAGATCATACACTTTCATGGAAGCCATCAGGCGCATGATCAACACAGAGAACAGTGTGGGCGAGATCATAGGGATGGTGATATGGAAAAACTGAGTAACTTTACTGGCTCCGTCGATATCAGCGGCCTCATAGTAAGACTTGGAGATGTTTTGCAGGCCCGCCAGAAGAAGCACGGCGTCATAACCAATGCTGCTCCAAATGGAGACGATAGCGATTGCAATAATCGCAGTTTTCGGGTCGGTAATCCACTGAATTTTTACGCCCAGCATTTGATTGAGAATACCGTATTCACCGTTAAAAAGCCAGCGCCAAACCATGGCCACGGCAGCGGGAGCGCACACCAGCGGCAGGAAGAAAATGGTACGGAAGCCGCCCTTGAACTTGACCTTTGCATTGAGCAGAATCGCCACAAACAAGGCCAGGGCAATTCCCACAGGCACCGTCAGAATGCAGAAGAAGACGGTATTCCAGGTAGCCTTCCAGAACTCAACGTTGCTGAACATATCGATGTAATTCTGAAGGCCGATAAACTTGTAATGCCCGAAACCCAGGTGTTCACAGAAGCTGGCATAGAGCGTCTGGACGAAGGGCCACAGGTTCAGAATAATCAAACCAATGATGGTCGGGGCGATCATGAACCAGCCCCAATTCTCCTCACGCCTTGCGGCGACAGATAATTTTTGTCCCTTGTTCACAAAAAGGTCCTCCTCCCTCAGTCCGTTTCGACGTATCGGTCTGCGATGGCCTGCATAACCGCCAGCTGCGCGTCAATGTCTGCGCCGTTGTAAACCTTGACCATCTCATCGGCTACGCCGGGCTTCCACTTCCGGCGGGTGGCGTTATTGATGTACTGCACACAGGTCTCGAACTGGTCGTAGCAGACCTGCACGTCCAGCACGTAATCGAATTTCTGGAATTCGGTGGTCCAGCTGTCTTCGAGGCCCAGGTAGGCGGGAATTGCCGCGCCGGACTCGCCCTGAATCCGCTGTCCCTCCTCACTGCCGAAGAAGCGAAGCACGTCTTTTACCAATTCCAGGTTTTTGCCTCTGGCGGCAGTGGAATAGCACAGGCCGTTGGAAATGGTGGCCTTGCCGTCGCCGGACGCGGGATTCGGTGCGGCGGGCAGGGGCGCGATATCCCACTTTCCAACCATTTCAGGGTAGTTTTTCAGCTCGGAGAGCAGGTTCCAGGAGCCTTCAAGGAACATCGAGCCGACCTCGGAGAAAAAGGCCGTGCCGGGAGAGGTTTCCGCGAAATAGTTCTGGTCGGGGCACCAGTCGTTCTTTTGGAGATTGACATAAAACTTGATGGCCTCGACGGTGGCAGGCTGGGTGTACCCGGCATGGATATTGGTTTCCGGGTCCAGGATGTAGCCGCCGTTTTGATAGACGAAGTTCCAGTAACCCAGCTGTTCGTCGTTATAGGCCATGTATCCGTATTTTCCGGTTGCATCGTAGATTTTTTGGGAGGCGTCCGTCAGGTTGTCCCAGGTCCAGGTTTCGTCCGGGTAGGACACGCCGGCGGCGTCGAACATCTCCTTGTTATACACCAGAACCACATTGTCACGGTCCTTCGGCACGCCGTACATCCGGCCATCAGTGCCGCTGGCGTTGCCGATGGAAATGTCCGAATAGTGATTCGCGTAATAATTGGGGTCCTCGCTGTCGTAGAGGTCCGTCACATCGGCCAGGATGCCGAAGTCTGCATAATACAGAATCTGGTCGGTATGCATCCAGAAAATGTCGGGCATGGTGTTGCTCTCGGCGGCGGCTTCCAGCTTGGTCCAATACTCGCTCCAGCTTGTCACCTGCACGTCGATCACGACGTCCGGATTCACTGTGGCGGTATAGGCGTCACACATCGCCTGCATGCCGTCCCGCTGGGCAACGTCCCAGGTCTGGAACGTCAGATGGGTTTTGCCGTCCGACGCGCCGCAGCCGCACAAGGCCAGCAGCAGCGTCAGCGCCAGAACGGCGGCAGCTGCGCGGGGTACTCGTTTCATCATAACTCCACTCCTCCTATCACATTTTTCCTGCCTGATCAAACGGATTCCCGTAAAAAAAATATAATACCAATTTGTCCTTTTTGTAAATGGACCGGATTTCCGGAAATATACCCGAATGTTAGATACCAGACAATCCGTGCAGGTGAGATCACATCTTGCTATATTTTTGGAATTTTCGTTAATATTATCCAGATACGGCGTGCTATTATTGGCAATTTTGCCAATTTGGGGGTAAAAAAATAACAAAGCAGCCATAAATTGACAGGCAAAATCCAGGAAATGCCAGCCGTATTTATGCCGCTTTGTGCAGTGTCTTTACCAGAGAGCCGGCCCGTTTTGCAGCCGGGACGGCCTGCGCCGGGGCGCCGCTTCCAGGAACTCGCTGGGAGACATTCCAGTTTCCCGCCGGAAAACCTTGGAAAAATAATTTGCGTTGGCAAAGCCGGAAGCCTCTGCCGCATAAGTGATGGAGGCGTCTTCCTCCTGGAGGAGCAGTTTTGCGTAGGAGATTTTGACCTGGGTAATGTATTTTCCGGGAGAAATTCCGGTCCGCCGGGAAAAGCTGCGGCTCAGGTGGGCCTTGGAGACCTCCAGACGTTCCGCCAGCTCGTCCAATCCCTCCAAGAAGGGAAATTCTTCCTGGATGATGGCGATGGCGGATTCGACCAGTTCCGGCAAATCCTCCGCCGTCTGCTCGCTGCGGAGCTTCAGGAGCATGGAATAGGCGCAGGCGGAGGCCGCGTCGCCGCTGACCGGAGCGTGCTCGTCCTCCATGACCACCAGGGACATGACTTTTTCCCGCACAATGGCCGCTCCCCGACAGAACACCGCCGCGCCGCCGGAGAGGTTCAGAAGACGGTTCGCCGCCTCGCCTTCCAGGCGGACGATCATGCACACGGCGTCAGTAACGGCCTGCAAGTCCCAGGCGACGCCGGGAGACAGCGCCATGACCTGTCCGGCTTCCAGAAGGGCCGTGCGGGGATACGAGGAAACGGTTGCGCCGCCCTGTACGGCGGCAATCAGCGTATAAATGCCGGGAGCGCCGGGGTCTTGGCGCAGGGTTCCGGCGGAAAGCGGAAGAACATGAACGGAGTGCATGGCCAGCAGGCCGCGAACCACCGGGTCCGAAGCGGCAGGGCGGATTTCCCGCGGCTCTGTCTGGCGCATGACAATCTCCTTCCATGAGTTTCGGGTTCAAACAGATATATGCAAATGGTTTCCGGTTTTGTCAGTTGGCGATAGCCTGTTCGGTTTCCTTGTCAAAGAGATGGACCTTTTCAGTGTCAAACACCAGCGCGCCGATGTCGCCCTCGCGGCCCTTGTAGGTGGACGCCGCCCGTACAACAAATTTTGCACCCTGGCAGGTTACGTGCAGGTTGATTTCCGCGCCCATCAGCTCGGCAATCTCGATTTTGGCGTCCAGGTCGTGCTTTGCGCCGTTGTCCACTGCGTCAATGTCCTCCGGACGGATGCCCAGAACGACGGTCTTGCCTGCGTACGCGCCCAGTTTTTCGCTCATGCGGGCGGGGAGGGCGACCTTGCTGCCGCAGAATTCCGCGGCAAAGCCGTTGGCCTCCTTTTTGATCACGGCGTCAACGAAGTTCATCTGCGGCGAGCCGATGAAGCCGGCCACAAACAGGTTGCAGGGATAATCGTACAGGTTCTGCGGGGTATCGTTCTGCTGAATGATGCCGTCCTTCATGACGACAATCCGGTCGCCCATGGTCATGGCCTCGGTCTGGTCGTGGGTGACGTAGACGAAGGTGGTTTGCAGGCGCTTGTGCAGACGGCTGATCTCCGAACGCATGGCGGTGCGGAGCTTGGCGTCAAGGTTGGAGAGGGGCTCGTCCAGCAGGAAGACGGCGGGATTCCGAACCATGGCGCGTCCCAGGGCCACACGTTGCCGCTGGCCGCCGGAAAGGGCCTTCGGCTTCCGGTTGAGGAGATGCTCCAGGTCCAGGGCCTTGGCGGCCTCGTGGACGCGGCGGTCAATTTCATCGTTGGGCACTTTTTGCAGGGTCAGGCCAAACGCAATGTTTTTATAAACGGTCATGTGAGGATACAGGGCGTAATTCTGGAACACCATGGCAATATCACGGTCCTTGGGGGCCACATCGTTGACCAGACGGTCGCCGATGTAGAGTTCACCTTCGCTGATGTCCTCGAGGCCCGCGATCATGCGCAGGGTGGTGGACTTGCCGCAGCCGGAAGGTCCAACCAGGATGACAAATTCCTTGTCCGCAATTTCCAGGTTCAGGTCGGGCACGACGGTCACGCCGCCGGGATAGGTTTTTCTTACATGTCGGAAGGAAATACTAGCCATAATAATGCAGCCTCCATAAATTCAGCAGTCATGCGGCGGAATTTCCGCCGGCTTCGGTCTCTGGAAAGAACATACCACAGCTCCGCCGGGCTTTTCAATGGTAAATAAACATCCTTCCTGGTAAATTCCTGACCTTCCCCCCGTTTTCCGCAGAAATGCAACGAATTTACCCGCCCTGTCATTTGTTTACCGTTGCAATCCGGGAGAGGTTATGATAAACTAACTAGAATTATACGCCGGAGATACAGGCTTTTGGGAGTGAAAGGAGCGGGTTTTCGTGTTTTTCCGCAAAGATTATGCCAGGCCAGGTCCCGGAATTGACCCGGACGAGCCGGAAAAAACCGGTCTTGCCCGCTTTGTGGAGATCTTGCAGCTGGAGTGTGTGACGCTGGTCAAGCTGAATTTGCTGTTCGTACTCAGCAGCGTGCTGGTTGTTACGATTCCGCCGGCGCTGTTTGCCATGAACCACGTGGTTCGGAAAATGGTTCTGGATGAACCCGTGAGTTGTTTTTATGATTACCGGACCGCGTTCCGGCAGTCCTGGAAGAAGGGCTTCGCGGCGTTTGGCCTGACGGGCGTGCCGCTGCTCTGCGGAGGCGTGGGCAGTTATTTTTATTTGAACCATGCGGGCTGGAATCCAATGCTTTTGGCGCCGTTTGTTCTATGTTCCACGGTGTTTTTTGTGACGCTCCTGGCCGCGCCGTACGTCTACGGCTTTCTGGATGCAGGCGTCGCGCTGCGGCGGACGCCGCGTCTGGCGCTGGTGCTGAGCCTGGGAAAGCCGTTGCGGGCCGTCGCCGCGGCGGTTACGGGATTAGGCGTTGTGGCGGCAGGCATTCTGGAATTTCCCATCAGCTTGATTTTCCTCTTGCTGATCGGTTTTTCGGTACCTTGTCTGCTGGCGAATTTCTTCATTCGGAAGCTGCTGGCCGCGGCCTTATGAAAGCAAAAACCCGCTGTCTTCCAGGAGACGGCGGGTTTTCTTCGGCTTTTACGTGTGTGCGGAAAGCGGCGTAAAGGTCTCGCCGGTGGACAGATTCCGCCAGGAGGGCCTGCCGTCTTCTACGAGCATATAGCTGTGAGGGGTTCCGTCCTTCGGGAGCGACAGAGAACCGGGATTCCAATAGGTAAAACCATTCTTGTCCTGGCAAACGGGCTGATGGAAGTGTCCGCAGAGCAGAATCCCCCCCTTGCGCAGAGGCGGCGGGTTGTCCGGGCCATACAAGTGACCGTGGGTGGCGCAGATGGTGAGGCCGTCCAAGTCCAGACTGGCGAAGTCCGAAAGCGGAAATTCCAGCACCATCTGGTCAACCTCCGCGTCGCAGTTGCCTCGGACGCAGAGAATCTGTTCCTTTTTTCCGTTCAGCATGGCCGTTACGGCGAAGGTGTCGTAGTCCTCCGGCAGCGGGTTGCGGGGGCCGTGGTACAGCAGGTCGCCCAGCAGCACCAGACGTTCCGCGCCCTCTTTTTCAAACGCTTCCAGCATCCGGCGGCACCATGCGGCAGAGCCGTGCAGGTCCGATGCAATCATCCATTTCATGGTAATTTCTCCTTTGCATAAAAATTCAAAATGATTTCCAGACGTTCAGCTTCTGGATTGGACGCGCCAATCATCCGGAATCCAGTCTTCATTGGGCATTTCGTCTATATGCCCTGACTCATCCTCCAAGCCAAGTGCGCTTTCGCCGGGGGAAGTAGTGATAGCACACAAAGAACCCCTCATCATCTACATACCTGCCATGTGCTGCAATTGCCAGTTTTGGCAGTATTTTGTCCAGCCGATTCATGTAGGATTCAAAAACGCCGTGTGAACCGTCATCATCCTCGTTTTCTATGTGTATAAAAAGCGGTTCTTCTTCGATTTGCAGCGCGTTCTCTGCCGCACGGAACATATTTTGTGCCGTGTAATTCCCGGAACATTTGAACTCCTGACGCATAAGATCCGAAATCTGGTCAAAATCTTCCCGGCTACCCTTGATATGGACCTCATACTTCATACTGTGAGAGCTGCTCATAAATATACTTCCTTCTATGAATATTTTTTACTGTTCTTACGTTTGCATCCTCCCACCGGCGCAGAAAGGCCACTTGTTCCGGCGTGTGGAACCAATGCTCCCCGTGTTCCATTACAGTCAGCTCCGCGCCGAAACGGCGGGCGAAGGCTTCCACCGGTTCCCGGCGAATCAGCGTGTCGCCGCCGGCGTAGAGAATGGCGGTGGGAACACTCCAGCATTTCGTTTTGTGGGTCCGGGCGTATTGCAGGTACTCCCACGACAGCGTTTCTCCCAGGTCTGTGGGGATTTCTCCGGCGTCTTCCAGACGCGCCTCGCTTACGTCGGCCCATTGCATCATGTCCAGAATCAGGCATTCCATGTCCAGCACCGGCGAAACAAAAAGCGCCTGTTCCAAAGCCTCGTTCTCCAAGGCCAGCAGGGAAAACCACGCCCCCAGACTGGTACAGCGCAAGGATTTTCGTTTCCAGCGGCGCGACGCCCAGGCGAAGATTTCCCGCAGTTCCGGGACGGTGTGCCAAGGGTCCAGCGGAACGGTTCCGACGGTGCGTTCGCCATGTTCCGGCAGGTCCGCCGACAGCACCTGCCAGCCTCTGGCACAGGCGGTTTCGGCAAAACGCCCGGCGGCCTCCTTGGCGCTCTGCTTTCCGTGGACGTAAAGCCACACATTTTCACTGGCTTCGCCGTAAATCACCGCCGGAATTCCCTGAATTTGCAGTGTTTCCGTTTCCAAAACCGCACCCCCTGTTGTTTTGCTTATCGTACCACAATCGCGGCCTTTTTGCAACCGCCGCTTTGGCGGAAAGCGTACCGCCTCCTTTTCGGGACGGGCATTCGCAGGGGAAGGGCGGACGCATCAAACGCCGTGCCGCTTATTTCTGTATTATCCGTCCGCTGCGCCTTCCGCAAGGCCCGCAGATGCACACCATTCCATCGCCCGGAGTTTGAAGGTGGTACGGGAAATGCCCAGTTCCCGTCCGGCCTGGGATGCGCTCACCCGACCGCTCCACCATTCCATTGCCAGCTCGTCAAAGGCCTCCGGCATGGAAAGCGGCCTTCTTCCAAACTGCACGCCCCGCGCCTTTGCGGCAGCAATGCCCTCCGCCTGCCGCTGACGGTTGAAATCCCGTTCAGTCTGGGCCACGTAGCTCAAAAGCTGGAGGACAA
>CANDBG010000055.1 GCA_947382875.1 uncultured Oscillibacter sp. | reverse complement strand
CATAATGCGCTCCACCGGCTCCTCAAAGGCGTCCATCATCTCCGTGGAGCTGACGTTCACCACTTTCGGCAGGCCCGTCAGGAGACAGCGGCCCTTTACATCCATAGTTTCATCTTCCTCTTTGGGGAAGACGCAACCGATTTGCTTTTTCATTTCCTCTGCGGTGCGCTCGCCCACCAGAAGATTATGCTTGCGCCGCATATACTTCACAACGGCCTCGTTGAGCTGGTCGCCCGCAATTTTGATGGATGCCGATTCCACCACGCCGCCCAGGGAGATCACGGCAATGTCGGCGGTGCCGCCGCCGATATCCACGACCATGTGTCCGTCGGGCTTTTCGATGTCGATGCCCGCGCCAATCGCGGCGGCAACCGGTTCTTCAATCAGAAACACCTTCCGGGCGCCCGCCTGAATACCCGCGTCAATGACGGCGCGTTCCTCGACCTCCGTGATGCCGGACGGAACGCAGATAATCACCCGCGGCTTGAACAGCGACACGCTGGCAACCTTGTGAATAAACTCCCGAAGCATCCGTTCCGTCATGTCGTAGTCCGAAATGACACCCTCCCGCAGGGGGCGGATTGCAATAATGTTGCCAGGGGTACGGCCAAGCATTGCCTGGGCCTCTGAGCCGACTTTCAGCAGTTTCCCGGTGTTTTTGTCCAACGCCACAACCGAGGGTTCGTTCAGAACGATTCCTTTTCCCCGTACGAAAACCAATACCGAAGCGGTACCCAAATCGATACCGATATCTTTTGCCATGGGTAATTCCTCCACTTTTTCAACAATTGTTTATGGTCAGCTGGGCGGCGCGCCGCCCAAGACATTACACGTATTTTACATTATACTGTTACTCTTTCCAGAATGCAAGCCTATTCTTTCCCAAATTCCACGCTTTTTCCGGTGGAAGCCACGGAGGCGCATAAAACACTTGCCGCACCTGCGTCAAAAAGCGTCCGGGCGCAGGAGGCCAGAGTGGAACCGGTGGTACAAATGTCGTCAATGAGAAGGATGCGTTGTCCGCGTGCTTCCGGAGCGGCTTTGTAGACGTCCTGCACGTTTGCGCGTCTCTGCGCGGCGGTTTCCAGACCGGATTGCGCCGGGTTATCCTTCACTTTCCAGAGAAGGCGGACCGGTTTTGTATTCCAGCTCTGACAGGCGCTGCGGGCCAACAGCTCCGCTTGGTCGTAGCCGCGTTTTTTGAACCGTTTGCGGCTGACGGGCGTCCAGGTGACGACATCAAATTTGCCGGAGTAGTGTTCGCCGGCGCACTGCGCGATGAATGCGCCAAGCGGTACTGCGGAAGACGCGCGGCCATGGAATTTCAAACGTAAAAGCGCGTCGCGGACCGTCCCTTCGTACCGCAGGGGCGCGGCGCACAGCAAGCCGTTTTCCAGTTCCCGCAGAGAAAATTCGTCTCCGGTCCGCGGAATGGCGGCGTCACAAGCCGGACAAGTGCCCGGGTAGTCCAGGATCCGCTCGCAAAATGGGCATTTCGGCGGGTATACGAGATTCAAAAGGCTTTCCAAAAAGTTTTTCAGCATCTTCATACAAAGTGCCTCTCTAAAGGTGTGACTTGCAGCGGTTCAGTCGCCGCGAAGCAGTTCTTCATAGGTAGTTTTGAGCGCCGTACAGATTCCCCGCAGCTGAGTTGCACGAATGTGCTGGGTTCCGCGCTCGATTTTCACCAGCGCTTCCCGCGTCATTGCGACGCCCTCCAGCTGTAAAAGACGGACAAGCTCCGTCTGGCCAAGACCGCGCTGTTCCCGGATTCTCCGGATGTTTGCGCCGATAGGGATATCCTGTTTGATTTTCTGCTCTGCCATATGTTCCTCACAAAAGAACCCGTTCGGGTTCAGTTTGCTCTATTTTATGGAGGAAACTCCCTGCAAAGGGACCTGTTTGGGTCCACCTGCGGGGAATTTCATGCTATTTGCCGGAACGGATCAGCCGATAACAGTAATCGACGGGCGGTTCACGGCACACATTCAGCGCCGCAAGCTCCCGGATATCCTCTGCGGTGAGGTCGTTGGACGCAATCTCAACTATCCGGACTTTGTGACCGAAATCCATGTCCAGCCAAACATGCCAGAGCTCGATTTCCGGGACGGTTTGCAGCTGACCTTTCAGATATTCCGCAATTTCTTCCTCACAGCCGGAATGATAGATGTCCAGCGCTGCAAAATACGGCTTATCTGTCGAAAGTTCCCATACGGGCTCATTGTGCAGAACGGAAAAACAGCTGTCGAATTCACCGCCCTCAATGGTTTTGGTGTCCACATCAATCATAACAGGCCGGTCAGACGGTTCCCAGACTTCTTCCAGCGGTGCGTCGGAGGTAAGAAACATATATGCACTCATAGAAGTTCTCCTAACATATGAAAATATCGATTAGATCATGTTCTTCATCCCGCGAATCAAACCCGGCCTCCAAAACGCGGCTGAAATCGGTCTCAACCAGCAGAAATCCGTAATGTCCGGCAGTCCAGAGCGATTGAACAGCCGTGTACAAACTAGAAAGACGAATTCTGGCCCACACAGAACCGATTTCATAATAATATTCGACATTTTCGCGCAAAGACATGGTTTCCAGAATCCATTGGACTGTTTCCGAAATGGAAGACCCGTGCGGCAGACGGCTGTATGGTTCCTGGAAGGAACTGCACCGCAAAGGCCGGCATACCTCATAAAGCATGCTGAGCCGCGCATTGGCATTCCGTTCAAAAAGATCCAGCGTCTCAATGCCCACCAGGCTCCGGACGCGGTTTTTCGCTTGCTGCATAGCCTGTTTGCGGGCGATGAGCAGCTGTCGTTCAGTCATGTTTACCGCCTCGTTTCCACTTTCATAATAACATAAAAATCGGAATGTTCCAATCGAAACTTTTATCATACAGGGGCGGATACATAAGTTCGCCTCTACAACGCGCACCCAATAACATCCATTTCGTTCACCCACCCAATCGCATCAAGCCATTTCGCGCACCGCAGCAGCGGCAGCGGAGCCAGACACAGAGGCAAGTCGATTTCGTTTTCTGGTTTGGTTTCCTCCAAGTTATTTCAACCGCCTGATTCCACCGCGCTATTTTGCCCACCAATGCAGCGGCAGCGGAGTCAAACGCAGAGACAAGTCGATTTCGTTTTCTGGTTTGGTATCCTCCAAGTTATTTCAACCGCATGATTCCACCGCACTATTTTGCCCACCAATGCAGCGGCAGCGGAGTCAGACGCAGAGACAAGTCGATTTCGTTTTCTGGTTTGGTTTCCTCCAAGTTATTTCAACCGCCTGATTCCACCGCACTATTTTGCCCACCAATGCAGCGGCAGCGGAGCCAGACGCAGAGACAAGTCGATTTGGACTTCTCGTTTAACTTCCACCAGTCCAGAGTCTTTCGCCAAGCCTGACAAACGCTCTTTTCTTTTGGACCGTGAACGGCCCGTTTTCTTTTCTCTCGCCAGAGAAAAGAAAATGGGGGGTTCAAAAGAGCCAGCCATTGCAAATGGCAATTCTTCCGCTCCGCGGTGGCGTTGACAATCGCTGGCGGGGATGTTATATTGTGTATGGCAACGAAAAAAGCGGCGCGTAAATGCGCAGGATGACGGGAAAATTGAAAGGGCAGGAGAAAACGGTATGTCAACCAAATTTATTTTTATCACCGGCGGCGTGGTTTCTGGACTGGGTAAAGGTATTTGCGCAGCCTCCCTTGGGCGCTTGCTGAAACAACGCGGCGTCCGGGTCCGAAACCAGAAGTTTGACCCCTATATCAATGTGGACCCAGGCACCATGAGTCCCTATCAACATGGCGAAGTCTTCGTTACCGACGACGGCGCCGAAACCGATCTGGACCTGGGCCATTATGAACGCTTCGTCGACGAGGACCTGAACGGCAACAGCTCTATTTCTTCCGGCAAAATTTATTGGTCCGTCCTCAACCGGGAACGCCATGGCGATTACCTCGGCGCTACGGTGCAGATTATCCCCCACATCACCAACGAAATCAAAAGCCGCGTCTATGCGATGGCCGGAGATGAAGTCGATGTCGTGATTACCGAAATCGGCGGCACCGTGGGCGATATCGAATCCCAGCCCTTCCTGGAAGCCATTCGTCAGGTGCGGGCCGAACGCCCACAGGGCGACGTGCTGTTTATTCACGTCCCCTTGATCGTACAAATCCCTGGCTCCGGTGAGCTGAAATCCAAGCCTACCCAGCACTCCGTTAAAGAATTGCTTTCCCTGGGTATCCAGCCGGATATCCTCGTCTGTCGCTGCGATTCCCCAATTGATGCCGATGTCCGGCGCAAAATTGCCCTGTTCTGCAACGTGGAACCTGATTGCGTTATCCAAAACGCTACGGCTGAAACCCTTTATGAAGTCCCGCTCCTCATGGCAAAAGAGGGCCTTGACGAGGTTGTTTGCCGCAAGCTCGGCCTCATTACCCATCAGGCGGACCTGCGGGAGTGGACCGCTATGGTTCAGCGGGAAAAAAATGCCAGCGGAAAAACCGAAATCGCTCTCGTTGGCAAGTATACCCAGCTCCATGACGCTTATCTCTCTGTCGTCGAATCCCTGAACCATGCCGGTACGGCAAACGGCACCATCGTTCATATCCGCTGGGTGAACTCCGAAATTCTGAATGCCCAGAATACTGCCGAAATCCTCTCCGGCTGTACCGGTATCCTGGTCCCCGGCGGCTTTGGAGAACGCGGGATCGAGGGCATGATCTGCGCGGTTCAATATGCCCGTGAAAACGATATCCCTTACTTCGGTATCTGCCTTGGAATGCAGATGGCAGTCATCGAATTCGCCCGGCACGTTCTCGGCTACGCGGACGCTAATTCCTCGGAGTTTTCTGAAACAACCGAACATCCTGTGATCGGTCTTATGCCGGATCAGGTCAACATTACCAATAAGGGCGGCACTATGCGTTTGGGCCGCTACCCCTGCGTGCTCAAGGACGGCACCCACAGCCGCGCCCTCTACGGAACTGAGGAAGTCTTTGAGCGGCATAGGCACCGCTTCGAGTTTAACAACGACTTCCGTACCGAAGCCGAAGACGCCGGAATGGTCCTGGCCGGGCTGTCACCGAACGGTCAACTGGTGGAAATCATTGAGCTGCCAGGCTGTACGTGGTTTACCGGCGTGCAGTTCCATCCGGAGTTCAAAAGCCGTCCCGACCGGCCCCACCCCTTGTTCTATGGCTTCGTGAAGGCTGCCGCCGAAAAACAAAACTGAATGTTCTTAGGAGACCGGAAGTATCCCGGTCTCCTATTCTAAAATAAGGAGTTTGCTCTATGAACCATTTTGATCAAATTGCCGCACAATTGGAAGCGCATAACCTCGACGCCGTTCTGCTGACCGGACAGTCAAACCGCTTCTATGCCTCCGGGTTCTTTACGCCCGGCAGCGATGCCATTGCACTTGTTACCCCGAAAATGTCTTACTTTTTTACCGATGCCCGTTACACTGAAGCCGCGGCCCGTGCCCTCGGCAAAACGGCGGAGCTTCGGGAACTGACGCCCGAAAACCGTCTTACCGTTCAGCTGCAAGAGCTGTTCTTCCGGCACACGATTTCTCGTGTCGGGTTTGAAGATGCCGTCCTTTGTGTGCAGGATTATGAGCGTTACTGCAAAGCCTTCGCAGGGTTTACGCCGTACTGTGAGCTGGTTCCTGCGTCAGAATGGCTGCTGAATCTGCGGCAGTCCAAAGACGCGGACGAACTCGCTGTTATGCGGACGGCGCAGGAAATTGCAGAGCGCGCGTTCTCGGATATCTTACAGGAAATCCGGCCTGGCGTCACCGAAAAGGAAATTGCGGCCCGCCTGCAGTATTTGATGCTCCATTATGGCGCGTCGGATATGTCCTTTGACCCAATCGTTGTTTCGGGAGCAAATGGAAGCCTGCCTCATGGAGTTCCATCGGAAAAGGAAATTCAGGCGGGTGAGTTTGTTACGATGGACTTTGGGTGCGTTTACGGTGGATACTGTTCTGATATGACTCGGACCATTGCTGTTGGTTACGCAACGGAGGAAATGCGTCGGATTTATCAGACCGTTTTGGATGCTCAATCTGCCGGGATTGCTGCCGCTTGTGCCGGTGTTACCGGAAAAGCTGTAGACACGGTTGCCAGAGATGTGATCAAATCCGCCGGATATGGCGCGTATTTTACGCACAGCTTTGGACACGGTCTTGGGGTGAATGTCCATGAACGTCCCTCTGTCTCCGCCGCGAACGATAAGCCACTTCCGATCGGAGCTGTGGTTTCCGCAGAGCCAGGTATCTATATTCCTGGAAAATTGGGCGTTCGAATTGAGGATATTTTGCTTATTACAGAAACTGGAAACGAAAATCTTACCAAAGCGCCAAAAGAATTGCTGGTACTTTGATGTATTTTTCTGAGGCTTTGTCTGCTGCCGCAGGTCTGTATCCTGATTTGCTCTCTGGTAATATCTTCGCGGGCCATATTAGCTTCTGCGTCAGAGTCAGGGACAGAAATTTCTCCATAAAACATTCCTCCTTCTGAAATTACGAGTCTACGCACCCCTCGTACCAGCCCGCCGTTCTGGTTTTGACGGCTTGACATCCCCGATTCCGGCAAACCGCTGCGAAAGTCCAAGCGCCGCTTGCAAGAGCAATTTAACTCCAAAATTCCAGCAAAAAACGGAAGACAGCGGAAGCTGTCTTCCGTTTTATTCCACCTTCCGTTCTTCTTTCTGCGGAATATAATATTTTTATTTGATTTGCATCAGCTTTCCAGTACTGACCAGGCACCGCAGGCGGCCATAGGCAGCCGTTTTTGGCAGCTCTAGCAATTCCGTCACATCTTTTCGCCGCAGCCCGCCAGACATGCTGTACGGTAAAAATGGCGTCGTTATGTATAAGAATACTCTATCCGTTTCCCCGCCGTCAAGCTGTGACGGTTTTGTCGAAAAATGCCCTTTCATCAAATTGCGCACTTTCCCAGAAATACCCAGTTGCTTTTTTCAAATTCCGAACAATTCAAGGCAAAATAGTCCGTTTGTTATTCATTCAAATAGAAGAAATAGAACATATAAAAGATACAAATACCCTGGAAGAATTATCCGAATGCTACATGAAAATGTCAACTGACTAAACTTTTATAAATTTTTTGAATCCGTCGACAAAATCAGACAGCAAACGACTCGTCGAATTGTGTATGATACGGGCAGAAACCCGCTACATTTGGTATTCCCTCACGAAAATGGCGCGGGTGGTCACAACAGATTTTCGACCATTAAAACGGAAAGGATGATGTTCAATGAACGCGCTCCCGAAGGAATACCTGGTGTTGTTTAATGCCATTACAGATGCAGTGAAGGCGTTGGAGGAACTAAGGAAGGCACTTATAGACGCCCAGTGTCAGGCAGAATGCCTTTACATAAGCGGCGAAACGCAGGAGATGCTGGAATAATTCCAGCAATAGACGCTGCGGACCCCGAAATTCGCTTCCGAAAAATCCCATGTGCTTACAGGTTGTTTCGGAGATTGCTGTACACTTTTCAGACGCAAAAAAACCTCCTGGTTTTGGGAAACGGATCGTTGTCCAAAACCGGGAGGCGTCACTTTTAGGGGGGACAAAAAAACGCGGAAATCGAATGGATTTCCGCGCTTTCGTGCAGCCAGAGGGCGCTGCCCTCTGGACACCCGCCAGGGAGGCCAAGCCCCCCTGGACCCCGTTAGCAGAGCTTCGCTCCCGCCGGAATCGCATCGTCGACCATCAGGAGGTGCAGAGCTTCCTCGCCCTTTTCCGTATGGATAGCGGAGATGAGCATACCGTTGCTTTCCAGGCCCATCATTTTACGCGGCGGCAGGTTGACAATTGCAATCAGGGTTTTACCGATTAAATCTTCCGGCTCGTACCACGCGTGGATACCGGACAAAATCTGCCGGTCAACGCCGGTACCGTCGTCGAGGATAAATTTCAGCAATTTGGCGCTTTTTTTCACGGCCTCGCAGGATTTGACCTTCACGACGCGGAAATCAGACTTACAGAAGGTATCGAAATCGACTTTTTCTTCCAGCTGCGGCTCAACTTCGATACCGGAAGCCTCACGCAGCGCGGCCTGTTTTGCGTCCTCAAGGGCTTGCAGAGCAGCATCCATGTCGATACGCGGGAACAGGATGTCCCCCCGCTGCACGGTAACGTTTTCAGGCAGTTCGCCCCAATGAGCGGCGCTCTCCCAGGTACGCGCCCCATCGCCGGCGCCGATTTGTGTCAGAAGTTTTTCCATGCTTTCCGGCATGAAGGGGGTCAGCAGGATACCGCACACCCGTGCAGTTTCCAGCAGGTTATAGAGCACGCAGGCAAGCCGCGGCGCATCGTCCGGGTTTTTGGAGAGCTTCCAGGGCGCGTTTTCGTCGATATACTTGTTCGCCCGCTGAATGACCTTGAAGATTTCCGCCAGGGCCGTATGCGGCGCAAAGGCGTCCATCGCGTTTTCGTACTGTTTCCGCAGTTCGCTGACCAGGGTTTTCAGGTCGTCGTCCATTTCCGCCCGATATTGATGTTCTTCCGGCAGCGTATCCTTGAAGTATTTGCCCACCATGGCCGTTGTCCGGGAAACGAGGTTTCCGAGGTCATTGGCGAGGTCTGTATTGATGGTTTGAATGAGCAGTTCATTGGAGAAGTTGCCATCGGAGCCGAAGGGGAAGGTTCGCATGAGGAAGAAGCGCAGCGCATCCACGCCAAACTGTTCCGCCAGGATATAGGGGTCCGCCACATTCCCCTTGGATTTGGACATTTTGCCGCCGTCCAGCAGCAGCCAGCCGTGGCCGAAGACATGTTTTGGCAGCGGCAGATTCAGGCTCATAAGCATTGCGGGCCAGATAATGGAATGGAAACGGACAATTTCCTTGCCTACGATATGCGCGTCCGCCGGCCACCACTTGTCGTAATCGTGATAAGTGTTGTTCAGGTATCCGAGCGCGGTAATATAGTTCGACAGAGCGTCCACCCATACATACACCACATGCCCCGGGTCAAAGTCCACCGGGATCCCCCAGCTGAAGCTGGTACGCGAAACGCAGAGGTCTTCCAGTCCCGGCTCGATGAAGTTTTTGACCATCTCGTTTACCCGGCTTCGGGGCTGAAGGAAGTCGGTGTCTTCCAGGAGCTTCCGCACCCGGTCGGCATACTTGGACAGGCGGAAGAAATAGGCTTCCTCCTCTGCGTCCTGCACCTCCCGTCCGCAGTCGGGACATTTTCCATCTGCCAATTGGCTTTCCGTCCAGAAGGACTCACAAGGCTTGCAGTATTTCCCCTTATAGGTGCCCTTGTAAATGTCGCCGTTTTCGTACATCTGCTTGAAAATTTTCTGTACGGATTCCACATGATACCCGTCGGTTGTGCGAATGAAGCGGTCATTCGAGACATTCATCAGCTTCCACAGGTCCAGCACGCCCCGAGGCCCTTCTACGATATGATCCACAAACTCCTTAGGGGTTACACCGGCTTCTTTGGCTTTGTCCTCGATTTTCTGGCCATGCTCGTCCGTACCGGTCAGAAACATGACTTCCTCACCCCGCAGGCGGTGATAGCGCGCCAAGGTATCCGCGGCGACGGTGCAGTAGGTGTGACCGATGTGGAGTTTATCCGACGGGTAATAGATGGGTGTGGTGACGTAATATTTATTCATGCAATGTTCTCCTTCTGACCGGCGGCTCCGAATGAAAGAGCGCCGTTAATAAAAGTGCGTGGGAATCAATACCGGCGGACCACAGCGGTCACTTTTCCCAGAATTTGGGCTTCCGATCCGTCGATGGGGGAATACTCATCGTTTTCGGGCAGGAGCCAGATTTCACCGTTCCGCAGGGAAAGGCGCTTGACAGTTGCCTCATTGTCGATCATGGCGACAACGATTTCGCCATGCTGCGCAGTCGCCTGACGGCGGACAACAACCAGGTCGTCCGGCAAAATGCCCGCCTTCAGCATGGACTCTCCCCGCACCCGCAGGGCAAAGGTTTCATCAGGCCGCAGGCCGGTATCAAAGGTGAGGTAATCTTCGATGCATTCTTCGGCCAGAATGGGGCTTCCGGCGGCAACGTTGCCCACAATCGGCACCCGGTTCCGCACCGGCGGTTCCACGAGGGTAATGGCGCGGCCCTTTCCGGCTCCCTTGGTGATGACTCCAGCAGCCTCCATGTGCTTGAGGTGGAAGTGGACGGTAGACGGCGAACGCAGGCCCACTGCGCTGCCGATTTCACGAACAGATGGGGGATACCCCTGTTCTTGAATTGCGGTAGCGATATAATCGTAGATCTTCTGCTGCATATACGTGAGCTTTACCATAAAACAAGCCTCCTTCCCGCGGTGCGGGGTAGTTTTCGCCACTAAGGCGGATTGACAAAAATATTATATCACAAAAAACTCGAAAATGCAAACGTTCGTTTCCAGTTTTTTTGAAAATTTTGCAGAAAAAATGCAAAAAAGAGACGCTTTCCGAAAAAACGGAAAGCGTCTTTGAGGCGTCAGCCCAGAATCAGCAAAATCAGTGTAAGAATGAGGAACGCAGCGCCCACCCATTTGGTAGCCCGGGCCAGTTTTGCATCCATGGTTTTTGCCTTGTTTTTCGCCAGGAAAGAGTCGGCCACGCCGCCGATTGCTCCCGACAGGCCCGCGCTCTTGCCGGACTGAAACAGGACGATCAGGATAATCGCCAGTCCGCAGAGAAGCTGAGGAATGGTGACAAGCAGTTTGATGCTCATAAGAAGGAACCTCCAAATTTTTCATCATGCAGCGCATGAGATTGATTTATGAGAGTAAATCATACCATAGTTCCGCCGTTTTTTCAAGGGGCTTTTCCCACAATTTTCGCTTTTTCTCTGCCGGCAAAAGGCCGGATGCGCTTACCCTTTGGGAATTAATCCTTGTATCAGGATAATCAAAATCAGAACCGGCAGAATGAATTGGAAATACATTTTCAGGCCGCGGGGCATTTTCAGGCCCGCACCGGCGTTTGCCTCTTCCAGGAACTTGTCATAGCCCCAGCCGTATTTCGTAACACAGAACAGCAGATAAACCAGGGAACCCAGGGGCAGAAGCAGATTGCTCACAAGAAAATCTTCACTGTCCAGCACATCCCGTCCGCCGATGAGGCGCAGATTGCTCCAAACGTTGTAGCCCAGAACACAGGGCATACTGGCAATCAGAATAAAGATGCAGTTCAGAACCGCGGCTTTCCGCCGGGACCAGCCAAAGTTGTCAATGCAGTTGGCCTGCAGGTTTTCAAACACAGCAATCACGGTGGAGAAGCTGGCGAAGGTCATGAACAGGAAGAACAGCGAACCCCACAGACGGCCTCCGGCCATGTCGACAAACACGCGGGGCAGGGTCATGAAGATCAGGGACGGTCCCTGGTCCGGCTCCACGCCGAAGGCAAAGCACGCCGGGAAAATAATCAAACCAGCCATCAGCGCGACGAAGGTATCCAGGGAGCAAATGCGGACGGCCTCACTGGTGAGGGTGTTATCCCGCTTCATGTAGCTGCCAAAGACCTCCATTGCGGCAATGCCGAGGCTCAGGGTGAAAAACGCCTGGTTCATCGCGGCGGTAATCACATTACCGATTCCCGCTTCCATGGCACGGCCAAAATCCGGCAGAAGGTAGAATTTGACGCCCTCCATACCGCCCGGCAGCGTCAGACTGTGAACCGCCAGCACCGAGATCAGAGCCAAAAGGCCGATCATCATAACTTTGGTAATACGCTCCAGGCCCTTTTGGAGTCCGAAGCTGCAAACCAGGAATCCGGCAAGAACGGTGATAACCATCCAGGCCGCCATCTCGCCCGCGCTGCCCAGCATATTAAAGAACACAGCGTCTACCGCGTCGCCGGCAAGACCGTTGAACGATCCGGCGGCAAATTTGAAGAAATATCCCAGCATCCAGCCGGAAACGGTGGTATAGTACATCATCAAAAGACAGCAGCCCGCCACGCAGAACCAGCCGTGAATGTGCCATTTGCTCCCGGACGGCTCTAACGCCTTGTAGCCCAGAACGGCGCTTTTCCGGCTGGCGCGGCCCACCGCCAATTCCATGGTCAGCACCGGCACGCCCATAATAATCAGGAACAGCAGGTAAAACAGCACAAACACGCCGCCGCCGTTTGCGCCTGTGACATAGGGAAACTTCCACACATTGCCGATGCCGACGGCGCATCCGGCGCTCACCAGCAGAAATCCCAGCCGGGACTGAAACCCTTCCCGTTTCATGATAACATCGATCCTCTCTTTTCCTTTGCATATCCCGCACAGACGGAATTTCTTTCCGCCTTTTTGCGTCGCTCCTTATCATACTTGACAGATTGGAGAAAGTCAATAGTTTCAATGAATAAAAGGAATATGGCCCTGCAGGGGCGAACACGCAGGTCCGTTCTTACATATATAATTTCTTTTTGGAACACTTCCATAAAACCAAGGCGGCCTCTCCCTCTGGAATTGCAGGGACCAAACCGCCCCGTCCGGCATAGAATAATGCAGATACCCCGGAAAGGGGTATCACTTCCAGGAAGCGAGGGATTCTTTTGCGTATCAATGAAGCCTATGAGCATGAAACCATTCTGCCATACCCGACAGAGGAAAGCTGTCCTCTGAACGGCTGTAATAAAGTCAGTACTCAATGCGTCGACGTCAGCGCTCCCATGACGTTAACCCCCACCGCCACCGTAGGCGCCGTAACGGTGGCCTGCCAGGGCACGCCCTGCGCTACCTGCGTCACCGACGCCGGCGGCGCCAGCGTGACCGTCACCATGACACAGCAGATCTGCGTCACCGTTCCCGTTCGCTACGGCGTCACCATGACCGCCGGCGAGCCAACCATCGCCTGCGCGGACAGCTGCACCGGCTGCGGCTGCTGCTGACTTCATACCGGCGGCCTGCTCCGTCTTTTTGACAGGGCGGGCCGCCTCCGGCATGCTTTCAAAAAACCATTCCTTGCGAAAAGCCCTGCGGAACGCCTTGTAAATTGTCGCAGGGTGTGTTAGAATAGCAGAGAAGTTTGAGGAAAGCGGTGTGCCTATGGACAATTATTCATTCAAAAGCGTACCCTTCGGCGGCTTTGACAAGCAGGATGTTGTTCGTTACATAGAGCAAGCCTCTGAAAAGGCCGCCGCGGTTCAGCGGGAATTGCAGGAGGAAAGCCATTCCCTTCGGACACAAATCGCTGGCCTGGAAGATCAGGTCGAGGACTTGCAGCGTCAGCTGGACGAATTGAAAAGCGAACGGGACCGTCTTCAGTCGGACCTGCGGGCGGAATCCGCACGCCGAAAGAAGCTGGAACCCCTTCGTCAGCTGGAGGACGAAACCGCCCGTCTGCGGGCCGAGGTGGAGAAACTGCAGCCGGACGCTCTGGCCTACGCCCAGTTCCGGGAACGTCTGGGAGCCATTGAATGCGAGGCCCGCAAGCGGGCCGACGATCTGGAAGCTGCCGCCCAGAAGCGAATCCGTCAGACCGTGGACACCTTCCGGACGCAGTATCAGTCGTTGATGAGCACCTTTGAAACAGGTTCCAGTCACATGACGGCGGAACTGCGGAAAATTGAAGTGAACCTGTCGCAGCTCCCCCACGTGATGGACAAAACCAGCGCCGCTCTGGACACTTTGTTTGACCAATTTGGAACCCAATCGGGGAAGGGCGGGCAGTAACGCAGCCCCGGCACGCAAAGAACGGGACGGCCCTCCTGGACCGCCCCGTTCTTTTTGCGTTAGAGAGAACTCTTTTCAAGTTACCAGCGTCACAACGTAACCGGCGTACATGGCAAGCATAATGACGCCCTGCCAACGGTAAAAACGCTCCATCAGCAAAGGCGGCAGAACCGCTGCGCAGCACAGCAGCAGACAGACCGGCAAATCCAAAGCGGTTGTCTGCCCGCCGATGGTGAGCTGTCCGCCGGAAACCGCTGTGCAGGCTGGGAGAATCATGGTAAGATCAATGACATTTGCGCCGATAATGTTGCCGACGGACATGGACGCCTCTTTTTTGGCGATGGCCGTGAGGGTCGTCACCAGCTCCGGCAGGGATGTCCCGACGGCCACCATCGTTACGCCGATGATGCTGGACGGTACGCCCATCAAAAGAGCCAGCTCGCTGCCGTAGTCGATCAGCAGCCGGGAGCCAGCCACAATCGCCGCAATGCCCACGGCAAACAACGCCAGCTTTTGAACCATCTGCCGCCGAGAGACCGTACGGCCCCTGGCGGGACGGTTCTCCGCCATGCCGGACCGGGCGTCCCGGAGGTTGCTCCAAAGGTACAGGCCGAAAATTACAAATAAGAGCATCCCCGGCAGGGTTGTCAGTACGCCGCCCCGGCACAAAACCAGCAGCAGCGCCGCGCCGCATACCATTAAAAATGCCTTGAATTCAAACTGCTTCCGGCTCACCCGCGACGGGATACACACCAGGGAAATGCCCAGAATCAGGCCCAGGTTTGCCGTCACGGACCCGACGGCGTTGCCGACCGCCAGATCAACCTCCCCTTGCAGCACACCCGTGAGAGAGACCGTCAGCTCCGGCAGGGTGGTCGCCAGGGAGACCACCGTCGCGCCGATGATAAACCGCGGCACGCCCGTTGCCTCCGCAATCCAGACGGCCCCGTTCAGAAACCAGTCCCCTCCTTTGATAATCAGTACCAGGCCCAGGAGAAACAGCAGCACCGCGATCCAGATTTCCATAAAAATCCACCTCTTTCCAAAAAATCAGCGAGACCTTTTCCGTACCGCCACTGCCAGAATGACAGCGGCGGTTACGGATAAAGTCTCGCTTTTTTCGGTGTGCCCGGGCGGGGCTTCCCCCGCCGTGGTGACGAGCTGCACCGCGTTCTCTCACGCAAGCTACTCCCTTTATGAACGCCGTGAGACTATTATAGGAAAATCATACCGGGTTTGTCAACGTCTTCTTTGACGAATGGTCCCGAAAGCCCCTTGAAACGTCAAAGGTTTTCAAAACGTTCACGATTTCCCTAAAATCTCCGGGTCAAAGCCTATGTCTTTTATAAAAAGTATTTTTCCGCCGGCGGTTTTCTCCGTCGGACGGAAGCCGCAGTCACGGAAAAACGTCTCCGCCCCGGACTGCGGCGGCAATGCGGCGCAGAGGCGTTCGCCGTCTCTGGCCCGCGCGTGCTGGACGGCCTGCCCGATCAGCTGCACGCCGAAGCCCCGTTTCCGGCAGTCCGCCCGGATGTACGCCAGGGCAATGTATCCCGGCTCCGGTCCCAGCTGAAGCACGCCCACCGGTTTCTCGTTCAGATAACCGGTTATGACGGTGCAGCCTTCTACGCTGGATGTAAGGGCGTCTGCGTCCGCGTCGCCCCGCGCAGCTTTGACAGCCTCTTGCAAAAGTCCGGCGTGCTCCGGCAAAGACATCGGAGTAAACCATAGACCCGGTTCCAAAGCCGTCGACCGCTTTTGGACCTTTTCTTCCGCCAGATATTCCGGCGTCTGCAAGTGCTGGTTGTCGTTTTGGAACACAATACGCAGCGTCCCGTTTTCCGCTTCCAGCAGCGATACCGCGGTGTTATCTCCGGTCGGCTGTTTGCTTCCGGTTTCCGCCAGCGTATAGCCCTGGAGGTATGCCAGCAGCAGACGAATCGCGTAGCCGTGGCAGAATACCGCTGCCGTTTTTCCAAAATTCTCCGCCGCGATTTGCTCCACCGCCGTACGAATCCGCGTCAGAACGTCTCCCGGCGTTTCCGCACCGGGAATCCGCCAGCGGTCCATGTGCTGCCCAAAGTCCTCCATGGCCTGGGCCTCTGTGCGGGCGATATCGCCCCAGGTACGCTGCTCCCACGCGCCGACGCATATTTCCCGCAGGTTCTTCCGGCGGTGGAGCGGAAGGTTCTTCGGCTTGTACAGCGCTGACGCCGTGGCGCAGGTACGGTACAAATCGCTGGAATATACGGCATCGATGGGAATGTCCGCAAAGCGCTTTTGCAGCGCGTGAACCTGACGCCAGCCGCGGTCGGTGAGATTGCTGTCGTGCTGGCCCTGGGCGATGCGATATAAATTGCCCTCCGCCTCTGCGTGACGGATGAGATAAATATGTGTCATATCGTTTCCTCGCTTTTTCAAATTTTCCCTTTTGCTCTTATCCCAAACGGGCAGGTACGCCGTCCTCGTATAACGCCCGCTCGGTCAGCACCCACGGAACCGGCAGGTCATGCGGCTCCACGGGAATTTCTTCCCGGATAAGGCGTTCCCGGCAGAGGAGAACCGCACCGCCCCGGTACTGGCTCAGGAAGCGGTCGTAATAACCGCCGCCCCGGCCCAGCCGCCGTCCGCTGTGGCTGCACGTCAGACAGGGGATGACCGCAAAATCTACGCCGTCTATAGGCACAGGGACGCTCTCCGGAGGAGGCGCAGGGATGTTGTAGGCTCCCGGAGTTAGCTGCGTGAGGTCTGTAATCTGCCGCAGCTCCATGAGGCCCGGTCCGGTGCAGAGCGGTACACAGAGCCGTTTCCCGGCGGCCAGGGCGTCCGCCAGAACGGGACGGGTGTCTATTTCCGCCCCCACGCCCGTAAAGCAGAATATGGTTTCCGCTGTCTGATATACGGGCATGGACAGCAGTCGCGCCGCAATCGCCGCACTGGATTTCGTTTGATAGGAGACAGGGAGTTCCGCCTCCAAACGCCGGACGATCTGCCGCAGTTTCTGTTTTTCTTCCTGCTTCGTCATAGAAACGCCTCCTTTATATAGAAAACCGCCTCATGCGCTGAAAATGATAGAATCACATTCTTTTGATTATATCGCAGAAAAGAAACAATTTCAATCGTAATCCGCAAAACGGCAAAAGCCGGACTTCCGAAGAAGCCCGGCTTTGACGTTTTATCGTATCTTTTTCGAAATATCCCCAGAAAATCAGTTGTAGCGTACGCCGTATTCCTTCCGGTCCCCCAGAATGCCCTTGACCACATCTGCATTTCCCGGCGGGCAGCCTACAACCCAGCGGAAGCCCATTTCATCCGCCAGCTTCTTGCAGCAGATGCCTACACAAACGGTATTTTCCGCCGTTGCGTCTGCGGGCAGGTGCTCCTTTGTGCAGGGGCCGACACAGACATTCATGCCCTCCAGATACGGGAACAAATCCTGAGCCTTCATGTCCATCAGTGCGCTGATTACCGTATTATGACAGCCGGTACAGGCGTCTTTGCTGAAAATCAGGTTGAACGATGCAGGAATCCCCTCAATCGTCACCTCGCTGGAACGCTTGAAACGACTTGCCACTTCCTCAATCGATTTGCCCACCACTTCAATTTTGCTCAAATCCATCTCGCCCATACCGCGGTTGAAGGATGCCTTCGTAATCATGACTTCTTCCGGCTCATAGCCCATGATCTTGCCCGTGACGGCCTCGCAGGCAACCAGATCCTTTGAGCCGATGATCAAATTCATTTCCTTCGTCTCACCGAAAATCGGTCCAAGGCCCTGCTGTCCATATGTACCGTCAATGATTTCCAGGCAGGGCTTCAGCGTCTTGCACCAGTCTACAACGCCCTCAATCAAGCCCTTCTTGTGGAAATCCTTTTTCTGTGTGTCAATCAGGAGGCCCTTCAGGTTTTTCAGGCCCAGGGTAATCTCGGTCTGGTCATGCGTCTTCATCACCGGAACGGTAATAATTGCATCCGCATCCCGCACCATTTCCCAGGTGTTGATCTTGTCAAAGACTACGCCATTTTCCACCTCCATGGTGCATCGGGCGTTTTCTTTGTTTTTCAGGTCAATGACGGGAATGCCCTTGTCCCGCAGTTCCTGATAGCCGCACTTGGCAATGGTCAGTTCGGTATCAGCGCCGGCGGCGGAGGATTCTGCAATCACAGGATTTGCCCCCACAGCCTGGACGGCCTCGTAAATGGCCAGGCAGACCTCCCAGCGGGTAACGCCGCCGGACAGGCGGTCCGTGGGACATGCCACCAGGTTCGGCTTGATGAGCACCTTATCGCCGGGCTTGATAATGTCTTCCAGACCGCCAATGTCCCGGATAACCTGGTCCACTGCCCGCTTGATGGCCTCATAACTATGGTTCTCCGTTTTTACAATCGATACCTTTGCCATATGATCACTCTCTTTCCTTTATTAAATGCAAGAGGCGCCGCGCCGCTCACAAACGGTCCTGCGGGAATCTCCCGCGGGTCCGTCGTGAGAAGAACTTCCTCTTTTTATCATAGCTTTCAAATACGTTTCTGTCAAGCGAAACGGCGCACAAAATTTCAAAAATCAAAATCCAATGATTTCAATATTTGGAATCCAAGTCTTTCTTTCCTTTGACCTGACACTATACGCTATAACGTCGAATGGTCTCAACAATCGTCTCTGCGTTGTTGTCCACATTAACGCCCATCTCTGCCAAAAGGCCGGATACATCCTCCGGCAGATCATGGCCCTCCATTGCCTCGTTCAGCCGTCCGCCCATAAGGAACCTGACATCTTCCAGATGCAGCTCCTTCAGTTTCTTCACCATCGCATCTGCAAAGCTGTAAGCCATACCATTGTAAGTGCTTACTACCAGAATCTTGCTCTCCGTTTCAATCAATGTATCGGCAAATTCTTCCACTGGAGTTGCATCGCCCAAATCATAAATGTTTGCGCCGGCAACGCGGAGAATCTTTTTGATGACTTCCTTGCCAAATACATGGATATCCGTTGCACCGATTACAACATTCACACCCTCCAGCGGCTTTTCCGCCAGCTCCGGCATTCTGGCAATCAGCTGATCGCCCGTGGCGCTGATGGTCTGGATGATATTGGTGGGGCGGACCGGTTCCCGTCCGCGCATTGCCAGCGCATCCTTTTTTCCCACGCCGAAATGAACCTCCAGCTGTTCGGCTCCGATCCCCTTCAAAACGGCCATGACCTGACCTGCGTGGGTGATATCAACCCCCAGATCGTCCAGGGCGTTCAGCACTCGCTCGAAAAAGACGTTGCCGCTGACATTCAAGAGTTTCGCTTCCGCTTCCACGCGGCCAAAGTCGATATAATCCATGTAATACCGCGCCTTTTCCATCATAATATCCAGCGTATGATGGGATTCAATTATCTCCTCTGCCGAAGGAACCCGGATTGCCTCTGTCACCGGAATTGCACACACAGCATGGCCGGTGGGATACTTCATCTGTCCAATCACGTCCGCCAGGGCAAAGGAGGATAGCGCACCGTAATTTCGGGGAATATCCGTACCGAAATCAATGGTATTCCCATAGATCATGGAACCGGGCGTCTGGTGTGTGTTGATATTCCACATGGCCTTGTTAAAGATTATCCGCAGGATCGGGTCACTGAACAGATTGCCGAAGCAGAAATTCATGCCGCCGCCCAACAAATCCTCCACAATATACCGTTCCAGTCTAGCCCAGCCGGCCAAATTTGGGCTCTTCCAATTTTGTGGTGGATAGCCCCTAAATCAACCCTCTTTTTACC